>URRF01000029.1 GCA_900550145.1 uncultured Mollicutes bacterium
CAAAAGTATTATTTACTGTTTTTATTATTTCATGCATGAAATAATAAAATCTTTTAAAGATGTTTTTCTAATATTTTCTTTATCATTTAAAATAGCTTTTTCTAAAGCGGATAACTCCCCGATTAAAATTAATTTTTTCTTTGCTCTTGTTACAGCAGTATAAATAAGTTTTTTATATAACATAATGCTATATTTATTTAATACAGGTATTATAACAACATCAAATTCACTACCTTGAGCTTTATGAATACTTATACAATATCCAAGTTTTAAATCACTAAAATTAGATGCTGTTAGCCTTACACAATTAGTATCAAAATCAACTGTCATCGCTTTTGATTTTTTATTTTCAATTCTTAAAATTTTACCTATATCACCATTAAATATATTTTCTTCAATATTATTTACTAACTGTAAAACCTTATCATCTTGTCTATAAATAACACCATTAAATAAAATTTCATTTTTACTAACACTTCTTTTATTAATTAATTCTTGAATAAAATAGTTTAAATCATCAATACCATTATCACCCTTATAAATTGGTGCTAGAACCTGAAATTTATTGATATTCATAAATTGATATTTTAAAATATACTCTTTCAAACACTCTTTTAAATTATCACTGTTACACTCTTTAAATATTAAATCTTCACCATTATTAAATATATCAAAATCAATAATATTATTATTTATATTTATAATAATATGTATATTTATATTAATTGGATTAGGAACAAGTCTTTTCTTTTTCAATCTAAGAAGTGTTGATAAAAATAATAAAAACAATATAGATATAAAAATAGAAAGTGGTATGAGCGTTGATAATATACTTAATACACTAAAAGAAAAAGAACTAATTAGAAATAAGTTATTTTCAAAAATATATATAAAATTAACTAATTATAACATGCAAGCAGGAGAATATGAATTAAATAAATCAATGAGTAGTATTGATATAATAAAAGCAATAGCAAATGGAAAAGTAACTGATAAAAACAATATAATCTTAACTTTTAAAGAAGGACAAAATATAAGAGATTATGCTAAAATAATAGCCAAAAATACTAATAATAAAGAAAGTGATGTATTTAATTTACTAGAAGATACTTCTTATATTGATTCATTAATAAACAAATATTGGTTTTTAACAAATGACATAAAAAGTAGTGGAATATATTATCCATTAGAAGGTTACTTATTTCCCGAAACATATTATTTTGAAAATAAAGATGTAAGTGTTAAAACCATATTTGAAAAATTACTTAATCAAACAGATAAAATACTTTCCAAAAACAGAAATGAAATAGAAAGCAAAAAATTAAATATTCATGAATTTATGACACTCGCATCTATTGTTGAATTAGAAGGAAAATACGATAATGATAGATCTATGATAGCAGGTGTATTTAACAATAGATTAAAAAGTGGACAGAATTTAGGTAGTGATGTAACTACTTATTATGCAGTAAAAAAAGATATGGGGAGTGACCCCGTATTATGGCAATCAGATATAGATTTTGATAGTCCATACAACACAAGATTACCAAAAATGGCTGGTAAACTTCCAATCGGACCAATAAGTAATCCAGGAGAATCATCTATAAATGCAGTGATAAATCCAACAAACTCAAACTATTATTTCTTTGTTGCAGATTGCAAAAGTGGTAAAACAGTATTTACAACCACTTACAACGAACACATAATTGCAGTAAACAAAATAAAAAATTCTGGATGTGCATTCTAAAAATAGACATAATAATTGTCTATTTTTTTATATCATAAAAATGGTGATACTATGAAAGTCTATATTGATGTAATATTTTTATTAAATATATTCTTTGACTTCCTATTATTACTAAGCGTATCACTTATATTAAGAAGACATACAAAAATATATAGATTAATTCTAGGGGGGCTAGTTGGTGGAATTTCTATTATCTTCCTATTTTTTAATATAAGTGTATCACTCTTATTTTTCTTAAAAATTATAATCGCTTTTCTAATGATTATAACCACATTTGGTTACAAAGATATTAGATATACCCTAAAAAACTTTTCATTCCTATATTTAACTAGTATTGCACTAGGAGGTGCATTATACTTCTTCAATATTCAGTTTAGTTATAAAAATAACGGAATAATATTTTATCATAACGGATTTAGCATAAACTTTATTATATTACTAATTATTACACCGATACTTACATATATCTACGTAAAAGAATTAAAAAGTATTAAAACAAGTTATTCTAAATATTATAAAGTTGACATATATTTTAAAACTAATACATGTATTACATTAAATGGATATATGGATACAGGAAATAACTTAGTAGATCCCTATAAAAAAAGACCAATTATATTAGTTAATTACGAAAAAATAAAAAAATATATAACAAACAAAAAAGAATTACTTGTACCTTACAATAGTATAAATAATAATGGTTTACTAAGATGCATAAAAGTATTAAAAATAGAAATTGATAATAAAGAATACAAAAATGTATTAGTTGGACTATCTATGAATAATATTAGTATAGATGGAATAGATTGTATTTTAAATAATAAATTATTGGAGGATGAACAATGATAAAAAAAATAAAAGAACTATTAAGTAAACTATTTAAAAGAGGAGTTTACTACGTAGGAAGTAGTGATATATTACCAGAACCCCTTTCAAAAGAAGAAGAAGAAGAAACACTAGAACTCGCATCTTTTGGAGATGAAATAGCAAAAAATAAACTAATAGAACATAACCTAAGATTAGTTGTATTCCTAGCAAAAAAATACGAAAATACAAACATAGACCTAGAAGATTTAGTTAGTATAGGTACAATTGGATTAATAAAAGGAATCAATACATATAAAATGGGCAAAAACATAAAACTTGCCACTTACGCCTCAAGATGCATTGATAACGAGATACTTATGTTTCTAAGAAAAAACAAAAAAAGAAAAACAGAAATATCATTTGAAGATTCACTTAGTTATGATGCAGATGGAAATGAACTTCACTTAGAAGATGTATTAGGAACTGACTCAGATATCGTTACAAAAGAATTAGAAGATAAAATAGAAAGAAAAATATTAATAGAAGAAATAGAAAAACTAAATGAAAGAGATAAAAAAATAATGATACTAAGATATGGATTATTTGGTAATGAAGAAGTTACTCAAAAAGATGTTGCTGATATGTTAGGAATAAGTCAAAGCTATATATCAAGAATAGAAAAGAAAGTTATAAAACGACTAAAAAATATTGTAAAAGTTTAAACATCAAAAAGATGTTTATTTGCACAACTAACAAGTGTAATTATACCAAGTAGTGTTACACGTATAGGTGAACGTGCATTTTATAAAACTACTTCATCTAATCCAAATTTAACAAAAATAATAAATAAAACAGGAAAAAGTTTTAATTGGGGAAAAATAGTATCAAATTATTATAATACTGGTTATAACTTTGTAACTGGTACAGTTAGAACTAGTGAAGGTAATGTAGAAGTAGTATCAGAATAAATATATAAAGATAGAATAAGATTGATATTCTATCTTTTAATATACATGTAAACTTTATATAGAATGTATAATAAAATTTACATTTGAGTAATTTTGCATTATAATTGAATTAGCTTAGGAGGGATTTTATGAATAATGAATTTAATAATATATCTAAAAATGGTGTTACTGATGTATTATTGATAATAGCAATAATAATTGGATTAATAATAATTGGTTTATTATCATATAAAATGTTTATATATGATAATAAGAACAATGATTATAACAAAAATAGTGGAGTGGTTGATAAAGATAAAAATGATAATGTTATTGATAATAAAAATGGTGTTACTAAAGAGTTATCAGCAATTTATAATAATAAGAAACATAGTATTAAGTTGGTAAGTGAATCTTCTAGTATGGAGTTATCAATTTATATTGATAATGAATTAATAGAAAAAATTAATTCATTTAGTAATAATGATATAGATGCAACGGTATATGTTTTTGATTCTAAATATTTAGGAATTTTACTTAATGTATCTGGAAGTTATAATTTGATTGTATTTAATAATAATAAATGTATTGGAAAACAAAATATAATACAAAAAGGTCAGAGTTTATGTAAAGATAATTTGTGTAAAAATCAGTTAAATATATATGAAAATATAAAGTTTGAAAATAACAAACTAAGTTTTTGGGGTAGTAATTGTATTACTGCATCTGATGGAAAATTTGTAAGTTCTGATACAATAAGAAAATTTAATTTAAGTATAGAAAATGATAAAGTAGTCATAGATACTATAGAAACTATAGAAGGATATGTATCAGGTGCAGTATGTTAAAATTCACTTTAAATAGTGAATTTTTTTCGTAAAATATATAAAAAATGATATAATGATATAGAGGTGAATAATGTGCTTGAGATAAAAAACTTTAGCAAAAGCTATTCTAATGATAAAATAGTAGTAGATGATATATCATTAAAAGTTGATAATGGTGATATATTTGGTTTTGTTGGACACAATGGTGCTGGTAAAACAACTACTATTAAATCTATTGTAGGTATTCTTTCATTTGAAAAAGGCGATATTTTAATTGATGGAATCTCTATTAAAGATAATCCTATTGCATGTAAAAAGAATATTGCATATATTCCTGATAATCCAGATTTATATGATCATTTAAAAGGAATTGAATACTTAAATTTTATAGCCGATGTTTATGGTATAAGTGTGGAAAAAAGAGAAGAATTGATTAAGAAATATGCTGATATATTTGAAATTACAAAAAATTTAGGAGATATTATTTCATCATATTCTCATGGTATGAAACAAAAACTTGCTATAATATCTGCTTTAATACATGAACCAAAATTATATATATTAGATGAACCATTTGTTGGATTAGATCCAAAAGCAACACATTTATTAAAAGAAATAATGAAAGAAAAATGTAAAGAAGGTTGTGCATTCTTTTTCTCAACTCATATATTAGAAGTAGCTGAAAAACTATGTAATAAGATTGCTATTATAAAAGAAGGAAAAATAGTTATAAGTGGTGAAATGAAAAAAATAGTTAAAGATAAGAGTTTAGAAGATATTTTTTTGGAGTTAGTAAATGAATAATTTATTTTTATTAACTAAAATAAACTTGTTAGGTACTTTCAAAAAAAATTCTAATAAGGGTTTAATTATATTTATAATTGCATTCTTATATCTTGCATTTATAATTTATCAGTTAGGATTAGGAATGATAGATGGATTTATAATGCTAAATATTCCTTACATGTTTTTAACATTATTTATGTTGTTCTCATCTATGTTTATACTTGCTACTAATATATTTAAAGTAAATGGAACAATATTTAATTTCAAAGATTATGATTTACTTATGAGTTTACCTGTAAAAAAAGAAGAAATAATTACTAGTAAAATATTAAGCTTATATTTCCTTAACTTCCTATATACTATTTTATTTATGATACCTTCTTATATAGTATTTTTATCAAAAGTAAAAGTAACACTTATATTTAATATATTATTTTTTATAACATTATTTATAATACCAATACTACCAACAGTAATAGCAACTATTATTGGTTCATTAATTACAGCAATAACATCTAGATTTAAAAGAAAAAATTTAATTAACTATATAATTTATATTTTATCATTTATATTTATGTATTACATAACTTCAAATACAAATAGTATTAATTCATTAGATTATGCTAACTTTGGTAAAAATATAATAAATATGTGGAATAATATTTATCCATTAACTAATACATATTTAAAAATAATTAGTAATAATGATTTAATCTCTTTATTAATATATACATTATTACCAATATTAATATTTATAATTTTTACTAAAATATTAACTAAATATTATGTAAGTATAAATAGTAAACTTAAAACAGAAAGAAAAAACGCTAATTATAAATTAGGCAAATTAAAAGAAAGTAACCAATTATTTGCATTATACAAAAAAGAAATAAAAAGATATTTTGGATCAATAATGTATGTTACAAATACTATTATGGGATCAGTTATGCTTATCATAATGAGTTTTGGGCTTTTAATATTTGGTGTAGATAAAATAGGACAAATTATTGAAATACCAACATTATCTAAAATAGTATCATCAGTTATGCCATTTGTAATTTCATTATTTGTATCACTAAGCGTAACAACACAAGCATCAATATCATTAGAAGGTAAAAACTTATGGATTATAAAATCTATACCAGTTAAACCAATAGATATATTTAAAAGTAAAATTATGGTTAATTTAACAGTAACAGTTATTCCAATATTAATATCTTCAACCATAATCTCACTTGTTATAAAACCACCTTTAAATGCAGTTATATTTATGTATATATTACCAATACTATATGCTGTTCTTACATCTATACTTGGATTAATAATAAATTTACATTTTCCTAGATTTGATTTCAAAAACGAAATTTATGTAATAAAACAAAGTATAGCATCTATGATATCAATATTTGTAAATCTTATATTAGCAATTATACCACTTGCAATATATTTCAATGTTAAGAGTAATATGTATGTACAAATTGTATCACTATCAGTATTTATTTTAATAATTATATCTTACATTTACATTGATAAATTAGGTACTAAAAAATTTAATGAACTAAATTAACAAATAAAAATTATTACGAGGAGGAAAAGAATGAAAAAGAATGCATTTACATTAATAGAGTTACTTGCAGTAATAGTGATATTAGCAATAATACTAATAGTTGGAGCACCTGCTTTTAAAAATACAATACGTAAATCAAAAAAGAATAGTTTTACTGTAAGTGTAAAAAAATTATTAGATATAGCAGAAAGAAAAACATTAGATTTAGGAGAAAATGAACATACTTATACTTTGATAGAAGGAGAAACTACACTAATTGAATTAGGAGCAACAAAAAAATCTAGTATAGAAGGTACTATACAAGTAACGTCCATTGGTTCCAAATTAGCAATTCATGATGAAAAATGGTGTGCCATTAAAACTTTTGATATGGAAAATATTGAAGTAAATGAATATAATGGAACATGCAGTAATTAATTTTTTGAATAAAAGAACTCTTTTCATATCAATATATGGTATGAAAGGAGTTTTTTATGGCTAAAGGTAAAGTAGATATAAGTGGTATTAATACTTCTGATATTAAAGTTTTAAGTAATAAAGAAATGGAGGATTTATTTTTTAGATTAAATTGTGGTGATAAAAGTGCAAAAAATGAACTTGTAAATGGTAATTTAAAACTAGTCCTTAGTTTGTTAAAAAAATTTACTAATAGAACTGATAATATGGATGATTTATTCCAAATTGGATGCATTGGCTTAATAAAAGCAATAGATAACTTTGATCTATCCCACGGAGTAAAATTTAGTACATATGCAGTTCCTATGATATTAGGAGAAGTAAAAAGATATTTAAGAGATAATAACAGTATTAGAATATCAAGAAGTATAAAAGATATTGCATATAAAAGTTTAAGAATAAAAGATGAATTAACTACTGTAAATGGTATTGAACCCACTAATAAAGAAATAGCAGATATCTTAGGAGTAGAAGAAATGGACGTTATTTTAGCTATTGATTCATTGAGAGATCCAGTAAGTATGTATGAACCAATTTATAATGATGGAGGAGATACTATATATTTATCAGATCAATTAGAAGATAGAAAAGAAAATATTAATAGTTGGGATATTAGTATATATCTAAAAGATGCAATAAAAGAATTGCAAGAAAAAGAGAAAAAAATACTTATAGATAGGTTTTTTATGGGAAAAACACAAGTAGAAATAAGTGAAGAAATAGGTATAAGTCAAGCACAAGTATCTAGATTAGAAAAAAACGCTATTTCAAACATAAAAAAATTTATCAAATAATCATAAAAACTCATTTTAAATAATAATATTTATTGGTGAACTATATGAGAATTTCTGACTTACAAAAAAAAGATATAATAAACATAAATGACGGAACTAAAATAGGAAATATAGTAGATGTTAAGATAAATGAATCAAATGGTGCTGTTGATGCATTAGTTGTAGAAAGATCTGGATTTTCATTTAATATATTTTCTCAAAGAGGAGAACTTGATATTAGATTTAATCAAATAGAAAAATTTGGTGAAGATGTAATTATTGTAAGATTAGAAAATATATAGGCACTTTTTTTATACAAATATCATAAATTAAAATGAGGAGGAATAGAATGTCAAGTTATAAGGAAATTGTTACAAAAGCAGTAATAGGAAAGGGTAAAAAAAGTTTTAACGATGTTTACACAATAACACCCGAAATTGCACCTACTACTGTCTTAGGATGTTGGGTTATAAATCATAATTTTAAAGGTTACCCTAATTCAGGTAAAATAGTTATTGATGGATCTTTTGATGTTAATATTTGGTATTCATATGACAACGATACCAAAACAAACGTTATAAGCAAAAAAATAACTTACAGCAATACAAGCATAGTAAAAACAAATGCAAATAGTGAAATAACTCCTGATACAGAAGTAATAGTAAGAAGTTTAAAACAACCAACATGTTCAAAAGTTGAAATCGTAGATGGTAATATTTCATTTCACATAGATAAAGAACTAGGAATAGAAATTATAGGAGATACAAAAGCAAAAATATTAGTAGAAGATGACGAAGATGAATGGCAAATAATTGATGATGATGTAGATGCACAAATAGATAAAGAAGTAAATGAAAATTATATAAACGAAAATGATTAAAGGATAAAAATCCTTTTTTTATATAGTAAAAAAACTTTTGTGTCACTTAATATAGAGAGGAACTAATTTTAGTCATAAACGTCATAGATTATAGAAATCTAGTTTTTTAAAAATAGAAAAATATAACACACTTTTTAGATATGTTAAAAAAACACCAAAAATTCTTGAAGCATTAAATGAAGCTTCTAGATCACTTGCAGAATTAAAAGGATTTACTAATTCTATTCCTAATCAACACATTTTAATAAATACTATTACATAAATGGTAGTGAAATTGAAAACATAGTTACTACTCATGATAGCATTTATAAAGTTTTAACAGAAAGTGGATATAAAGATGAATCTGCTAAAGAAGTTGTTGATTATAGAAGTGCTATTTTGCATGGATATGAAATTATAAAAGAAAAGGGATTTATTTCGACTAATGTTTTAGTGAAAATTCAAGGAATGATTGAACACAATAAAGTTGGCATAAGAAAAAATCCTGGAACTAAATTAGTTAATAGTAAAACTGGCGAAGTTATTTATACTCCAACACAAGAAGAAAAAGAAATTAGTGATTTATTAAAAAATCTTGAAGATTATATTAATGAAAACGATGATGAGGTTGATCCATTAATTAAAATGGCTTTAATTCATTATCAATTTAAATCTATTCATCCATTTTATGATGGAAATGAATCTTTAGGACAGCAAAAGACAAACCTTCAAAAATACTTACAAAATAAGGGCTTTACTGATTTTGGTAAATCTTTTTTTTTAAATAAATTTTTTTTTATTTAATGTTTTAATATAAAATGCTGATTTTTTTAAAATATACGATATAATTTAACTGGAGGATGGTATTATGATATATATAACAGGCGATAAGCATGCTGATTTTTACGAGGTATGTTGTTTCTGTAAAAAAGAGAAAACAAATATATCCGATTTAATGATAATATTAGGTGATGCAGGAATAAATTATTTTAATGATTCAAGAGATTATAAATTAAAAAAAGAATTATCAGAGTGTAAAATAACGTTTTTCTGTGTTCATGGAAATCATGAAGAACGACCTGAAAAAATAAAAACATATAAAAATAAAGAATTTCATAATGGTATAGTATATTATGAAGAAGAATATCCGAATATATTATTTGCTAAAGACGGAGAGATTTATAATTTAAATAACAAAAGTGTATTAGTAATAGGTGGAGCTTATTCTGTGGATAAAGAATATAGAATAAAATATGGGTATTGTTGGTATGAAACTGAACAACCAGATGATGATATAAAAAAAAGAGTGTTTGAAGTAATTAAAAATAATAATAATGATATTGACATTGTATTGAGCCACACTTGTCCATATAAATATATGCCTCGAGAGGTATTTATGTCTGGAGTAGATCAGTCAAAAGTTGATTATAGTACAGAAAAATTTTTAGATGAAGTTGAAAAAAAATTAAATTATAAAAAATGGTATTGTGGACATTTTCATACAGAAAAACAAATAGATAAAATAGAATTTATGTTTGGCAGAATTAAGGATTTTATTACAGGAGAATTTGTTCCAAAGTTAGGATATAATAATTATGAAATAATCAGAGATGCTTTTAGTAAAAAAGAAGCATGGTTAGATAGTAATAACCCTCACTGCCCAATATGTAATTCTAATGATATAGTTTTACAAAAAGGTGATGGTTACAAAATATATGGTGATGACACTATAGCATTAATTTGCGAAGAATGTAAAAAGGTTTATGGATTTAATGATGTTAAATATAAACAGAATTATCCTAGAGATTTATAAGATTTAGGTAAAATAGGTTTGAATAAAATCTATTTTTTTATTGTCAAAATTAAAAAAGGGGGAATTATAAATGACAAATAAAAATTATAGTAAGAGTACCATAAGAGTTGGTATTTTTTTTTAGTGGTATTGGAGCACCAGAAAAAGCTTTTCAAAAATTAAAAGAAGAAAAAATAATTAAAGATTATAGAATAGAGTTCTTTTCTGAAATAGATAAAAACTCTATTAAAAGTTATTGTGCGGTTCACAATGTTGATGAATCAATAAATATAGGTAGTATTACTGAAATTAAAGGAAATGAATTACCTTATTGCGATATATGGATAGGAGGTTTTCCCTGTCAAGATATTAGCTGTGCGGGTAAAATGAAAGGATTTGATTTAAAAAGTTCAACCAGATCTAGTTTGGGATGGGAAATGATAAGACTTTTAAGAGAAGTAAAAAACAAGCCAAGGTATGTTATTTTTGAAAATGTAGAAAACATTACAAGTAAAACTTTTAGAGAAACACTATCGTTATTTAAACAAGATTTAATTAATTTAGGTTATACTTTGTATGATAAAGTTTTAGATGCAACTAAATATGACATGCCTCAAACAAGAAAAAGATATTTTCTTGTTGCTATTTTGGATAATAAAAAAGTTTTTACTTTTGCTGAAGGAAATGGATGCAGAAAAAAATTAATAGATTTTTTAGATAAAAATGTTGATGAAAAATACTATTTAACTACAGGTGATTTCAAAAAAATAGCTGAAAATAAAATAATATTTACTAAGAAAAATGATGTAACAAGAGAATATGAAATTGATTTAAATAAATATAAAATAGGCGGTGTGTGTGGAAAAGACAAAAAATGCAAGTTTGCTCAATCTTCAAGAGTATTTTCACAAAATGGGTATGCACCAACATTAACTGCAAATAATACATCAGATAATTTTAAAATATTAGTAGAGGAGGATTAGAATGAGAATTAGAAAAATCACATCAAAAGAAGCTTGGAGATTAATGGGGTTTTCAGATGAAGAATATGAAAGAGCATATAGAGTGTGTGCTGAAACATATTTATACCATCAAGCAGGGAATTCAATGGTAGTCAGTGTAGTATATAATGTTTTAAAATCGCTTTTTATATAATAATATACTTTATGAATTACATATTGTATTCTGCCTTAATATTTCAATTATAGATATATTATATATTTTCCGAAAACAATAGAGTTTTTACTGATTTCGGTAGAAAAATTTGTTAGATTTATTGACAAAAATTAAAAAAAATAATACAATTATTTGGGCTGTCTACATTTTTAAGCAAAAAATAAAAGATATGGCTGATATTATAAAAAAGCTTTGCCATATCTTTTATTAAGCAAAAAATCTGAAGATAGGAGGTTGATAAAATGCTAAAAAATGCTATAGCATATATTTTAAGAAAAAGAAATAGAACAATTATAGTATTTATTATTTTAACAGTAGTTCTCTCTTGTTTGTATTCATGTTTGAATATAACAAAATCAACAAATAATTTAGAAAAAAACTTATACAAGATTTCAAATACATCATTATCAATAATTAAAAATAATGGTGATACTTTTGAAACTAATCGGTTTAAAGAATTAGATAATATAAAAGAAATAAAAGAAATTATCACTACGTATGATGGACTTGCTAGAACTACAAACATCAAAGTTGTAGATGGAACACAATTAATAGAACGAGATGATTTATCAGATGAGTTCAAAAATATGCTTTCAGTAGAAGCTACTAATAATAGTGAAAAGGACAATTTATTTAGTAGTGGCATTTTCACTATTATAAAAGGCAGACATATTAATAATAATGATAGAGAAAAAATTCTTATTCATAATGAACTTGCAGAAAAAAACAACCTAAAACTTAATGATAAAATCAAACTTGAATTAATTGATATTAATAATAGTGAAAAGAAATTAGGATATGAGTTTGAGATAATTGGAATATTCACAGGTAAAAAACAAGAAAAATATACTGGCTTATCATCAGACTTTAGTGAAAATATGGTATTTATTGATTATGAATCAAGTCAAAAAGCATTAAATAAACCTGAAAATAACAAAATTGTTAATAAACTTGCAATATTTTCAGACAGTTCAGAAAATACAAAGGTTGCACTAAATAAAATTAAAAAAATTAAAATTGATTGGTCACAATATAGTGTTTCAAGTGATAATCATGTATTCGAAGAAACACTAGAGTCTATAGATGAAATAAAACATATTATTAAGATCATGTCATATTCAATTATGATAGGTGGAATAACAGTATTGTCATTAATATTAATATTATGGTTAAGAGAAAGAATACATGAAATAGGAATATTATTATCAATTGGTATAAGTAAAATAAAAATTATAACTCAATTTATACTTGAATTATTATTTATATCACTACCTTCTTTGGTATTATCATTGTTTATAGGAAATGTAATATTAAATATTATAGTTGGTGGATTTATGAATTCTGATGATTCAACAATAATGGTTGATAGCTTACTTAAAAACAATAATTTAATTTCAAATCTTATAACATTCATGCAAAGTTACGGAATATTAATTGGAATTATTGTTCTATCAGTTATTATTGCAAGTTTAATGATATTAATTAAAAAACCAAAAGAAATATTATCAAAAATAAGTTAGGAGAAAATGATGGAAATATTAGAAATAAAGAATGTATCATATAGTTATGCCAATTCTAAAGAAAAAGTTTTGTCAGGAGTAAATCAAAAATTTGAACTTGGGAAGTTTTATGCGATAGTAGGAAAGTCAGGAACAGGAAAATCTACACTTCTTTCCTTACTTGCTGGACTCGATAAACCTAAAACAGGACAAATATTGTTTAAGAATGAAGATATACAAAAGAAAGGATATAGTAATCATAGAAAAAATAATATATCTTTAGTATTTCAAAACTATAATTTAATAGATTATTTATCGCCGATTGAAAATATTAGATTAGTAAATAAATCAGCAGATGAAAGTATCTTGTTTGAACTAGGTTTAGATAAAAAACAAATAAAAAGAAATGTTATGAAATTATCTGGTGGACAGCAACAAAGAGTAGCTATTGCCAGAGCATTGGTATCAGATGCTCCAATAATACTAGCTGATGAGCCTACTGGTAATCTAGACAGTGTTACAGCCGGAGAAATAATTAATATATTAAAGACATTAGCTAAAGATAGAAATAAATGTGTAATAGTTGTAACACATAGTAAGGAAGTAGCAGATTCTGCGGATATTATTTTAGAACTATGTGGTAAAAAGTTGAAAAAAGTAAATAAAATGAATTTGGAGGTTGAATAATGATAAAAAATGCATTTGCTTATGTAACTAGAAAAAGTTTAAAATCATTAATTATTATATTAGTTATTTTATCTATGTCAACTTTGAGTCTCATTAGTTTATCTATTAAAGATGCTACGGACAGAGCTTCAAAAGAAACATTTGCTAATATAACAAATAGTTTTTCTATGGAGATAAATAGACAAGTAAATCCAGGAACACCTAGAGGTGGGGGAAATGTAAAAGGTGAAGATATTAAAAAGATATCTCAAACAGATAGTATAGACTCCTATGTAAAAAGAATAAACAGTGTTGCAGATTTAGTTGATTATGATATTATTGAAACTCAAGAGACTCTTGCGAATCAATCACCTGAAAGAGCGAAGAATTTTAAAAGAACAGTTATGTTAACTGGGGTTAACGACTCATCAAAAGAAACAAAATTTGTATCAGGAGCATATAAATTAGTAGAAGGAAAGCATTTAGAAAATGAAGATAAAAATAAAATCTTAATGCATAAAGATTTAGCTGAAAAAAATAATCTTAAAGTTGGAGATAAGATAAAAATAAAATCTAATTTATTTGATGCTGATAATGAGAAAGGTGCAGATAAAACAGTAGAAGTAGAAATTAAAGGTCTATTC
>URRF01000030.1 GCA_900550145.1 uncultured Mollicutes bacterium
TCTGTAATCTTTAAATTTGGATAAAGGATTTTTAAAGGAACTGAGGGAAAACCAGCACCAGCTCCTACATCAATCAAGGTTTGATTATTGAAATCAAAATCAAAGGCAATTGTAATTGAATCATAGAAATGTTTTAGATAAACATAAATTAAAATATGGGGTTATTTCAAAATCTAGAAAAGGCACAACATTTTACGTTGTATTTACAAAAAATAAAAAATAATAAAAATTTTAAATTATCTTCATATAGATTTCACAAAACTTGTTTAATATTAATAGTGAAAGGAGGATAATTTAAAAATTAATTAAAAATAAAACAAACAAAAACAAACACAAAGTATTTTATAATTCTTTACATATAATATAATAAACGCAAAAAAATTTGAATCATAACAATAGTTATTTTTCAAATTTTTTGATATAATAAAAATAAGTAACTTGTATTTTTATAAAATAAGAAACATAGAATTATACAGGTGATATTATGATATTAGTAATTGCGCTAGCAATTGCGTTAAGTATGGATGCATTCTCACTAGCATTATGCTTAGGAACATTGAATTTTAGTTATAAAAAAATGTTAATGATATCAGTAACAGTAGGGATATTTCATTTTATAATGCCGATTATAGGAATGTATATTGCAGAAATAATTTTAAAATTTGTAATATTTAATCCAAAATACATATCATTTATAGTGTTTTTTATACTAGGTTTATTTATGATATTTGATAAAAATGAAACAAATGTTAACAAAATATTTAATATATTTTCTATTGTTCTATTTGCATTATTAGTTAGTATTGACAGCTTTGTTGCAGGAATTGGCTTAGAAAATATATATAATGATCATATTGTTTGTGCATTAACATTTACAATATTTAGCTCATTATTTACATTATCCGGCTTATTTTTAGGAAAATATATAAACAGTAAAATAGGCAATGTTTCAAAGTTAATAGGTGGTATAATATTAATTGTATTATCTATACATTACTTGACAAATTAGGAAAAATATGTATAATATCGAACATATTTCGAAAAGGAAGGGGATATGTCATGAAAACATTACAAGAAAAAGAATATAATTATAGTGATGTCTTACTATATAAAGTAAGAGAAAATAACAAAAATGAAAAAGTAATATTAGCAATAGTAGACGATGAAGACCAATTGGCTAAGTATAATTTTACAGAAAAACCAGAGGATGCTCCAGTTGCAATAATAGATTATAATGAAGAATCAGAACGTGAATTAATTGCAAATATGAAAAGAATCAAAAAATGTGAGTTAGTAAATGGAAAAGCAATAGTAACTTATGAAGATGGAGAAAAAAGAACATTTACTGGTTCAAATATAGAAACAATAAGAGAAGTATTAGATAAACAAGAAGATTATACTAAAAGACAAATAATAGGAGAATGGGATAAATTACCTGAAGAAAAGAAAGAAGAACAAATAAAGAAAAATAATTCTACTTGGAAAAAAGTGTTATCAGGAGCTTTAGCAGGTGTAATATTAACAGGTGGTTTGTATCACGGTTTAAAGGGCTTATCGAAAGATAACAAAACATATTCTAATGAATTGCCATCAGAAGATGATAAGAAAACTGAAACTAGCATAACTCAAAACGATGAAGAATATAAAAAATATCAAGAAGATGGTAAAAAATTGCATCAAGAGACAGTGAATAAAAATGCATACATATTAAAATATCAACAAGTATCTGATGTTAAATGGGATGAAGCTTTAGCAGTAGAAGTTGTAGAATTTATAAATGGAGTTTATCCTAAAGAATTAGAGTACATGAGTGAACAAAACGCAGATGCTCGTTTAACAGAAATATTACAAGCAATTCAATTATTAATAGCAGGAAATTTAAATTCAGAAACAAAAGCAGTTGATATGATAAATCTAGCAGACTATGTTTCTAATATTAAAGAAAAAGCAATAATAAATAATGCATTTGTAATATCAAGAAATGTTGTTAGCGAATCAATTGGAGAACCAGTAAATGGTAAAATAATTGAAAGTGATGATGAAATAAATAATTTCTCTCGTGAATATACAAATGCTGTAGATGAATTTATGCATCATGAATTTGAAACCATTAATAAAGGAGATTTCATTACTTCATCTATGGGTTGTAGATTTACTACTTCATCAATATTCCATTTTATGAATGGTATGATACCACAATGGAGTTATATAACAAGAGAATCTTCAGAAACAGATAAAAGAGAATATGATTTATATTTACAATATTTCCAAGATGATGTAGAAAAAGATTTATATTTACCAGAACCAGGAAAAAATGGAACAGTTCAATATAAATGTGTTTATGAAGATGAAAAAGGAAGATGCAAAGAGAAAATATATACAGAAGACGAAATGCTTGCATTAGCAGGAATTTCTAGCGAAGAAGAAAAAAGAAATTTAAAAATAGAAGCAAATCCTAACATACATGAATTAGGTATATATATTCAAAATAAAAGCGCATTAAAAAGGGCTCAAGAAGAAATAATGAATTTAAACAATACTATTCAAGTCGGAGATGCAACTTTAGGAATTACAAAGTAATTAAAGTTAAGGTATTAAGTGTAAACTTAATACTTTTTGTTTGTTTTAAATTGCTATTCGTGATAATATAAATATAGGAAGTGAGAATATGCAAAATAGTAATGAATTATTAAAGCATGCATTAAAGCACAAATATGCAATTCCACAATTCAATATAAATAATCTAGAATGGACTAAATATATACTAGAAGAATGCAATATCAATAAATCCCCTGTAATATTAGGAGTAACAGAAAGTACAATTAAATATATGGGTGGATATAATGTTGTTGCTAATATTGTAAAGAGTTTAATTGAAGATTTAAATATAACAATACCAGTAGTTCTACATTTAGATCATGGAACAAGTGTAGAGAGTTGCATTAAAGCAATTAATGCCTCATTCACATCCGTAATGATAGATGCATCAAATTATGAATTAAGTAAAAATATAGAAATAACAAAAAAAGTAGTGGATTATGCACACAAATATAACGTATCAGTAGAAGCAGAAATTGGAAATATTGGAGGAACTGAAGATAATATAAATTGTAAAAATAATTGTGCTACAAAGCAAGATAGTGTTTCACTTATTAAAAACACAAATGTAGATTCTTTAGCACCTGCCATAGGCAATATGCATGGAATATACAAAGTAAAACCAAATTTAAATTTCAAAACAATCAAAGAAATAAGTGAAGAAACAAATTTACCACTTGTATTACATGGTTCATCAAATTTAACAGACGAAGATATAAAAAAATCAATAGAATGTGGAATATGTAAAATAAATATAAATACAGATTTACAAATTGCATGGTCAAAGGCAGTAAGACAATATTTAGAAAAAAATAAAAATGCATATGATCCAAGGAAAATAATCTCATCTGGGGAATTTAACATAAAAAAATATATAAAGGACAAGTTGCAATTACTTGGTAATTCAAATAGATTATAGCAGGAGGATGTATGGAAAAAATAATAATTAGAGGGGGAAACAAATTAAAAGGAACAGTAAAAATAAGTGGTGCAAAAAATAGCGCTGTTGCACTAATACCAGCAGCTATTCTTTCTGATGAACCAGTTATAATAAATAATGTTCCAAATATTTCTGATATTGATGCCTTAATAGAAATATTAGAATTTCTAGGTGCAAAAATAAACAGAAATAATAACACTTTAACAATAGATGCAAGTAAAATACAAAATAAAGAAATACCTATGGAAGTGTCTCAAAAACTAAGAGCGTCTTATTATTTCATGTCTTCAATATTAGGAAAATATAATAAAGTAGAAATGTATTTTCCAGGAGGATGTAATATAGGAAAAAGACCAATAGATCAAACATTGAAGGCATTTAAAGCATTAGGAGCAACAATTGTTGAAAAAGAAAATAAATATGATATATATGCAGAAAAATTGAAATCTGCACATATACATCTTGATATGCCAAGTGTAGGAGCAACAATAAATGCAATATATTCATCAGTTAAAGTGGATGGAATAACAGAAATAACAAATGCTGCAAGAGAACCAGAAATTGGCAATGTTATAGATTTTTTAAATCAAATGGGTGCAAAGATAGAAGGAAAAGGCACAAAAACAATAACTATAACTGGTGTTACATATTTACATGGAACCACAATTGATGTTATACCGGATAGAATAGAAGCAGGTACTTATATAATAATCGCGTCTTTATTAGGTGAGAATTTAAAAATAGAAAATATAATACCAGAACATATAGATTCACTTTTACAAAAATTAAAAGAAATAGGTGTTAATTACGAGAAAGGTAAAGATTATTTGATTGTAAATCAAACGACAAGTTTAAAACCAACAAATATAAAAACAGAAGGATATCCTGGTTTTCCTACAGATTTACAACAACCAATAACTGCACTCTTAACACAATGCGACGGAATGTCATCTATTGAAGAAACAATATATGAAAATAGATTTAAAAATGTAGAGTACCTTAATATGATGGGTTCAGATATAAATATTGATGGAAGAAAAATATATATAAAAGGAAAAACCAAACTAAAAGGTAAAGATGTAAAAGCAACAGATTTAAGAGCAGGTGCTTGTATGTTAATTGCAGGATTAATAGCAGATGGAGTAACTACAATATCCGATATAGAACATGTATTAAGAGGATATGAAAATATTATCGAAAAATTAAAAAATATAGGTGCTAAAATAGAAAAAGAGGAAATATAATATAGAGATAATAATCTCTTTTTTTATGGAGGTGTTTATGAAAACAATTAAAAGAGTATTAGTTTTGTTAATAATGATATTAGTAGTAGTTATATATTTAACTAATAAAGATACTAAAATATATTACGTTTCACTAGGTGATGGATTAGGAAGAGGAATGAACGCAAATGATAAAATTGGTTATGGATATAGTGATTATATAAAAGAATACTTAGAAGATATAGACAAGTTAGAGTTTTATACAAAACAATTTTCTGATAAAGATAAAAGAACTACAGATATAATAAATAATATAAATGATAATATAGAAATAATAGAAGATTCCAAACCATTAACAATAAAAAAAGCACTAATGCATGCAGATATAATAACTTTATCAACTGGTTTAAATGAGTTACTATATAAACTTCAAAATGAAAACTTAGATAGTTATCAAATGTATAAATACATAGATAATTTAATAGAAGATATAGATGATTTAATAGATATAATAAAAAAATATTGTAAGGAAGATATATTTATACTTGGTTACTATAATCCGTATGTAAATAAAAATGTATCTGATGATATAGATAAATATATAAAATATGCTAATAATAAGTTAATAGAATTATCAAAAGATGAGGAAATTATATATATTGATTTATACAATATATTAAAAAATAATTCACAGGTATTTACAAGTGTTGATAGTCATTACCCAAATATAGATGGATATAAACTAATAAGTAGAGAAATAATTGAAAAAATAGAAAAAAAAGTAATAAAAACATTAAAAGAAATGTAAATAAATTAAAAATTTGTTGATAAATAATAAATTACTTGTTATAATATTAAAGCATTGAATTACTATGACTATTACTATTAGTCATGGCGGAAGGAGTGAGAATATGAGTAAATATCAATCAAACTACACTGACTCAACTGTTACATGTGCATGTGGAAACACATTCACTACTAAATCAACAAAAGAAAAAATACATGTTGAACAATGTTCAGAATGTCATCCTTTCTATACAGGACAACATTTAAAGAATACAGGTAGAAGAGGTAAGGTTGAACAATTTAACAAAAAATATGGATTTACAGAATAAGATAAGCAATTATCTTTTTTTCTTTACTAATATGATATAATATGTATATATGATATTAACTAAAAATTATCAAATTTATTAGACATATTTAACAAGATAGATAAGTATAATAGTAGTGATTACTATGTTAATAGTTAATGTCAAGAATTTATGTGAAATATAAAAATAAAACTTTAGAAAAAAATGCAACAATAAAAGAAAAAGAAAGAGGTAAAAAATGAAAATAGGAATATGTAGTGATCATAGAGGTTATAACACAAAAAAAGAACTTACCAATATTTTAAAAGAAAAAGGATATACTATAATTGATTATGGCACATACAATGATGCTTCAACAGATTATCCAATATATGCGTTTAAATTATGCGAGGCAATAAAAGAAAATTATGCGGATTTTGGTATTGCCCTTTGTGGAACAGGAATAGGAATGAGTATTGCGGCAAACAAGGTAAAAGGAATCAGGTGTGCTAAAATCGATAATTTAGTAGATGCTAAATATGCAAAAAGACATAATAATGCAAATGTTTTAGCAATCTCAGCAAACAAAAAAATAGATGATATAATAGACATGATAATCTTATTTACAAATGAAGAAGTTGACAAAGAAGAGAAGTACAAAAGAAGAAATGATATGATAAAGAGGTATGAGGATGAGCATTAAATTTTACTTGTACATATTTATTGTACCAATTACAATTTGGACTCTAATATCAATAAATTTAGAAAAATATTTTAAAAAGGGTTCTATAACTCAAATAAAAATATTTTACTTATTACTTACATTCTCAATATCTTATTTAGTAGTAAATTTTTTATATGATTTTTATATAGCTTCACAAATACTAAAATAAAAGAGGGGATATAATGAAGAAGATGCTGTTCATAACACTATTTTTTTTAGCAGTACCTTCTTTTTTCATACTAAAAATATATAAAGAACCAGAATTGAAAAAAGAAATAAATATAATAAATAATGAATCAGAAATATCTTATACTGAAGATAAAACAAAAAAAATGTATATTAAAGTAAACCAAACTTCTAAAAACAAAATAATTAAAATTGATTTAGAAGAATATGTAAAAGGAGTAATAGCAGGTGAAATGCCTGTATCATTTAACTTAGAGGCATTAAAAGCACAAGCAGTAGCAGCAAGAACATATGCACTAAGAAGAATCAATGAAAATAATACATATGATGTAGTAGATACAGTGATGAATCAAGTTTATTTAGATGATGATACATTAAAAACAAATTGGGGAACTAATTACAATAAATATATAGAAAAAGTAAAAAAAGCACAAGAAATGACAAAAGGAGAATATGTAGATTATAAAGGAACTTATGCAGATACTCTATTCTTTTCAACAAGCACAGGAAGTACAGAAAATAGTGAAGAAATATTTGGTACAAAAGTAGCATATCTACAAAGCGTTTCATCATATTGGGATGAAGAAACTTCTCCAGTATATAAAGAAAAAAATGTATTTACAAGAGATAAATTTTGTAAAAAACTAAATATTACAGGTTGCACTTTAATAAATATAAATATCCTAAATGAAACAACAACAGGTAGAATTAAAAATCTAATAATAAATAACAAAAAATTTACAGGAACAGACGTAGCATACTTATTAGGAATAAAATCAAATTATTTTGATATCTACATAGAAAATGATTCTGTAGTAGTAGAAACAAAAGGATTTGGTCATGGAGTGGGAATGAGTCAATATGGTGCAGAAGGAATGGCAAACAACGGATACAATTACAAAGAAATACTAGAACACTATTATCAAGGAACTACAATAAAAAATTTATATAACTGATGTATAAAATTGTTAAAAATGTTCAAACTTTATAATGAGGTGAGAATATGCAAACAAGAAAAAAATTAAAACCATTTGTTATACCAGTTATATATAGTATAGTTACAATTACTATGTTAATAAGTTTAATGTTTCTAATACAGAACTTATTGAATGTAAATAAAAATCCACTAACGTATATTACATCTGGAACAATAGCAGAAGATATAGTCCCAGTTGTTAGTGAAAAGAAAACAATTATAAGACCTTATACTGATCAGGATGTAAAAATAGTACAAAATTTCTATGATTATAAAGGCGAAAAACAAAATCAAGAAAACTCTTTAATTTTTTATGAAAACACATATTTGCAAAATTCAGGAGTTGATTATGGAAAAGGAAGTACATTCGATGTAGTAGCAATATTAGAAGGAACTGTAATAAAAGTAAAACAAGATGATATACTTGGTAAAATAGTTGAAATAAGACATTCAAATGATTTAATTGGTTCATATCAATGCTTAGGTGAAACAGAACTAAAAGAAAATGACACGGTATCACAAGGCCAAAAAATAGGAACAAGTGGATCTTGTAATATATCAAAGAATTTAGGTGATCATTTGCATTTTGAAATAACAAGCAAAGGTGAAGTAATAAATCCTGAAGCAATATATGATAAACAATTAAATGAAATATAGGCAGTAATGCCTTTTTTTGTAATAAAAAAATACAACAATTATATATTTTAATAGAGGTGGAAAAATGAATTCTAGAATAAATAGAAGGGTAATAAATGAAGCTCTATATATTTTAGATACAAAAAGTACCATTAGAGAAACTGCTAAAATATATAATGTAAGTAAAAGTACAGTACATAAAGATTTAAATGAAAGATTATATAATATAGATATAAAACTTTATAATAAAATAAACGAAATATTAGAAGAACATATAAAAACAAGACATATAAAAGGTGGTGAATCCACTAGATTAAAATATTTAAAAAATGCGTAGGAGATGAAGAAATGTTTTCAAAAGAGATTGGAATAGATTTAGGAACAGCTAATATATTAATATATATAAAAGGTGAAGGAATAGTATTAAATGAACCATCTGTAGTAGCAATAGATGAGGATACAAAAAAGGTATTAGCAGTTGGGTTAGAAGCCCATGAAATGTTAGGAAGAACACCGGGTAAAGTAAAAGCCATAAAACCAATGAAAGATGGTGTAATAGCAGATTTTGATTTAACAGAAGCAATGCTTAATTATTTTATAAAAAAGGTAAATGGCAAAAACATATTAAGCAAGCCAAGAATATTAATATGTTGTCCTTCAAATATAACGACAGTAGAAAAAAATGCAATAAAAGAAGCTGCAGAAAGAACTGGTGCTAAAAGAGTATATATAGAAGAAGAACCAAAAGTAGCAGCAGTAGGAGTTGGATTAGATATATCAAAACCAAGTGGATCAATGATAATAGATATAGGTGGTGGAACAACTGACGTTGCTGTTTTATCCCTTGGTTCTATAGTTACCTCTTCATCAGTAAAAATAGCAGGGAACACATTTGATTCAGAAATAACAAAATATATTAAAAATAAATATAAACTCTTAATAGGAGAAAGAACAGCAGAAGACTTAAAGAAAAAAATAGGAACAGTAACAGGTGGAAATAAAAAAGAAAAATTAGAAGTTAAAGGAAGAGATATGGTTAATGGATTACCACATACTATAACAATAACTAGTGAAGAAATAGAAGAAGCACTAAGAGAAAGTATAAATGAAATAGTAAGAACTATAAAACAAGTATTAGAAATAACCCCACCAGAATTATCTGCAGATATAATAAATAAAGGAATAGTTTTAACTGGTGGTGGCTCAATGCTTGATGGCCTTGATATCTTATTAAAAAAAGAACTAAAAGTTCCAGTATTTATAGCAGAAAGTCCATTAACATGTGTAGCAGAAGGTACAGGAAAAATGTTAGAAAACTTACATTTAATTGATGAATAAAAAGTACTTAAACGTACTTTTTTCCTTGATAAGAATCCCTTCTTACCATTTCCTTATCTATCTCATTCAAAACACAAAATTTTTTTAACAACCACTTTGGTTCAACTACTAATTCCTTTAAAGGATCACCAGTAATTCTATTTATTACAATATCTTCTCTTAACAACTCTAACTCATCACAAACAATATCCACATATTCATCTCTAGTTAAAACATGAAAACGTTCTTTATTGTATAAATTTTCAAGCAAAGTACCCTTAATAATAAATAACATATGTATTTTAATGCCCTGTATATCGAGTTTAGAAACATATTTAATAGTTTCTAGCATCATATCCTTAGTTTCAAAAGGAAGTCCATTTATAACATGAACCACTACATCAATTCCTCTTTTCCTAAGTTCAAAAACTGCTTCATCAAATTGTTTTAAAGTATGTCCTCTATTTATTAACTTCGAAGTAGAATCGTGTATAGTTTGAAGTCCAAGTTCAATTACCAAATTAGTTCTTTTACTTAATTCTTCTAAATAATCTAATATATCACTATCTAAAGCATCACACCTAGTAGCAATATTAAGACCAATTACATTTGGTAAAGACAATATTTTTTCATAATTTTCTTTTAATATACTAAGAGGAGCATAAGTATTAGTGTCTGCTTGAAAGAATCCTATATACTTACTATTTGGCCATTTTTTATTGACAATATCTCTTACCTTATTAAACTGTTCTATAATATCCATGCCCCTATTATCACCACTACCATTATAACAATATATACATCCACCACCATTCTTTTTATTTGGACATCCAAAACCAGCATTCAAAGAAACTTTAAAAACCTTAGAATTATATTTCTTTTTATAATAATAATTAAGAGTGTAATATCTTTTATTATCAAGCGTATATTTAAACATACATCTCACCATTTAAATTATATCATTAATCCATAAAAAAAATAAACAAGTTTATGTAAAGAATGTTTCTGTACATTTACATAAAATAACTAACATGCTATAATTATCATAAGGAGGGATTTTATGAAATACAATATAAGAGGTGACAAAATATTAGTAACGGACGCGATTAAGGATTATATTACAGAAAAAATTGATAAACTTAATAAATATTTTGATGAACCAGATGAAATAACAGCAAATATATTAATTAAGGTAAAAGGTTATAATCAAACAATAGAAGTTACAATTCCAACTACAAGTTTTACAATTAGAAATGAAGAATCTGCTGAAGATTTATATGCAGCAATCGATTCAGTTGTAGACAAAATTGAAAGGCAAATAAGAAAAAATAAAACAAAAATAAATAAAATTTCAAAGAATGCATTAAAAAAATTAAACTTAATGTATCAAGAAGAAGAAAAAGAAGAAGATACTAAAATAGTAAGAAGAAAAACACTTAACACTAAACCAATGAGCGAAGAAGAAGCGATACTTCAAATGGAAATGCTAGGACATGATTTCTTCATATTTAAAGATAGTAATACTTCTAACATATGTATTCTTTATAAAAGAAAAGATAATAACTATGGAGTTATAGAAACTGAATAGAAATAGTTTAACTATTTCTTTTTTTTTGATACAATATAAATTGAGGTGGTTTAAATGAATATATTAAGAAGCTTATTTGATCATGAATATAAAGAACTAAAGAAATTTAGAAGCATTGCAGATAAAATAGAATTACTAAAAGATGAATATTCCAATTTAAGTGATGGGGATTTAAAAAACAAAACAACAATATTTAAAGAAAGATTAAATGCAGGAGAAACACTAGAAGATATATTAGTAGAAGCATTTGCTACTGCAAGAGAAGCAGCAAAAAGAACAATTGGAGAATACCCATTTTATGTTCAATTATTAGGTGGTATAGCAATTCATTATGGTAATATAGCAGAGATGAAAACAGGAGAAGGAAAAACTTTAACAACAGTACTTCCAGCATACTTAAATTCATTAACAGGAAAAGGTGTGCATGTAATAACAGTTAACGAATATCTAACTTTAAGAAATGCTGAATGGATGGGAAAAGTATTTGAATTTTTAGGAGTAACAGTTGGAGTTAATTTAAGAGAACTAACACCTTCAGAAAAGAAAAAAGAATATGATAAGGATATATTATATACAACAAATAATGAACTTGGTTTTGATTACTTAAGAGACAATATGGTAGTAAAAAAAGAAAATAGAGTTCAAAGAGGACTAAATTTTGCTATTCTAGATGAAGTTGACTCAATATTAATAGATGAAGCAAGAACACCACTTATAATATCTGGTGGTCATATGGAATCAAAAAACTTATACAATAGTGCTGACATATTTGTAAAAACACTAATTAAGGAACAAGATTATACAATAGATGAAAAAACAAAATCAGTAAGTTTATCAGAAGAAGGTAGTGATAAAGCATGTAAATACTTTAAATTAGATAATCTATACGATATATCTAATACTGCTTTAGTTCATCATATAGATCAAGCTCTAAAAGCAAATTATGCTATGCAAAGGGATGTAGATTATGTCGTACAAGATAACGAGGTAATAATAGTAGATCAATTTACAGGAAGATTAATGAAGGGAAGAGCATTTTCAGAAGGACTTCATCAAGCAATAGAAGCAAAAGAAGGAGTTAAAATACAAGATGAAACAAAAACACTGGCAACAATAACTTTCCAAAACTTATTTAGAATGTACAACAAATTATCTGGTATGACAGGTACAGCTAAAACAGAAGAAGAAGAATTTAGGAACATATACAATATGTTTGTAATTCAAATACCAACAAATAGAGAAGTAATAAGAGAAGATTTAGCTGACTTGGTATTCGCAACCAAAAAAGCAAAATTTAATGCAATAGTAGACGAAATAGAAAAAAGGCACAAAATGGGACAACCAATATTAGTAGGTACAATTGCAATAGAAACAAGTGAATTAGTAAGTAAAATGTTAGATAAAAAAGGTATTAAACATGAAGTATTAAATGCGAAGAATCATGCGAGAGAAGCAGAAATAATAGCAAAAGCCGGCGAAAAAAATTCAGTAACAATTGCAACAAATATGGCAGGACGTGGAACTGATATAAAGTTAGGTGATGGAGTTAGAGAACTAGGAGGACTTTGTGTAATAGGTACAGAGCGCCATGAATCAAGACGTATTGACAATCAGTTAAGAGGACGTGCTGGACGTCAAGGAGATCCAGGTGTATCACAATTTTTCGTATCATTAGAAGATGAATTAATGGTAAGATTTGGAACAGATAGAATAAAGGCACTTATGCAATCAGCTGGTTTTGATGAACAAGCAATAAGAAGTAAAATATTTACAAGTTCAATAGAAGGAGCACAAAAAAGAGTTGAAGGTAATAACTTTGATATAAGAAAACAACTATTACAATATGATAATGTAATGAATGAGCATAGAGAAATAATTTATAGAAAAAGAAATGAAATACTAGATCAAGAATCAATACATGAAAATGTTTTAAATTCATTCAAAGATTATATAAATAATATTGTAATTAAATATTTAAATAGCGAAGAAGAAACAAAATATGAAGAATTAACAGATTACATAAATAAGAATCTTTTAAAAACAAAAAAGATCAAACTATCACAAATTGAGAATAAAACAATAGAAGAAGCAACAGAAATAATATATGAATTGTTAAATGAAGATTATGAAGAAAAAATAAAAGAAATGCCATGGGAATTAGTAAATGAATTTGAAAAAGCAATAGCACTTAGAGTAATAGATACAAATTGGATGAATCATATAAACAATATGGAACATTTAAAAGAAGGAATTGGACTTAGAGGATATGCAAATGAGAACCCACTCCAAGCATATATAAAAGAAGGATACCAAATATTTGATAATATGATGGCTAAAATATCAGAAGAAATAAGCATGTTCCTACTAAGAGCAGAAGTAAGACAAAATATAGAAAGAAAAGAAGTTGCAAAACCAATAATAAATAATAAAGATGAAAAAACTTTAAAGGGTGGAACACATAAAAAAGAAAAAATAGGAAGAAATGACCCATGCCCATGCGGAAGTGGGAAAAAGTACAAACAATGTTGTGGCAAATAGCCCATAAAATAAGGGTTTGCGAGATTTGAAAGGACTAAAAAAAGGTTGAAAAAACCTCAAATGTTTGTAAAATAGTCCTCAAACCCTTATAAAATAAGGGGAAAAAATTTACAAACATTTTTACAAACAAAATAAATACTAGCAATTTGCTGGTATTTTTTCATTTGCTAAGCAATTAGTGGAGGAAAAATTATGGGAAATGTTTATGTTCAAAAAAGAGGGAAGGTATATCAATATCAATTTGCTATTGCATCTATTGATGGGGAAAGAAAATTTAAAAATAAGTCAGGATTTAGAACAAAAAGCGAAGCAAAAAAAGCAGGTATTATTGCATACAATGAGTATTTGAATACTGGACATAGTTTTAAACCTAAAACAATGTCATATTCTGATTAATTAGTTTTAATTGGCACTCCTAATAAAGTACCAAAAATAATGTTTAGTATTCAAAATGTTATTTTTAAATTCTTGCCTCAGTCGATTTTTGATAATATGGCATTTAATAAAAAGGATACTTTCATTTTAGGAAAATCAATGAAGAAACTAGATTTTAGTAATAAAGTACAAAAAATTAAATGTCCTACTCTTATAGTGTGTGGAGAGAAAGATAGTGCCAATATTAAATCAGCATATTATTTATCCGAAAATATAAAAAACGCAAAATTAAAAATTATTGAAAATACAGGACACGTTGTAAATGAAGAAAAACCACAAATATTA
>URRF01000031.1 GCA_900550145.1 uncultured Mollicutes bacterium
ATATTTGTCATTACTTCCTGCTTATATATAATAGATATGGCTGATATATTTATTTGAGACTTTGACTCAAATAAACACTTTAAGACCTAGACTTAAAGTGAACATAAGAAAATAATATATTTTGTGTTATTTAATTATACCTGTTTTTATAACTAAGAATATAATAATATGAAACTGGGAGGTTAAAAAATGAAAAGAACATTTGTTAGTTTGATATTATTTCTAATAGTTATTAGTTTAGTAATATTTGGAATATTTCAAAATAAGAAAAATAATGAAAAAGAAGATCTTACTAAGGTTACTGTAGCAGAAGTTGCTCATAGCATATTTTATGCTCCGCAATATGCTGCAATTAGTAAAGGATATTTTGAAGAAGAGGGTATTGATGTAGAACTTACTTTAACACCAGGCGCTGATGCTGTTACGGCCGCTGTGCTATCTGGAGATGTACAAATTGGTTTTTCTGGTACTGAGGCTACTATTTATGTATATAATGGTGGTGAAAAGGATTATTTACAGGTATTTGCTGCTTTGACAAAGAGAGATGGAGCTTTCTTAGTGTCTAGAGAAAAGATTGATAATTTTACTTTAGATGATTTGAGAGGTAAAACAGTAATTGGTGGTAGAAAAGGTGGTATGCCAGAAATGACTTTTGAATGGGCTCTTAGAGAGGTTAATATTGATCCTACCAAAGATTTAAGCATTGATACATCAGTTGCTTTTCCTGCAATGGAGGGAGCATTTATTGGTGGTACTGGCGACTTTGTTACTTTATTTGAACCTAATGCTACTTCAGTAGAAAAGCAAGGCTATGGTTATGTAGTTGCCTATGTTGGTACTTATGGTGGTGCTGTTCCTTATACAGCTTATAATGCTAAGAGTAGTTTTATAAAGGCTAATCCTGAACTTATTGAAGGTTTTTCTAAGGCTATTCAAAAAGGATTAAAGTTTGTTAAGGAAAATGAACCTAAGGTAGTTGCTGAGACTATTGTATCTTTCTTTCCTGATACTTCAATTGATGATTTAACTACAATGGTAAAGAGATATAAAGAATCTGATGCATGGAGAGATACTATTGCTATTGATGAAGATGAATGGAAACATATTCAAGATATTATGAAGGCTTCTGGAGAACTTGATGAGTATGTTTCGTATGATAAACTGATTTACGATGAATACTTTAGTGAATTCAGATAATATATTGGAGATAAGTAATTTATCAAAGGTATATCATACAAATAAAAGTGAAATATCTGCAATTGATAATTTGAATTTAAATATTAAGGATGGTGAGTTTGTTGCAATAGTAGGTCCATCTGGATGTGGTAAGACGACACTTCTTTCAATCTTGTGTGGACTTGAGGATAAGTCTTCTGGTGAGATATTATATTCTAAAGATGAACTTAGAATGGGATATATGCTTCAGAATGATACTTTGTTTCCTTGGCTTAATATATTAGATAATTGCCTTCTGGGGGTTAAGATTAAGAAAGAAGTTACTAAGGAAAATATTGATAGAGTTAAATTCCTTTTGGATACTTATGGTCTATCTGACTTTGCGTATAAGTATCCGAGGAATCTATCTGGTGGTATGAGACAAAGGGTAGCTTTGATTAGAACACTGGCTATTAATCCAGATATACTTCTCCTTGATGAACCTTTTAGTGCTTTGGATTATCAAACAAGACTTGCTGTATCTGATGATGTTTGGAAGATTATTAAAAAAGAAAAGAAGACTACAATTATGATAACACATGATGTAGCGGAAGCTATTTCAATGGCTGATAGGGTGGTTGTGTTATCTAATAGACCAGCAAGGGTTAAGAGTATTTATAATATTGAAATGAAGAATAAGGGTACTCCTATTGGTAATAGAAATAAAGAAGAATTTAAAGAGTATTATGATAAGATATGGAAGGATATTGATTTCCATGTATAGTGAGGAACATAAAAGATTTATAAGAAAAAAGAAAATTACAAGTATACTAGTACATCTTGTGCAAATACTACTTATTGTAAGTCTTATAGTTATTTGGGAATTACTTGCTAAGTATGAGGTTATTAATACTTTTATTAGTTCTTCTCCTAGTAGGATTGTTAATACAATTATTAAATTATATAATGATGGTAATTTGTTTAATCATATATGGACTACGATATATGAAACTCTTATTAGCTTTGGTATTGGTACTTTGATTGGTATAGTTGTAGCTATTGTATTATGGTATTCTAACTTTCTTTATAGAATATTTGATCCTTATTTAACTATTATTAATAGTCTACCTAAGGTGGCTATTGGTCCAATTATTATTATTTATTTTGGCGCTAATATTAAATCTATTATTATTATGGCTCTTTTGATATCTGTTATTGTTACGATTATTACAGTATATAATGGTTTTATTTCTACAGACCAAAATAGAATTAATCTACTAAAGTCCTTTAAGGCCTCAAAAAGGCAAATATTTAGGTATGTTATTTTACCTAGTAGTTATCCTACAATAATTAGTAGTCTTAAGATTAATATTAGTATGACACTTATTGGTGTTATAATGGGAGAATTTTTGGTATCTAAAGAGGGTATTGGTTATTTGATTACTTATGGCTCACAAGTATTTAATTTGAATTTGGTTATGTCAGGTATTGTTATTTTGTTAATAGTTTCTTATCTTATGTATCTGATTGTTAGTTATATAGAAAAAATACTAATCAAAAACGATTAGTATTTTTATGGTTTATATAAATGGTGCGCCCAGTAGGAGTCGAACCCACAGCCTTTTGGTCCGTAGCCAAACGCTCTATCCAGTTGAGCTATGGGCGCATTATTTGCATTGACATATTAAATTATATACTAAAAGCATGTTTTTTTCAATAAATTTGATAAAAATATTAAAAAAAATATAAAAAATGGTTGTCAAACCGGTAAAAATGTTATATAATTAACTAGTCAACAGCAAATTATGCCTGAGTGGCGGAATAGGTAGACGCACAGGACTTAAAATCCTGCGGGAGTCAAATCCCGTACCGGTTCGATTCCGGTTTCAGGCACCAATTTATATATGTGGAGGAATACCCAAGTCCGGTTGAAGGGATCGGTCTTGAAAACCGAGAGGTCGTGTGAGCGGCGCAGGGGTTCGAATCCCTTTTCCTCCGCCATTAATTTTCATCGCGGGGTGGAGCAATTGGCAGCTCGTTGGGCTCATAACCCGAAGGTTGGAGGTTCGAGTCCTCCCTCCGCAACCAAAGAATATTAAAGAACAGAAATTTTGTTCTTTTTTTGTGTTATTTTTTTAAATATAATGGTATAATTAAATAGGTGGTAAAATATGAAGAAAAAAAGTAAAAAAATTTTATTTATTATAATTTCAATGTTATTAATATTGAGTGGATGTAATAAAAATGAAAATAAAGAAAAAGAAAAAACTAATAATGATAAGCCAGTTGTAGCAGAGAAAAAATTAAAAATAATAGATGAAGAATCAAATACAAGACCATATGCTGTTATGATAAATAATATAGCAGTAGCGAGAAAATACCAATCTGGTTTAGATGATGCTTATATTGTTTATGAAATGATTGTAGAAGGAGGTATAACTAGATTACTTGCTTTATACAAAGATGCAAATGTAGATAGAATTGGTTCCGTACGAAGTTCAAGACATTATTATCTTGATTATGCACTTGAAAATGACGCAATATATGTACATTTCGGATGGAGTCCACAAGCACAATCTGATATAAAAACACTAGGCATAAATAATATAAATGGCATATATGATGATAGTGCATTTGTAAGAGAAAGCAAATTACCAGTATCATGGGAACACAATGCATTTACAAGTACAAAAAAAATTACAGCAGTAGCAAAGAACAAAGGATATAGAATGACAAGTGATAAAGATACATTATTAAATTACTCTGTAGATGAAATAAGCTTAGAAAATGAAGAAGAAAAACAAGTGGCAAATAAAGTTGATATAAAATATTCTAATTCAGTAATTACAAATTACGAGTATAATGAAAAAGAGAAAGTATATTATAGAAGTGTAAATAACGTAGAACATACTGATTACGTTACAAAAAAACAATATACTGCTAAAAATATTATAATTGCATATATTGATAATAGTTATATTAGCAATGATGATAAAGGAAGACAAAACATTGATAATATTGGATCAGGAATTGGATACTATATTACTGACGGTTATGCAATTCCTATAACTTGGAGTAAAAGTGGAAGAAAAGAACAAACTGTTTACAAAAAGAAAAATGGCGAAGAAATAAAAGTAAATGATGGCAATACATATATACAAAATGCACCATCTAATTCAGCTACAATTTCTTAGTGTATAAAAAGGAGGAAAAATGCTTAAAGGAATACTTATAGGAATAGGTATGATATTACCTGGAGTTAGTGGCGGAGTAATTGCAGTAATTTTAGGTGTTTATGATAAAATAATTTACTCTTTAAGTAATTTTTTCTCTGATTATAAAAAAAATGCAAGATTTCTAATACCATTATTTATAGGTATGGGAATTGGTGCAATAATATCTGCAAAAATATTAATATATATATTTAATAAATATTTTATAGAATCATGTTATCTATTTATAGGACTCATCATTGGTTCAACACCATTTCTAATAAAAGAAGGCAAAGAAAAAGATAAAAATAAAATAAACTATTTTTTACTTACATTTACTTTTATTTTATCCTTCATAGTAACAGTATTCTTTAAGAATAACTTAAATCTTTCACAAGAATTAAGTAATAACTTTGAGTCATTTTTTAAACTATTTATTACAGGAATTATATTTATATCAGGAAAAGTAATACCAGGATTAAGTAGCTCTTGTATGTTAATGATGATTGGAATGTACTCATATTATATAAATATTATGTCAAATCCACTTACATATACATTAAATAATCCAATACAAATGATATTCATAATATTAGGAATAATTGTAGGTGCTGTTATATTTATTAAATTAATGAATTATTTATTAAATAAATACTATTCTACTACATATAGTTTAATAATTGGATTTGTTTTAGGATCATTAATAGTTATGTATCCCAATACTATTAACATAACAGGGATACTGACATTGTTCATTGGAATATTAGTTTCTTATTATTTTTCGACATATTTGCGAAAATAAACTTAGAAAGTATTGACAACCGTTGCTTCAATTTAGTATACTAAAGGGGCAATTGTGAAATGGTTCTATGGTGTAGTTGGTTAACACGCCTGCCTGTCACGCAGGAGATCGCGGGTTCGAGTCCCGTTGGAACCGCCATTATGGCTCTGTAGCTCAGTCGGTAGAGCAGAGGACTGAAAATCCTTGTGTCGTTGGTTCGATTCCAATCGGAGCCACCATAGTGAAATTTACGCCCGTTATATAGTTATTATGCGCCCATAGCTCAATTGGATAGAGCGTTTGACTACGGATCAAAAGGTTATGGGTTCAACTCCTATTGGGCGCGCCAATATCGGGAAATAGCACAACTTGGTAGTGCGCGTGGTTTGGGACCATGAGGTTGCAGGTTCAAATCCTGTTTTCCCGACCATGTATGTTTATAAGCCCTTATTTTATAAGGGCTTTTATTTTTTACATCTAGTTTATAAATTGATATTGACTCTATAGCAGATTCTTTAATTAAATCAGATTTTCTAAGAAATCAAATTGATAGCATAAAAAATAATAATATTACTATTTTAAAACATTGTCTTTTATTCAGACAATGTTTTTTATTATGTATTAACTTTTAATATTTTTATTAAAAATAATATACTAAATATAAGTAACAGAATGCACACTATTAAATTATGTCCATTAGAATTCATATACTTTGATAAAGAAAACTTGATATCTTTATTTAAATAAAGATCCTCCTCATATAGTAATTTATCTTTATAGTAATATTTTATATGACCAATTTTATCATTTTTTTTATTTTTATAGTTTAAGTTTACTAATCCATAATATTCATAACTTATATCAGACTTATTATATTTACTTATAAATAAAGAATCATCTATATAAATATCATAGTAATCTAAAATTGAATATTTAATTGGAATACTAAACAATATATTTTTCTCCTCATAAATTTTACTAACATAACTTATTACATTTATAGTATCAATTAGATTGTGTGCAATTCCATCTTCATATTCTGCATCTAAAGATATAAAAATAAAATTATTATTCTCTATATTTATCAAAGACGTCATGCATAAACCCGCATTTTCTGTAAAACCAGTTTTACTACCGACAATATTTTTTGTATTAAAATTAATTTTATTATTGTATTTGCTAAGAGTACTTTCAATTTCTAAACCATTAGATAAAGTATATTTATTAGTAGTATATATTTTCTTAAAAGTTTGATTAGATAAAGAATATACAAGTAACTTTAATATATCATTTGCTGTACTATAGTGATTATCTATATCATAGCCAGTTGTATTTGAGAAATGTGTATCAAAAAGATTCAATTCCTGTGCCTTATCATTCATCATATCTACAAAATTATCTATACTGCCAGTTAAACTAATTGCAAGAGAATTAGTCGCATCTGCACCAGATGGAAGAATTGATGCATAAAGTAAATCCAAATAAGTTACTTCATCCCCAATGCTTAATCCAGCCACACTAGAATCCCAAGGAACATCTTTTAACATATCATAAGTAATATATACGGTTTCATTAAAATCATCAATATTTTCAATTGCAACAATAGTAGTCATTATTTTGGTTAAACTAGCAATGCTTACAATTTTATCACTATCTTTTTCATATAAAACCATATTCTTATCCAAATCATATAACAAATACTCTTTAGAAGATAATTCCAAATCTTTACTAAAAACAATCGATGGAATCATCCAAACAAATAATAAACAAAAATATAATAACTTCTTCATATAACCACCTATAAAGATTATATCATCTCATCAAATAAAAACAAAATAATATAAAAAAGGTAAAAAAGTTACAAAATTCGTCTTTTTTCGATATAAAACTATGATATTTTAGGGGAAATTATAATTTTTTAGAGAAAATTATAATTAGAAGGAGGTGATGGCATGAATAGTTATGAAATAAATAATGATACATTAGCTATTCTTCCACTAAATGAATATAAATCTAAAGTAATAGAAAAAACAAAAACATTCGTAGTAGATTTAACACCTATGAAAATAATAGAGAACAGCTGTGCTTACTTTGGAAGTTCATATCAGGGGAGATTTTTAGGAACAAAAAATTTAATAGGAATATCACACAAAGCACCAATTATAATAGAAGAAAGTAGGGAGATAATATTCTTTCCAACTAATTCACCTAGAATTTATGAATGTGCATGGATATCACTAAAAAATTTACAAAATTATAAAAAAGGAAAAGACAACACAACAATAATATTTAATAATGGGCACTTATTAAATTTAGATATTTCATACGGTTCACTTGATAATCAAGTATTAAGAGCAGCAAGATTAGAAAGTGTATTAAGATTAAGAAAAAATAATAATTTTTTGTAAAATATAAACAAATTATGTTAAAAATAAAGAAATTAAAAAAATACTTTTCTACAATAGATAAAATGTGGTATACTAGTAGTAGAATATAATAAAAAGGGAGTGAATATATGGCTACTAAAAAAACAAGTTCAAAAAAGCCAACTACAAAAAAGGTGACTACTACTAAAAAAACAACTACAAAACCAGCTACAAAGACAGTTACTAAAAAAGTAGAAGCAAAACCAGTGGCAAGAACAGTTTCTAAAACATCGGAAAAGACTAATAGCAGTATATATAATACAAATGTATCTGTATTATTAGCGATGGCAATAGAAGCATTAATACTACTTTTGGGCTATTTAATTATAATAAACCATGCATAAAAATACTAAAATGTTTAGTATTTTTTTTCTTTCTTCTTTTACTATGCAAATTAAAATGATATACTATTAGTTGCAAAGGGTGATTATATGAATGAATTAACAAAAGAAGATGTGCTTCATGTTGCACATTTAGCAAGAATCGAGTTAAAAGATGAAGAAATAGAAAAGTATATATATCAATTAAATCAAATAAAAGATGAGATGGATAAACTAACTTTAGTAGAAATTGGTTCAGATGATATTTGTATATCTCCAACAGAAAATACAAATGTCTATAGATGTGATGAATATGTTAATAAAGAGTTTGATGTTACAAAAAATGCTCCTAAATCTAATGGTAATTATATTGAAATAAAGAGGTTTGTAAATGACTAGATATTTAGAATTAAGTATAAAAGAAATAAATGAAAAATTAAAAAATAAAGAAATAAAACCAATAGATTTAGTTAATGAATGTTTTGAAAGAATTAAACAAAATGAGAAGTATAATGCATTTATTACTTTAAATGAAGAGAACGCTATTAAAAAAGCAAAAGAATTAGAAAGTAAAGAAGTAGATAATATATTATTTGCAATACCAATAGCAATAAAAGATAATATTGTTACAAAGGGATTAAGGACTACTTGTGCATCTTTAATGCTAGATAACTTTATACCAGTGTATGATGCAACTGTAATAGAAAAAATAAAGGAAAAAAATATGATTATAATTGGTAAAGCAAATATGGATGAGTTTGCTATGGGATCATCAGGAGAAACAAGTTATTATGGACCAGTTTTAAATAGTTATGATGACACTTGTGTATCAGGAGGAAGTAGTAGTGGTAGTGCATTAATAGTAAGCAAAAATATTACACCATTTTCATTAGGAAGTGATACAGGTGGTTCTATAAGACAACCTTCTGCATTTAATGGTGTAGTTGGTTTAAAACCAACATATGGAAGAATATCAAGATATGGTTTAGTTGCATTTGCATCCTCACTAGATCAAATTGGACCTATATCAAGAAATGTGTATGAAAATGCTTTATTATTAAACATTCTATGTGAAAAAGATGAAAATGATTTAACAAGCGTAGATACATCTGAGGATTTTACTAGATTAATAGGTGAAGATATAAAAGGAATGAAAATTGCGATTCCAAACTTTTATATGAGTGATAAAGTTAATCCTGAAATAAAAAATAGAATGTTAGAAATAATAGATAATTTAAAAAATGATGGTGTTACTATAGATTATGTAGATATTCCTTTTATAGAATATTCAGTGCCACTATATGAAATTATTGCATTGGCAGAGGCATCATCTAATTTGGCTAGGTTTGATGGAGTAAGATATGGATATTCTACAAAAAAAGAAGTTTCTAACATAGATGAAATGTACAAGAAAACAAGAGGAGAGGCCTTTGGAAACGAAGTAAAAAGAAGAATGATGATTGGATCTTATGTATTAAGCGGAAAGAATGCAAAAACATATTACTATAAGGCATTAAAAATAAGAAAAGCGATAATAAATAGCTTTGATGAAATATTTAAAAAATACGATTTAATTATTGGACCAACAACAACAAACTTTGCTTACAAATTAGGAGAAAGCGAAGATGATGCAGTTAAAAGCTTCTTTGATGATTTATTTACAAACCCTGTAAATATGGCAGGTCTTCCTGCTATTAGTATTCCTATTGGATTTGGTAAAAACAATTTACCAATTGGTATGCAAATAATCGCAAATCACTTTGATGAGGCAACTATATATAAACTTGCAAGTTATATAGAAAGGGAGTATTAAAATGAAACCAACGATTGGAATAGAAGTTCATTGTGAATTAAAAACAAATAGTAAAGCATTCTCACAATCTAAAAACACTTATGGTGAAATTCCAAATACTATGATAAATGTACTTGATTTAGGTTATCCTGGAACTTTACCAGTATTAAATAAGAAAATAATAGATTTAGGAATTAAAGCTGCAATTGTACTTAATTGTGATATAACAAGAACCATATATTTTGATAGAAAAAACTATTTTTATCCAGATAATCCCAAAAACTATCAAGTAACACAAAATAGTACCCCAATAGGAAGAAATGGTTATGTATTAATTGAATATGATGGGATAAAAAAGAAAATAGAAATAGAAGAAATCCATATAGAAGAAGATACTTGTAAAAGTATTCATGAATCTAATCATACATTACTTGATTTTAACAGGGCTGGCATACCACTTGTTGAAATAGTAACAAAACCAGTAATATCAAATGAAAAAGAAGCAGTACTATATCTAGAAGCATTAAGAGAAATATTTCTATATGCTGGAATAAGTGATGTAAAAATAGAAGAAGGAAGTATGAGATGTGATTTAAATATCTCATTAAGTAATACAGAAAAACTAGGAACAAAAGTCGAAGTAAAAAATATCGGATCTATAAGTAATGTAGCAGATAGTGTTTTATATGAAATAAAAAGACAAGAAAAATTACTAAACGAAGGAATAGTTTTAAAAGAAGAAACAAGAAGATGGGATGATAAAACATCTAGTACGATACTTATGAGAGTAAAAGAAACAGGAAATGATTATAGATATTTTCCAGAGCCAGATATACCAAAAGTAATAATAGACGATCAATGGATAAATAATATTAAAAAAGAAATCCCAATGTTACCAAATGAACTTAAAGAAAAATATAAAAATTTAGGAATAAACGAAATAACTATAAAAACACTTATTCAAAATAGAGAACTAAGCTTATTCTTAAATCAATTAATAGATAAAAATATAAATGCAGTAGTATGTGCAAATATACTTACAGGAGATATACTATCTTATTTAAATAAAAAATATATTACTCTAAAAGATACAAAAATAACAGAAAAAAATATAATAGATTTAGTAAATAAACTAGATTCTAATGAAATCTCATCTAAAATATCAAAAGATATATTAAATGAATTACTTATAAATGGTGGAAATGTAGATGATATAATCTCATCAAAGGGATTAAAACAAATAAGTAATATAGATGAAATAAGAGAAATAATAAAAAATATAATTAATAATAATGAAAAAGCAGTAGAAGATTATAAAAACGGATTAGATAGAAGTATTAAATTCTTAATGGGTCAAATAATGAAAGAAACAAAAGGCAAGGCAAATCCTAAATTAGCAAATGATATGTTAATAGAGGAATTAAATAACATAAAATAAAGGTAAAAGTTATTTTACTTTTATTTTTTATGCTATAATTAAATCGAAGTAGGTGCATTATGAAAGAAGATATTAAGTATTTATCTATATCAGAATTAAATAGAATTATTAAAATGAAATTTGATAGTAGTGCATTTTTTAATAGAGTATTTATTAAAGGAGAAATATCAAATTTCAAAGTACAAATGCCTAGTGGACACTGTTATTTTACTATTAAAGATGAAATGAGTAGAATATCAGCGGTTATGTTTAAAGGAACTAGAAATAAAGTAGGAACAAACTTTAAAGATGGAGACATGGTAAACGTAGTTGGTAAAATAAGTGTGTATGAAGCATCTGGAAATTATCAAATATATATTGAATCTATGGAACTAAATGGTAGTGGAGATTTATACAAAAAATTTCTTTTATTAAAAGAAAAATTATATAAAGAAGGATTATTTGATGAATCACACAAAAAACAAATCCCAAAATATCCAAAGAAAATAGGTGTTGTAACAGCAAGTACAGGTGCTGCTATAAGAGATATTATTACAACCATTAAAAGAAGATATCCTTTATGCGAAGTAATATTATTCCCATCTCTAGTACAAGGAGTATCTGCAAAAGAGGATATAGTAAAAAAAATTGAACTCGCAAATACATTTGATATAGATACTCTGATAGTAGGTAGAGGTGGTGGTTCAATAGAAGATTTATGGGCATATAATGAAGAAATAGTTGCAAGAGCAATATATAATTCAAAAGTACCAATTATAAGCGCTGTTGGACATGAAATAGATTTTACAATAGCAGATTATGTAGCAGATAAAAGAGCAGCAACGCCAACTGGAGCAGCAGAATTAGCAGTGCCTAATATATATGATATAAGTATGTCTATTGATACTACTATAGATAGAATAACAAACAAAATAATGTCTTTAATAAGCCATTATAAAGATATATTAAATAAAATTAAAATGAGTAATGTACTATTAAATCCAGTAAATATTTATAACATAAAAAAGGATATGTTAAAAATAGATATAAATAATTTAAATAAAAGTATTTTAAATATAATTACACTAAATAAAATGAATTTATATAGATTAGAAAATAATTATATACTTACAAACCCTAAAATGTTATATGAAAAAAACAAAGATAAATTAATTTATAATATTAATAAATTAGAATTATTAACTGACAATCTTGATTGCAAAAATTGTTTAATTAAAACTGAACTATCTCAAATACTCGATTTATTCGACGATGATGTATATTTAAAGGTTTATTTTAGATTAAGTGACATTTTAAAAGAAAATTTAATTAAAAAAGTTAAATACGATAATTATGAATCTTGTTATGGATTTATTAATCCAGAAATATATTTTCAAGAAGAAATAATTTTTTATGCTGTAACTGATGATGATATCTACTATTGGTTATAAACAATTAAAAAGCTCGTGAATACATTAATAAATATATGTATTACACAGAGCATTTTTTAAAACGACATTTCTTCTTTGGAATCAGTTGAATTATATCCTAACTCACAAGCTTTCTTATAATTTTCATCAGCTATATCATCGTGCTTAAGATTGCGATCAATAATTGACATATTATAATAGGCTTTAGCATCACCACGTTCGGCAGCAAGACGATAAAAAGCATAGGCTTTATTAAAATCTTTTAATCCAAATCTTCCATTCATATAGAAATTTCCCATTTCATTTAAGGCTTGTGGAAGACCTTGCTTGGCTGCCTCACGTATTTTATAAAGTCCGATATCTTTGCCATCGCTTAATTCGATAATTCCTTGTCTATATTTAGCGTTTAAAGATCCGTTTTCAATTGCCAAATTATAATATTCATTTGCAACTGAATTATTTTGTGTAACAGTAATTCCTTTTTCATAAAGATAACCTAGAAGAACCAATGCTCTAACAGATCCATATTTCGCTGAATCTTTAATTACTCTTATCGCATCAACTTTTCTTTCTTCATTAGTATCTTTAAGCATATGGATACCATTTAGCAAATAAATATTTGCTTTTTTATCATCTTTATTCTCTACTAATACTTCTTTTTTTAAAACATCAAGATTTTCTTCAGCAGCCTCGTGAACTAAATTATCTTTATCATCTTGTAACAAGATTGTTTCTTCTTTTGTCTCTAAAGATTTTTCTGAGTTGTTTTCAATTTCTTTTGTTCCAACTTCAAGCTGTTTATTATTTAAATTCGAGTTTTCACTCTCATCAGGAACATCCTTTGA
>URRF01000032.1 GCA_900550145.1 uncultured Mollicutes bacterium
TACACAAGCGGTGGTAGAACTAATTAGGCTTGGTGAAATATCATTATAAGCACAAATTGTGCTTTTTTCTTTTTCTCATGTAATTTATTTACTAATTAACACATATATTTTACTAGGTGATAGGTTTATGTTAAAAAGAATGTCTATTAAAAAAATAATGGTATCTACTGCAGCAGTTTTACTGCTGCTAATAATATATTTAATACCAGATAATAGAAAAGAAATAGAATTAAAAAACAAAGATATTGAATATACTTATAATAATATTACTGACACAATATATTTAATAGATAAAAATGATTATGTAGCAAGAACAAATATTGTTAGTTGTAATTGTAATGATATAGATAAAGCTAAAGATCTATTAGATAGTCTTACTATTGGAGGAAAAAAATCAAATATTATTCCTAATGGCTTCAGGAGTATTATACCACCAGATACTAGTATACTTAATATAGAATTAAAAGATAAAGTATTAACAATAGATTTTTCTAAAGAATTTCTTGATGTATCAGAAGTAGAAGAAGAAAAGATGATTGAATCAATAATTTATACTTTAACTAGTATCAAAGGTATAGATAAAATAATAATTAAAGTAGAAGGAAATATATTAACAAATCTTCCACATAGCAAAAAAATAATTCCTTCAGTATTAGATAGAAGTTATGGTATAAATAAAGAATATGAATTAACAACGATTAATAATATTGATTCATATACGGTATATTATGTAAATAAATATAACGATAGTAATTATTATGTACCAGTAACTAAATATATAAATAAAGAGGAAATAGAACCGGTAAAAGTAATAATTAAAGAATTAAGTAGTTCTCCAATATATGAAACAAATTTAATGAGTCATTTAAATGCCGGTGTAGTATTAAATGACTATGAATTAGAAGGTAATAATTTAAAATTAAATTTCAATGAACTATTATTAAGTGATCCAGATAGTAACAAAATACTTGAAGAAGTTATATACACAATAGGACTTTCTATGAATGATATATATAATAATTTAGAAACAGTATCTTTTTATGTTAATAATAATGAGGTATATGCTTTAACATTAAGTGATTTGAAATAAAAAATATTTTCTTTCAATTGACTAATAAACTTCAAAATGATATACTTAAATAGAAAGAGTAGGAGATATCTATGAAGGAAAATAAAAAAATTAAAATAATTGGAACTATTATTGGTATAGTACTATTTGTTATATTAATCGCAGGATTTACTTTTGCTTGGTTTACTTGGGAAAGTAGTAGAATAAATATAAGTGGTAATACAGCTTGTTTTAATATTAATTATACCGAAGGTAATTTAGTTACTGATGATATGCTACTTGTAGATGCTAATAAATTAATATCTAATAATAAGATTACAATAAAAAGAGGAATGGCTGTAACTAATTTAAGTGCTAGCAAAGATCCAAAATGCACAAAAGTAAAAGCCAAATTATCCATTCAATTAAATGCAGATTTAATACCAAGCATATATAATGCTTCGGGTAGTTGTTCTGGAGCACTAAATTATGTAGTAGCAAGTTATGATGCATCCCTATTTTCTGGAGTTGATGCAAGAACGCTAGAAAATATGACTTTTGATATTTTAGCTACAGATACTATTCCAAGTTCTGGTAGTAGAACTGTCTATGAAAAAGCACTTGCTGATGACGGTACAAGACAAGATTATCTAATAATATTTTATATAGATGGAAATAAGGCTAATGATGATATTGATAGTAAAAATATTATTGTTAAAGCTAATGTGACTGCTGTTCAAACTAATTAAAAAAAATACTAGAATAATAAACTCTAGTATTTTTTAATTACTCCAAAATAGGTGAAAAGTAAAATAAAAAAGCCTTATTTTATAAGGCTTTAATATTTAAAGTGGTGTCCTGGTGGAGATTCGAACTCCAGACCGATCGCTTAGAAGGCGATTGCTCTATCCAGCTGAGCTACCAAGACATCAGTCAATATAGATTATACAACAACATTAAAAAAATAGCAACCATTTTTTAAAAAAAATTGCAAAAATTTAATATTTAATATATAATTTAATTGTAGGTGAGTAATGAAAAAGAAAATTAATATTATATATTTACTATTTATGTTATTTTTAGTACTATTAAACTACATTACTAAGAATAGTAATATATTAAATTTAGTATTAAGCTCTAGTCTAAGTATATTACTATATAATATATTTTCAGAATTAAATATAAAAAGTACATTAGAAAAGTATAAAAATAAATATAAAATATATAAAATAACAATTATATTTATTAGTTTATTATTTATTAGGAGGTGTAGAAAAATTGTACAAGCTGTCGTTATAGAGTATTTTCCAAAGGCGGATACCATTGCAAAAAAAAGTAGAAAAAATATCTAATGAGATGCTGTAAGATGGATATGAATTAATAACAATGTCTAAAAATAATATAGAGAAAGATAAATAGTAATTTGTTGAAATGGAGGATTGATTATGAGAAAGACATTATTTGCAATTTTACTATGTGGGGTTATGGCTTTAGGATTAACAGGATGTGGCAAGTCTAGTGTAGAGGATGCTAAAAAAGATTTACAAGAAAGTCAAGAAAAATATGGTTCCGTTGAAAAAGAAACAACTGATGCTTTAGTTGCAAAATTTAATACTGAAGTAATGGATAATGATGGTTCTTCTTTAAATCCAGCATCAACTGATTATTTAACTGAATATAATAATCAGTATTGGTATGGATTACTTGATGGAGTTTCATTAGTAATTGTTCCAGAAAAATATACAGGAGATAAAGCAACTGACATTGTAGACTATATGCTCATTTATGTAGATAAAGCTAGTAAGTATGGTGATGCTGCACTTACATATGCTAAACATTTAATAAAAGCAAATTATAATGAGGCAACGGAAACTGAAATTAATACATTATTAGAAGAAGCAAAAACTAAATCGACTACTGGTAAAACAGCATATAACGGAAAAGGTATCTCTGTTGGTTATTTAGATAGTAGTGATTATTATCAATATCAAGTATTAAGATTTTACAAATAATTATAATTTACTGATTAGTTAGACAAATAGTAATTTGAAAGTGAGATGTAATTATGGGATTATTTGATAAATTTATGAAAAAAGAAACTGTTGATTGGAAAAATGCTTATATAGGAAATCCGAATTTTTATAAAGGAAAAGATGGTAAGCCGTTTGGTGCATTTGCACTAACAGAAAATACCTTAACTTCACTTACGAAGAATCCTAGGGCATTATATAAAATTGATGATACAGAAGTTGATGAATGGAAATTAATGCTTGTAAGTACAACTAATAATGGAGTTTTAGGAGATATAGATTATTATAAGGCAATAAATAAATTAATGAAGTTTGTTATTGATGAAAAGGATAATAATTTTTTGATTAGAGGACTATCATTAAAAGAACTAAATGAAGTATTGAAATAATTACAAATTACAATTTATTAGTGAGATTGGTTTGAAATATAACTAGTCTTTTTATTTTAAAAGAAAGAATAAAAGCAAATGTCACGGGGTGATGATTTTGTCACACATAATATAATAATATAATATAAAGAATTAATATAATAAGAATATAAATATTTATATTAAAAAACAATTATTAAGTTGGTACTTTACTTGTTTTAAAAATATTTTTATATAGCTGTGTTCCATCTGTACTTCTTATATTTGATAAATTAATAGTAATTACTCCGAGTTCTAATTTGTTACTTTTAAATTTATCATTATCTTTTATAGGGATTATTCTTACTAAATCTCTCCAAGTTTTACCTAAAATATTTTCTTTATTGTAGATGTTTGTAATTTTTTTGTGGCTTTTACCTTATAAATCTTTAAATGATATTTTGATTTTAAAGGTATTTACATAAGTATCATCACATTCATCAAACATTAGGTATTTATTATTCTTAATGACAATGATATGTGGCATAACATAAGCAACATTTGTACCTGTTATATTCTTAACACAACCGTTATTTATGATAGGAGTAGTATTTGTAAAACTTCCAATCATCTCAATTTTTCTTTTTAATTTATCGCTTATTTTTAATTCTTTTGTTTCTATATTTAACATAAAAATGTTCCTTTACATAACAAAAAAACTAACTATTTCTAGTTAGCATTTATTACTCTCAGAAGTAAATTCTCCGAGTTTACTATCAATTTGGAGCGATTGGTTAAGTTATTTACAACTTTTCCATCACATTTGAGAATTAATACATACTAGTATCAATTTCTATATGCATATTACTATGAATTGTTAATAATTTCAATACAAATGCTAAAATTTGCGAAACAAATGATATAATAGATTTGTATAATTATTAAAAATATGGTATACTTTAGTTGTAGTAATTCAATTAGTCCATTCGCGTTTTACTACCATATAAACAGATTGTTTAAAGGAATAATGATGAGCCTTAAGAATCTCTTCATGAATGGCAAATTACACACACTAAAAATTGTGATGTTTTTGCTATTTGTGAAAGGAGGTTCTTTTTATTTGAAATCACAATATAGGTGTAAAAAAATATGAAGGTAAAATTATGAGATTATTTAAAGAAGTAATTAAAAACAACTTAAAAATGATAATATTTTATGTACTAATAGGTATTATTATTAATTTTTTAGATTTATATAGCGTAACATACTATCAAAAAATATTGGATGCATTTCAATTTCAAACTCTTACAATAGTGCCACTAATAACATATGGGGTTTTATTATTAATATCTACAATACTGGGTTATATTGAAAATTATCCAGAGCAACAAGTAAAAAATAAATTATATTTAGATTTCAAATTACAATCATTGAAGAAAATGAAATCAATAGATTATTTAGAGTATCAAAAAATTGGAACAGGAAGACTTACTCAAAAAGCGGAAGATGGAGCAACAGCATCAAGAGATATAATGATTAATTTTTGGTTAAAATTATTTAGATATTTATTACCAACTGCTATATTTAGTTTAATTTTTATCTTTAGAGTTAAAAAAGAATATGTTTTATTTGTGTTTTTAGGTTATATTATAGTAGTTATTATTTCAAATTTGATTCTAAAAAAACTTTACAAATTAAAGGAAAGCATCTTATTAAATCAAGAATTTTTAAATAAACATTTAGTTAGAGGATTTATGGAATTAGTTGTATTCAGAACTAACAAAAAATTTGATACTGAATTAAAAGTAACAAAAGAAGGAATAAAAAATATAGTTGATGGTAAAACAAAAATTAAGTTAGTACATGAGATATTTTTCACAGTGTTTGCTCTAATAGTAAATATTTTAAAAGTTGTTGTTTTAGGATATGCAGTTTTAAAATCTGATTTATCAGTTGGAGCTGTCGTAACAGTTATTTCATTACTTGGAAAAGCATATGAACCAATTGCAATTTTTAATGTTGAATATGTTGATTATAAATTAAATAAAGTAACTGTTAATAAATATATTGAATTATTGGATATAAAAGATGATGAGGCATTAAATAGTGGATTAAAATTAAAAGAATTGAGTGGTAATGTTGAATTTAAAAATGTATCTTATTCTTACAATAATGAGAAAAATATAATTAATAATTTATCATTCAAAATAAATAAAAATTCATCAGTCGCATTAGTTGGAGAATCAGGTTCTGGTAAATCAACAATAATAAAATTAATTATGGGGCTAATCAAATACGACAAAGGAAATATATTGATTGATGACAAAGAATTATCTAAACTGAATTTAAATTCATTTTACGATAATGTAACTTATGTTTCACAAGAAGCTCCTATATTTGATGGAACTTTAAGAGAAAATTTAATATTTGATAAGAAAATTCCTGATGAAGAAATCATAAAAGTATTAAACCTAGTTTGTTTAGACAAATTTTATGAAAAACTTGAAAATGGTTTAGACACAGAACTTGGTGAAAAAGGTGTAAGAATGTCTGGAGGAGAAAGACAAAGAGTTGCACTAGCAAGATTATTCTTCGATGATTCTAAAATAATTATTTTAGATGAAGCAACAAGTGCAATGGATAATATCACTGAAAAACTTGTTATGGAAAATGTTGTTAAACAATTAGATAATAAAACTTTAGTTGTAATTGCTCATAGATTAGAAACAATTAAAGATGTAGACAAAATATATGTTTTATCTGATGGTATTATTCAGGAAGAAGGAAAATACAATGAATTATTAGATAAAAATGGGTATTTTACAAAACTATATAAATCCGCAAAATAAAGCGATGACTTATAATGATAAGCCATCGTCTTTTTCTTTGTCCTTTTTAGTTTTATAAAATTCTTCAGCTGCTTCATCCATTTCATCAGTTAAGTGTTTAGTTGCTTTTTCAATTTCTCTTTTATTAAATAAATTATGTTTTTTTATAAATTCTTGATTTGCTTTTCGGTCTTCAGGATCATAATCATGTTTGAAAGAAAATAAACTTAATACTTTATTATTAAATAATTTCTCAACTATCTTTTGAATAAATTCAGGAAGTTTTTCAAACACTTTATTTAAATGATTAATTAAATAATTAGTTTTTTCTTCTAATTCCTCATACTTTTCTTTATATTGTTTATTTTCAAATTTTAAATGAATGTTTTCTTCGGTTAGTTTATTAATTTCATCTTGCATTTTGTTTTTTGATTTTAATACAATTTTATTATTAAGTTTTTTCTTTTTATCTATTTCATCAGTTATATCGTTTTTATCTTTGGTAAGTTTTGTTATTTGTTTATTGATAGATTTTTTATTATCTTCTAAATCAGATACTTCATTTTCAAGATTAGATATTTCCTGCTTAAGTCCTTTAACTCTTTCATTAAAGAGTTTTCTTTCATATCAAGTAATATCTCGATTTTTACCTTTTTCTTTTTCTTTAAGTTTGGAATTTAAACCATAAGCAACATTAAATTCATCAATACATCTTTCTCTCATTTTATCTTGAATAACTACTAATGATTCTTTTGTAAATATAGAAGTTTTACCAACTTGCCTTGATAAACTTGTTTTACAATTTTCTTTTACTGGAACTCCAACTATGTGCATATGTGGAGAGTGTTCATCAAAATGTATATTGGCATTTGCTATATAAAAGTCTGGAACAATTTCTTGTATATCTTCTAAATCTTTTATTTCAATAGAGTTTGATAAGTTATTTATATATAATATTTTAGAATAATTAAATACTAGAAAGGTTATTCCTTTAATAATAACTCTATGTGGTTCAATATAAGATAGATTAGTATGTTCTATATTTCTAATATTTCCATTAATTATCTTTGGTTTAGTATTACAAAAATCACATATAAACTCAATTTTTCTTTTTAGTTCTTCCTCAAACTCTAATTGTTTACTAATAATATTAATCATAATAAAATCCTTTCTTAACACAAAAAAATATCAACTTCATTTAGAAATTGATATTTTCTATATTAAGTTCAAACTATAAAAGTTCGAACAGATTTCCCAATGGAGCAATGACATGGGTCATTTGCGAAAAAATAGAAACAAGTAATTGATTAAATCAATCTATTAATAGTATAACATATATTATATATTTTAGTATAAATATTTATAATAATTTAAATATTTTTTATTTATATTATGCATGATAAAGCAATTGTAAATTGTAGATACTTTAGAACAAGAAAAATAACAAATAAAGATACTTTAATAAATATAAAAATGAATATTCTTATTTATGAAAAATTCAATAATATTAATTATAAAGAAATGAATTTCACATTGTATAAAGAAAGCCAATGACTTATTAATGTAAACTATTATCTTTATAATTACATTTTTTTACTCTTTTCATTCATAAATAAAAGCAATTCTGAATTTGGTTTGGAAGTTAATTTTCCAATTAATATATCTTTAAAACTTTCTATTACACTTTCATTGCATTTATCTATAATTTCTGGCGTCAGGCAATTGTAATTAGCTATAAAATTACAAAGTTCTTCTATAGAAACATTAATGTTTTTTTCTTTACATTCAAACATATAATCCCATAGCATTTTTGTAACAAAAAAATTATAAGAACTATTTTGATCTGGTAAAACTGATAATCCATACTCATCTCGTGGGATAAATAAATTAGGAATATCAAATGAATTTTTTATTTTGGGATTTTCATCTAAAAATTTTAAAAATTCTTCATAGTGCTCTTTACTTGCAAATCTCATAACAATTGCATCATTTGATGGCACATTTCTAAATTTACATTCTCCAAGTTCTTCATTCGGATGATTCTTATAAAGATTATCTATAAATTTTTGAAGTTCTATCATAACTTCAATATATTTTTCTGGCTTTATTGATAAATATACTTTACAAAAAATATCATCAGTTCTTTTTATAGAATATATAAAATCATTATTTTTTACCATATTAGGAGATGCATTAAACCAACCAAATGATACTCTTTCTCTTCTTTCAAATGTTGCTTTTTGTCTATCTGCACTACCGCGAGAAGGAGAATAAATTCCAGATCTTCTAATTCCAGAAATACTGGCAGAGTCAAAAAAATCAGAAAAAACCATCAAGTCATACTTTAAATCTCGGTCTTTAGATAAATCATATCTATTTGTAATTATTTTATATAATTCATAGAATTCTTTATCATCTTTAGAGGTATCTTTTGTGGTAAAATTACTTTTTATAAAAAACTCATAATATTTATTTAAAATATTTTGCATAATTTTATTTCTCCTATTTATTTTGTTATTTTATTATCAACAGGGTAGTTAACTTTTTGTAATAATCCTTTAATTAAGTTACTTACTATTACCATACTATCTTTATCAATATTAGAATCAGCAACTGTTGCCTCTAAAGATTCTTTAGTGTATATAGGCATCCCATTACTATCTTTTAAAATAACTAAACCTTTATCTGTGTCTTCTAATTGAATTTTTAAAGTATCTTTTGAAAATGAATTAAATACAACATTTCCATTTTCATAAATATCAATTGTACCATTTAGAAATTTTATTCCATCCCCATATCTTAATTCGTTTTGTTCTTCAGTTATACCAATTCTAATTATATTCGATGCTGCATCATCTATACTTGGGATATATGAAATAGAAGGATTTACTTTAATTCTCTTAGAAACACCTATTCCTACAGAAATAAAAAATTCATAAGAACATAACTTTCTAATCATTGCTTTATTTTCAATAATAGCCTTTATAAAATCATTACTTGAAAGAATTTCTTCATTAATACTTCTTAAATAACTAACAATCTTTTCTTCATCTTCATTAAAAAACTTTTCTAACAATCGTTGTGGAAAACCGCCATATAAAAACCTCAATACATCGCTTGAAAAATTAAAAAATGCTTGTTCATCTTGATTAACATCTTTTTCTTTTGGATAACTTTTTGTATCTGAATTTGAGTATCCTCTCATATGACTTTGCATATTTGCATTAATTTGAGAACATACTATTCCTATAATTGAATTCATTGATAAATTCATATTTACACCTCTTTCTATTAATAGTATACCATATTTCTAGCTAGAAATCATTAATTTGAGATGATTTTATAGTTTTTAGTTAGTTCTTTTTATTTCTTTAAAAGAATACTTTACAAATACTATATTATATAAGTTAACTAAAGCAAAATATAATTTAAGTAATTAAGGTTATATACTTTTTATTAAAATAAATAGATTTTTTTAATATTTAGGCATCCAACATTCATCCAAAATTTCTAGTATATATCCAACCGTTGGAAGTAAAACAAAATCTCGCAAACCCTTAAATTAATTGATTTAAATAAAAAGTATGGTAGAATTCTTCCATATTTTTAACTTTATTTTGCAAGTGCAAAATAAGAAATGATAGCACCTCAATCCCTTTATTTATATAGAATAAATTAGGGCAGTGCTATCATTCTCTTTATCCTGCTTATTATTTACTTACTTATTTTTCATTAATTATCTCTTTAATAGTAGGTCTAAATACTAATCCAAATGTAATATCTTTACCTTTAAATAAATTTAAATCTATTATAGGTATCACTTTCAACAATTCATAATTATCTGGTATTGCAGAATCGAATACTGCCATACCATTTTCAGTTCTATCTCCTTTATCTTCACGATATTCAATTTCAAAATATTCTCTTAAATAATCCAAATATTTATTTACTTGTTTTCTTTTCATAGGAGATGATACTAGAGTCATTTTTTCTTCATGGTTCATTTCAAATGGTAATTTATAATCATAAGCACCAACTTGCGTTAATTTAACTGCTTTATCAATAAAACTACTTCTAAAGTTTATTTGCTTAATATCTAAACTACCTGTATCAGTCTTATCAATCACAATATTATCTATATATTTTGAAATAAATTGTTGTTTTTCTTCTTTTGTTTTTATATCCCATTCAAATTTATAAAACTCTTTTTCTTTATAACCATTATCAATAGATATTTTTTCTATGTCTCTACGAGCCATAACTTTTTCTATTGTAAAAGTATGAACATCTAATTCATTTAACTCTTGTTTTTTATTATTTAATATTTCTAATTTTTCATTTATCTTTTTTAGATCCTCTTCAAAATCTTTGAGTTCAACTATACCAGTTAGGTATGCTTTTTTAATTCTCTCTTTTTGTTTGATGTATCCCTCAATTTCTTTATCTAAATTAAGGTCAGTATTATTATCTTTTTTATCTGCAAGTATTGGTAAAAAGAAACTATTACACATTTGTTCAAATTCTAAAAACTCATATATTGCTTTTATCATGTATTCTTCAACATAATCTTCTCTTAAATTGAAATGACAAAACTCACAATTATAATAAATATATTTTTTCTTTTTACCACCTGAACCTTTACACTTCATTATTCTTCCGCATTTAGGACATACTAATTTTTGAAAGAATAAATAAGTTCTAGTTCTTGTATAGGTCCTTTGATTGGCTAGTTTTTGTGTTTGGCATTCTTCCCACATAGCACGAGTAATTATAGGTTCTACAACATTCATATAAATAACAGTATCACGGCCAATCTTTTTAGCTATTCTTTTGTATTGTTCATAGTCGCCCATGTAGATTCTATTATTTATAATCTTTTCTATATCAGTGTCATACCAAGATTTGTTTAACACTTTTTCTTTATTAAAAATATTAGATATTTGTTGATAACTATTTCCCTCTAAATAAAGATTAAATATTCTTTCAATAATATGTCTAGTTGTTTCATCTATGATAGTTTTTTTACTACCATCTTTTTTATATCCAATTGGAACAACACCAGGTAAATGGCCTGATTTTATAGCACCATTAAGTCCAAACTTTGTTCTTTCTGATACGATTTCTATTTCTAGTTGCGAAAGTACAGTTAACATTCTTACAAAGAATCTTCCATTAGCAGTACTAGTGTTAACGTCATCTCTATCACATACGAGATAGCAATTATATTTTTCTAGGATATTAATTAGTTCTTCTAAGTCGCGAACGGAACGAGTAACTCTATCTAACTTATAAGCAACTATATAATTTATTTTACCTGTTTTGACATCATTAAGCATTTCTTGGAATTTAGGTCTATGTTCCATATCTTTTGCACTTATTCCAGCGTCTTCATAAACCTTAAAAACATTATATCCTTTAAATTCACATAAACTAAGTAGTTTTTCTTTTTGCTCTGGCAAACTAAAACCTGCACGAGCTTGATCGTCAGTACTAACCCTAATGTAAATACCAGCATTCTTTATTTCTTCTTCACACATCCTTATCCTCCTTAACAAAAAAGGGCGAAGCAATATTTAGGTTATAAATACTACTTCACCCAATAGGTTTAATATTTTCTATAACCATTATAACACAGATTTCGTCATTATTTTAGTTTTTTAATGAAATCTTTTAAATCAGATAGTTTTATTTTGGTATTTAAATCTCTGTAGTAAGCAAATTCGTGTCCATTGAATAAAAGATATGTCTTATTATTAATAATTGCTCTATGAGGCTCTAAATAGCCTATATTGGTAGGCTCTAATTTTAATAAACTACCATTAATGAAAATAGGTTTAGTATTATTAAGCCTACAAGCCCATTCAACTTTACTTTTAAGTTCATGACTTATTTTAATTTCTTGTTTGATTATTTTTATCATAATATCATCAACACCTTTCTTAAACGACAAAAAAATCAATCATTTCTGATTGATTTAATCATTAACATCGCTTTGGTGCGACGATTTTTGCTTCTGGAGCCAATGTCGTAGGTATCTACAACTTTTTTCCAATATACGAATTGATACATAAATATCAATCTCTAATGATATTTTAACATAAATCGGAAAAAATAACAAATAAAAATTTGATAATGTAGCAGGCTTAATTGACAAGTGCTAACAATAATGTTATATTTGAGGTGGTAAAAATTCAAAAGACTCTCGTCTTAAAGGATGTGAATTGTAGTTTTAATATAAGTTGCAATAAAATAAAACCTTACAGAGATTGGAGTCTGTAAGGTTTTTATCGTTGTAATTGGCAGTTACAACAATCATTTAGCACAAGCACAGATAAGCAAATAAAGAACTATTTGATTGACTTGCTCTTTATTATAATAACATAGTTATTAAATAAAAATCAAGTCTTGTATATACTTTATTCCTATCTGTGTAAAATCAAACATTATAAATGAAAGGAATGATAGTATGGCAAAGAAAACTACAAGTTTAAAAGTAGCTAAAAAGGCATCAAAGGTACTTCGAGATAAAAGAACATCTAAAACTAATAAAAGTATTGCTGGAAGCGCTTTATCACAAAGAGAAAAGAAAAAAAGAAACAAAAAAATAATTTGTATAAAAAAGTTTTAAAAAATCAT
>URRF01000033.1 GCA_900550145.1 uncultured Mollicutes bacterium
CTGGATATATAGGACTTCCTTATGCAACAGATTATGCATATGCAAGTGGTGAAAGTATTTGTGAAACAAATATGGTAAAACAAGATAGTAATAATGTATATATATGTAAGAATGATAACTGGATGTTTAAAAACACATTGTATTGGACTATATCGCCTGGTGCTGATTCTGGTACTTCGCGTTATGTCTGGTATGTGCGCGGTGATGGGTATGCTGACTACAGCTATGCTGCGCGTGGCGGTGTGGTTTTTCCCGCCATATATCTAAAATCTAATGTCCTTATAGATAGTGGCAATGGAACAAGTAGTAATCCGTATACATTAAAACTAAATAACTAAATCAATAATAAAAACTAATATAAGCGTCAACAAAACAATTATTGAAGTATAAAATTATGGGTGCGTTATTATTTTAAAAATATTTCTATGAAAGAAAGAATATAAAATTATGTTTGACAGTAAACTATTAGAATGAGAATAAGCCAAATTTATAACAAAAAGTTTATTAAAATAGTTTTAATAAATAATTATATATAAAAACCTTATAACTAATTTATAAGGTTTTATATTATTAACTAAATATGCTTTTATTTCTAGAAGTTTTAACATATCTTTTTTTGTAATTCACAGATGTTGTATATTTTGAACCATCTTTTTTAATAGCAGCATTAAGTTTGTTTAAAAAGCTTACTTCCACACTTACACAACGTTGTTTATTTCTCAAATCAATTGCTATACCTCTATTGATTCTCTTATCATTTTCTATTTCTTCTTTTAATTTATTTATTGCTGCTTTTTTATTATTTATATCATCTTCAATTAATTTATGTTCTGTTCTTAAACTTTCTATTGTTTCCATTGTAACTTTAATATTATTAGTAGAATCACCTTGTAATTTTGCATATAATTTAGGTGTTAATCTAGTACTTTTTGTTCCTGACATAAGATATTCCTCCATTTCTTTATGCAAACTTATTATACATATTTGCAAAAAAATGTCAAATTTTCTTGAATTCATGATAGAATAGAAGTATAATGTTAAATTGTATTTAAAAGGCAGGTGGCTATTGTGAATAGAAAAAAGATACAACTTGTAGTATTTTGGATATTTACGGTAATTTTCTTTGAATGCATATATAAAATGACAATATTCAAAAATATAATAGATGGAGATTTTATACAAATGTTATTTTTTTGTATCCCATCATCATTACTTATATACTTATTTACAACACTTTTTAGTGAAAAGTTAAATAGAAGAATTTCTACTATAATATTATTTCTAATGTTTTTCATATTCTTTGCTCAAATGGTTTATTTTAAAGTATACAATGGTGTATTTTCAATTTATTCCATGACTAATGGAGGTCAAGTTTTAGAATTTTGGAGAACTATTATATCTACAATATTTGGAAGTTTATATAATTTCCTATGTTTATTTGTACCTTTAATTATATATTTTTTATTAAAAAACAGAGAGTTTGATTTTTCAAAAAATTCGTTGTATTCAAAATGCATAGGTGTTCTTGCATTTATCTTTGCAATTTGTGTCGGATTTTATTATATAAATAAAGATAAAAAAGCAATATATTCATCTTATAATTTATTTTTTAATACTCATGCTCCAATATTATCTGCAAAAAAATTTGGTTTATTAACGACAATGGGATTAGATTTAAATCGAATTATATTTGGTTTAGCAGACAAAAAAGTTGAAATAATAATAGATAACACTGAGCCAGACTCAAGCATTACTAAAGAATTTTATAATATACTTGATATTAATTTTGATGATTTAATTTCTAATGAAGATGATGAAACTATAGCTTCTATGCATAAGTATTTTGAATCTTTGAAAGGAACTAAGAAAAATGAATATACAGGTTTATTTAAAGGAAAAAATGTTGTATTTTTCTTAGCAGAATCACTAGATCCGATTGCAATAAGTGAAGAACTTACACCAACTTTGTATAAACTTGCTTCTAGTGGATTTGATTTTAAAAACTATTATGCACCTTTATATCCTGCAAGTACAGCAGATGGAGAATTTAGAACAGAGTGGTCTTTAATTTCAAGCAGAGGGGATACTCTTACACTTTATGCAGAAAAAGATGTTTACAGTCCTTACTTATTTATAAATAGTTTTAGCGGTTATAACCAATATATTTTCCATAACTATAATGGAGATTATTATAATAGAAAAAAATACTTTGATGCATTAGGATACAAAAATTTTAAGGCATGTGAATATGGATTAAACTTACCATGCAATTCATTTCATGAAAGTGATTATGATATGGTTGACATAACAACTGAAGATTTTATAAATTCAACTAATCCATTTTTTGCATATTATATTACATTAAGTGGACATATGAGTTATATAAAAGCCAATAATAAAATTGTTCAAAAAAATTGGGATTTAGTAAAAGATTTGCCTTATTCAGATAGAATAAAAGGATATATAGCAAGTAATATAGAACTTGATAAGGCAGTAGAACTACTAATTAAAAGATTAGAAGAAGCAAATAAATTAGATGATACAGTTATTATAATAACACCTGATCATTATCCATATGGATTATCGAATGATCAAATTAATGAAGTATCGACTATAAATAGAGATGATGACTTCGAATTATATAAATCAGATTTGATAATATGGAATAACAAAATGGATAAAAAAGTAATAGTTAATAAGGTTGGTTCAAATCCTGACGTACTTCCTACAATGCTAAATTTGTTTGGTATAGAATATGATTCAAGGTTTATAATGGGTCAGGATTTACTATCAGATAGTGAGGGCTTAGTAGTATTTGCCAATAGAAGCTTTATTACAGATACTGTTAAATACGATTCGGTAACAGATGAAATAATAGTAAAAGATGGAAGCCCTATAAATACAAAATATATAAATAAAATTAATAATTTAGTTGATAATCAATTCAAAATATCAAACTTAATACTTGAAAATAACTACTATGAAAAGGTTTTTAAAGGAAAAATAGACTAGTATCTGTCTATTTTTTTTGTTATAATACAAGATGTGGAAGTGAGAATATGAAATTAAAAAACAATTATTTTTTTACAGTTAGAGAAGATATAAAAGATGAAGAAGCAAAAAGTGGTAATCTATTAGTAAGAAGCGGAATGATTAAAAAAAGTTCAGCAGGTGTTTATATGTATTTGCCACTTGGATACAAAGTAATTAAAAATATAGAACAAATTATAAGAGAAGAAATGAATAAAACAGGTGCACTTGAATTATGTATGCCAGTTTTGATTCCAAAGGAGGTGTATGCAACTTCTGGGAGAGTTGATAATTTTGGCAGTGATGTATTTTCTTTAAAAGATAGATTTAATAGAGATTATATTTTAGGACCTACTCACGAAGAAATGTTTACAATTGCGAGTTTATCAAATATTAAATCATACAAAGATATGCCATATTCTCTTTACCAATTTCAAACTAAATTTAGAGATGAACCAAGACCTAGGTATGGACTTATAAGAGTAAGAGAATTTGTAATGAAAGATGCATATTCATTTGATAAAAATTTAGAGGGTTTGGATATATCATATAAAAAAATGTTTGATGCATATAAAAATGCATTTGATAGAATGCACTTGAAATACAGAATAGTAAAAGCTGATACGGGAGTTATGGGTGGCTTGCTATCAGAAGAATTCCAAGCTGAAACTGATATTGGAGAAGATACACTCGTATTGTGTGATAAATGTGATTTTGCATCTAATATAGAAGTTACTAAACATATTGCAAATAATTGTTCTGATGAGATAGAAAAAGACATAGAATTAGTTAATACTGAAAATAAAGAAACAATAGAAGATGTATGCAATTATTTAAATATAAATGTAGAAAAATCAGTCAAAGCATTATTAATGAATGTAGATAATGAGTTAGTTGTTTTCTTTATAAGAGGGGACAAAGAATTAAACGAAGTTAAAGCTAAGAAATTATTGAATGCAAAAGAAATATCATTTGCGAATGATGAATTAATAAAAACTTCAAATGCAATACCTGGATATACAGGACCAATTAAATTAAATGCAAAAATAGTAATAGATGATGAAATACTTAATATGAAAAATTTCTGCTGTGGAGCAAATAAGAAGGGATATCATTATATAAATGCAAATATAAAAGATATCAATTATGATATTGTATCAGATATAATAAATGTAAAAGAAAATGATATATGTCCAAATTGCGGTGGAAAGTTATATTTCAAAAAAGGCATAGAAATAGGCAATACATTTAAGCTAGGTACAAAATATTCAGAAGCACTAAATTTGAATTATACAGATGAATTAAACCAATTAAAGCCAGTTGTAATGGGTTCTTATGGAATTGGATTAGGTAGATGTATGGCAGCTATAGTAGAGCAAAATAATGATGATAAAGGAATAATATGGCCAATTGAAGTAGCACCTTTTAAATGTGCTATAATAATTGCCAATACAAAAGATACATTGCAAGTAGAATTGGCAAATAAGATATATGACAACTTAATTGATAAAGATATAGAACCATTACTTGATGATAGAGATGAAAGAATGGGAGTAAAATTAAATGATATCGATTTAATAGGAATACCAATTCGAATTGTTGTAGGAAGAAAAGCGGTAGAAAACATTATAGAACTAAAAAGAAGGGATAGCGAAGAAGTTTTTGAGATAAATATTGAAAATATTATTGAATATATTAAATAAATATGCTATTATAGTAGCATATTTATGCAGGTGTAGTACAACGGCTAGTACGTGGCCTTGCCAAGGCTGAGACGTGGGTTCGATTCCCATCACTTGCTCCATATGTAAAAATCGTCGGAACAACCGATGTTGAGATAAAACTTAATTAGAAATAATTAAGTTTTTTTGTGTTTAAGAAAGGTTGTGATGATATGTTAAATATTACTAAAGAAAAACTTGATTTAAGCCCTGATTTAAAGAAAAAAATTGATTGGGCTAAGAATTATACTTCTACTTCAATAACTCTTGAGAAAGGTCATTTAATTAGATTAGAGCCTAGTAATCTAGCTTATGTAGATCCACATAAAGTAAAAATCAATAATTATACATTCTTGTTCTTCAATGGTGTTAATACTTTCTATGTTAATAATCTAAACGAACAACATAATCTATCAGAACTAGAAAAATTCTTTAAACTAGCTAAATGTTCTTAATACTATTCCCTTAATAAGGAATTGACAAAATTCTAAAAAATGATATTGTATATAACCAATGAAAGAGGTATGCTCTAGAAATGGAGGTACATCCATGAAAATAAAACACAATATATTGAAAAATTATAATATTAATTTAATGAGGAGTCAGTAGTATTTAGACTTTACTAGATACTATTGTCTCCTCTTTTTTAGTAATAAGGAGGTTGAATATGGAAGAAGAAAGAAAAGTTGTTGGTATTTATATTCGTGTGTCAACTGAAGATCAAGCACGTGAAGGTTTTAGTTTAGGAGAACAAGAAGAAAAGTTAAAACAACTATGTGATTATAAAGGTTATGAAGTATATAAAGTTTATTGTGATGCTGGTATTAGTGCTAAAGATATGGAACATAGACCAAAATTTCAAGAAATGTTAAAAGATATGAAAGATGGAAAAATCAATTATATCGTTGCCTATAAACTTGATAGAGTTACTCGTTCAGTTAGAGATTTAGAAGAACTAATATCACAATTAGAAAAATATAATACTTATTTAGTATGTGATAGAGATGATGTTAATACTTCTACTGCTAATGGTAGATTCTTTGTAAGAATGTTAACTGTCTTATCACAACTTGAAATTGAAATAGTTTCAGAAAGAACAAAGTTCGGTTTAAATGGTGCTATTAAGTCTGGTCATTTACCTGGGCAATTAGCTTTAGGTTTTAAGAAAGATGGAAATAAGAAAACTATAATTGATCCTGCTACTGCTCCTATTGTTAAAAGAGTATTTGATTTATATTTACAAGGTAAAACATTCCTACAAATATCAAATATATTTAATAAAGAAAAAGTCTTAAATAAGAATTGGAAAGATACTCACATTGAAAGAATAATAAATAATCGTTTATACATGGGAGATTATGAAATGTATAAGAGATTAAAAGAATTGAAAAATGTTGAACCAGTTATTTATATGAATGTTGTTGAACCTATCATTCCAAGATACATTTGGGAAGAATGTCAAGCACAAAAAATTATTAATCAAAGAACTTATACTAGAGATAGAGTTTATACATTCTTTCAAAAACTTAAATGTCCTAAATGTGGAAAGATAATGAAATGTAAATGCTCAGGTGGAAAAAGAAAAAAATATGTTTATTACAATTGTGAAGATTGTCATGAAAATATTAGAGAGTCTTATGTTGAAGAAGAATTTGAAAAGATTGTTGGTCAATTATTAAGATTTGATAATGAATATAATGAACTATTTTTACCACTATTTGCAGATAAAGAAAAAGTTGCTGATAAATCTGATATTGAAAGAGAAATAATTAACTTAACTAAACAAAAAGAAAGAATTAAAAAAGCTTATATGTCAGAGGTTGTTGAACTTGATGACTTTAAAGAAGATTTAAAAGTGATAAATGAAAAACTTGATATATTAACTAAACAATTAGAAAAAGAACAAGAACTAAAAAATAAGAATAGATTCACACCAGAGAAAGTTATGGCTGATAGAGATTTACAAAGAATATTTATGACTAATGGAAAAGATGTATCTCTATTTCTTACACAATGGCAAACAATGACTAAAGAAGATAAACAAGAGTTTATAGCTAGATATATTGAATCACTAACTTTTGAAAAAGATGATAGATATCCAAATGGGATACATTTAATAGATATAAAATTAAAATCATTATTTACTGAAAAAGTTAGTCGTTTATCAGAGTTAGGTTTATCACAAGTTCCAGTAGAATTTATTTCAAATGATAAATCAGTAATGCTTAATGTTAGTTATCCATTAAAAGAATCACAAGTTAAAGATTATATGAAAGAGTTTAAAAATATAGATGGTGTTAAATTACATATTCATCCTACATTTAATTATAGTTTAGAAGATATGCCTAATGAGATAGAATTTAATCTTGATAAAGATGAAAAGGTTCTAAAGTTAATTCCTATTATTAAAGATATAGACAATCCTGAAAGTTTAACAAATAAGTTTAAGTTAGGAATTGTCACTTCGTTTGTTAAGACTACTGAAGAGGTTCCTAAGGAGTAATCCTTAGCATACGAAATCTTGTATGGCGGAAGCTGTACAAGATATCTAGGGGGTTATATATCTTGGATGTCCCAGATATGGTCCAAAATAACCCACACAAAAAAGGAGAAATTATATGGCTGAATTACCTTATTCATTTCATCTTGGAAGTAATAAAAACAGAAAAGCATCGGCAAGAAGTAATGCTAGAAATAATGTGAGTGGTTCTTCTTCTCTTGCTAATAATGGAATACAAAATTATCAACAATTATCAAAAGTAAATAATCATGATTTTAGAAAATACGAAAATGATAATGATTATATTTATCAATTAAAAGGTACTAATGATATTGTTTATGATATTAAAGAATTTTATAAAACTGAATTTGAAGAAGCAAGACTTGAATACAATAATAAACAATCTAGACCTAGTAGAAGAATTGATGATTATTTTGAATATGTTAATAAAGATGAAAAAAGAAATCTTGCTTGTGAGATTATAATTGAACTTGGAAATAAAGAATATTGGGATACAAAAGATTTTGAATTTAAAAGAGAAATGGTTAATGTATATGAAGAACATTTACACGATTTAGAAAGACTAGTTCCAGAGTTTAAAATAACAAATGTTGTTGTACATTTAGATGAAACTTCTCCTCATATGCATATTGTTGGAGTTCCAGTTAAAGATGGTTGTAAAACTGGTTTATCAAAACAAGTAAATAAATCATCAGTTTTTACTAAAGAAAGACTTGAACATATACAAAATGTTATGAGAGAAAAATGTATTGATACTTTTAATAAATATTTTGAAAAAGAAAATGCTATTCTAAAAACTAAAGAAAAAGGGAGAAACAAAGATATCCATGTTAAAGATATGCTTAATTATCAAGAACTAAAAAAAGAACTAGAAATTAATAAAAGAAGTATTGATAAAAATAATGATAAGATAAAATCGTTAAACACCTCTTCAAAAGAGTTGAAAGATTTGTTATCTGGTTTAGAAGAATCTAGACTTGGTGGTTATAAACTTAATAATAAACAAACAGAAAGATTACAAGATTTAATTAAAGATGTTGAATCTATAACTGATTATTTTGATAATTATAAAAATATAATTAATAATATATCTTCAATTAATGATAATTTAAAATATCAAAAAGATAGAAATAATAAAGTTGAAAATGATAATAATAAACTTATTAAAGAAAATCAAAAACTTAAAATGAAAAATACTGAATTAAAAGAAGATAGAGATTTTGTTCATGCAGTCATGGATAAGAGATTGGATGAAAGAAAAGATTTTATAACTTATCTATGTAAAAATGCCAATAGTAAAGATCCAACTACATCTAGATTTTTTAGTCAAGTTGTTAATGATATGGATAGTAAAAACTTAATAACTGATAAAGAACATAGAGTTATATTTAATCCACCTAGAACTATAAATAAATCAGAAATAAATAAAGTACTAAGTTCTATTAATAGAGAAATGGATGAAGTTGCAGAAGAATTTTATCAAACAAATAAAAGTGACTACGAATTGTAGCCACTTTTTTACATATTATTATTTATATACTCAATTAAGCATTGAATAGTAAACATATCAAAATCAACATCATCTTTTAAGGATAATTCAAATATAATATTTGGATTATTAGTTGAAGAAGTTATTTTTACTTCATACTTTCCATTTCCTTTATTAGATAAAAAATATCTTTTTCCATCAGGTAATACATCACTATCAATATAGCATTCATTCTTATTTAAATCTAAAGGCAAATCCAAATATAATTTTTTACCATTAGTATTAAGCGAATAATCATATTTTGAAAATCTTAAATCTAAGTGTTTTTTAAAATCGTCATAATATGTTTTTGGTAAGTCTTGACTTCCGCTTTTCTTTCTTCTAAAAATGGTTTTAATGTTAAAAAACTTATTAAATTGGTCTAATGAAAATACTTTTTTATTTCCATCATTATCTACTGATATTATAAATTCAACATTTTTATTTTTCATGTTTGAAGCAATCCAACTAAATGCTATTGTTTCAGGAACAGGAACAACCATACCTGTTTGTGCAACTTTACTATACAATTTAAAATTATCATTCAATATATTTATTATTTCATCTGAATATTGATTTGCTTTAAACTTATTTTTACTACCATAAACAAATTTGTCATCTTTAATTTCAACAACAAATTGAGATGTTTGGGATGCAGGCATTTTAGTTTCAACATAAAATTTTTTACTATTTGAATTAATTGTTATTTCTATATCTGGAATTGTACTATCAGCACTTCCATATTGTTTAACTAGGACATCATAATCTTTTAACATTTGTTGAAGATATTCTGTCATTTCACTTTCAAAATCTTCCCATTTTTTCATCCTAAACCTCCTAAATATCTTTTAATTCTTTAAAAACTTCTTTTAATAAATTAATTGGAACACTATTACCAAATTGTTTTAGTGATTGATTATCATTTTCTATTATCTTAAATTCTTCAGGAAATCCCTGTAATCTAGCAGCTTCCCTAGGACTTAATTTTCTTACTTTTCCATTAATATAATAGGCACCTGTTTTTGAAGCAGCACCACCACTAGAAGCAGCTAGAGTTATTCCTATACCATTTTCGTGATAAATTCTATTTCCTTGACCACCTTGTCCAATAACACCAATTTGCAAAGGTTTTTGAACTCTACCATTTTTAATTGCATCATTTAATTTCTTTTCATCAATGTGAATATCTTTTCTATTAAGTATATATTTATCTGTAATTGAATCATCTTCTTTTATGTCACTAATAGTAACAAACTTTTTAGATGGTTCAGGAAACTTGAATTTTTCATTATCAATATCTTTTCTTATACAAACAATTGTAATTCTCTCTCTGTTCTGTGGCAAATTAAAATCTTTAGCATTAAGAACTTTATAATATATATTATAATTTAAACTATCAAGAGTATTTGATATTACTTCGAATGTTGCACCACCATTATGTGCTTTTAAATTTTTAACATTTTCTAAGAATATAATTTTCGGTTTATGATAACTAACAATTCTTACTATATCAAAGAATAATGTTCCTCTTGTATCTTCAAATCCTTTTTGTTTTCCAGAAATACTAAAAGGTTGGCATGGAAAACCAGCACAAAGAATATCAAAATTTGGAATATCTTTTTCATCTATTTTTGTTATATCTCCATATGGTATTTCTCCAAAATTCAAATTATAACTTTCTTGACAATATTTATCCCATTCAGATGAAAAAACACATTTACACCCAAAAGATTCAAGTGCATATCTAAATCCACCTATACCAGCAAATAAATCAATAAATTTCATTTTCTTAAGTTCCATGATATAACACCATCCTCTCATATAAATTATACCATAATTCAGGGCAATATAATAACTTTTATACGAATTTATGATAAAATATTTGTGAGGTGTTTCTATGAAAGTATTAACTTTAAAACAACCATGGGCAACGCTTGTTGCAGAAGGTATAAAAAAATATGAATTTAGATCATGGAAAACTAATTATAGAGGAAAAATACTAATTCATGCTGGTACTGGAATTGATAAAAAAGAATTAGAAAAATTTAAGGATTTGAATTTTGAATTTCCATCAAAAAGAATACTAGCTGAAGTAGAACTAGAAGATTGTTTAGAATTAAATGATGAGTTAAATAAAAAAATAATTGCAGAAAAAAATATAGCATATGGTTCTAAATATAGAACTGGTTATGCTTGGAAATTAACTGATTCTAAAAAAATAAACTATGATAAAGATGTTAAAGGACAGCTTGGTTTGTGGAATATAGACTTATAATAATATTGGGAGGTTTGGAATGAGAATAAAAAATAAATATAGTAAGCAAAGAAAAGATAGAAATTATATATTATTAAATAAAATTATTAATTGTAAAAAAATAATTAGAACTAAAACATCAAAAATTAAGCCATTAACGAAAATGGAGGAATTTTTATATGTGGAACCTTTAAGATATTTTGATAATAAAAACACTACTATTCCAAAGAATAAATATATAAAAATGTCTGATATCTTTCTATTAAATATTATTTCGAAAAAAGATTGTAAAAATCTTTATGCAGGATTATTAAATCTATACAAGGATAATTATTTAAAAGGATATTTAGGAGGAGAACTTAAAACAAGAGATTTAAAAAAGTGTATTGATAGTTATATGTCATCCACAAATCATAATAAATGGACAAGATTATGTGACATTTCACCTAGTGATAAAGAACTATTTGAACTATGTGATTTTATTACAATATCGATTTTTGAGATATCTAATGATCTAATTGGAATAGTATTTGATTTAAAAGTAACGGATGTGTTTAATAATACAATAAATAAAATAATCAATGAAAAAGTTGAAATTAAAACAATATATGATAAGTATAAATATAAAAAGAAGTATGTTTATAGTAAAGGATTAACCTCTGTTAAAGAAAAACGTAACAATGATTATGAAGATTTTATATTAGAAGTTAAAAGTAGATTTAATAAACTATTCTCAAAATATTTACCACTTCAATTAGATTATAAAAACAAAGCTCCTATAAGTTTAAATGCTTATCAAACTAATTTTGTTGTTTCAGATAGGAAGGAATCTTTTTATCAAGATCTTGATATTCTCGAAAGCTATTCAGCACAAGAAAGAAACGATATAAGCATTTGTATTAGGGAAAAAAATAAGAGCGATGATTTTATCAAAACAAAAATGTGGTATAACATTGGAATAGAATATAATAAAATAGATCGTTCAAATAACATATTATTCTATATTGAAGAAAATAAATATAAAATAATACATAGCAGTGATGAATTTATAAATATGTTTATTGCTTCTATAACTTTTTATTTACTTGATGAAATGCAAGAAGATATAACTGATGAAAAGATTAAATT
>URRF01000034.1 GCA_900550145.1 uncultured Mollicutes bacterium
TAAGATTTAATAATGAGTTATGGAGAATAATAGGTATATTTGGAAATAATGTAAAGTTAATAAGAAATGATAGATTAGGTTGGTTATCATGGGATACTAGTGAATCAACAGTAAATAGTGGATATGGAATAAATCAATGGGGAGAGAGTAAAGATACAAGCGGAAATATATATGAAGGAGCAGATTTACAAGTATATTTAAATAAGATGTATTATGGTGGAATAGAAGTAACTTGTTATGGTGATTCTGGTAATAAAACAACAACATGTCCAACAAATACATTAGATGAAACGTCTAAAGCGCTAATAGATAATCATATATGGAATACAGGTGCACCAAACAAAAATGAATTATATAATAGTACAACGAGTTCATATGATACAGTTGAATTTTACAAAGCAGAAAGAGGAACAGTAAATGGAAAAATATGTACAAGTGGAGGTTATTGTAACGACACAGTAACAAGGACAACAGAATGGACTGGATATATTGCACTACCATATATAACAGACTATGCATATGCAAGTGGTGAAGATGATTGCAATACAAAGATAGATCAATCATCTCCGTATAAATGTAAAAACAATAATTGGATGTTTTTTAAAGAAAATACATCGTATTTGACATTGTCGCCTAGCACTTATACTTCCCGTGCTTTCTATGTCTGGAATGTGAATGGTGGTGTGACTGCTGGCTACAACGATGCTACGGTTGCTACTGCGGTTTTTCCCGCCATATATCTAAAATCTAATGTTTTAATAGAGAGTGGAAATGGTAGTACAAGTGATCCATATGTTCTAAAATTGGGAAATTAAATAAAGAATTAGCAACTATGAATTCTTTTTTGTTATAAATAGTATACAATTATTATATTTTATGTGTTATAATGAAACTAGGAGGATATATGAAAGACAAGGATTTGTTAATAAGAAATGGTGTGGATGTAGATAAAAGTTTGGAACTATTTGGAGATATGGCAATGTATGATGAAACTCTTGTTGAATTTTTGGAAGGTATTAATGGAAAATTAAGTGACTTGAAAAAATATAAAGAGTCGAGTGATATGTATAATTATGCAATAATTGCTCATTCGTTGAAGAGTGATTGTAGGTATCTTGGCTTTACTAAGTTGGCAGAATTAGCTTATGAACATGAAATAGCAGGTAAGAATAATGATATTTCTTCTGTATATAATACTTATGATAATTTAGTTGATGAAGCTAAAAGAATAGTTATGATTATAAATCAATATTTGGGGAATGAAACTATGGTTGAGGAAGTAAAACCAAATGTTGTTAGTGATAAAGTAATATTGATTGCTGATGATTCAGATATAATAAGAAATTTTGTAAGTAAATGCTTTGAAGGAATTTATTGTGTTAAATATGCTAATGATGGTGCGGAAGCGATAAGGGCAATAGAAGAGGATACTAATCATAAAATTTCATGTATGTTGCTTGATTTAAATATGCCAAATGTCAATGGTTATAAGGTTTTAGATTATTTAAAGGAAAATAATTTATTTAATATAGTTCCTGTTGTAATAATAACAGGCGTTGACACAAAGGATGAAATAAATAAAACTTTTTCTTATCCAATTGTAGATGTACTTTCTAAACCATTTAATGAACGTGATGTTAAGAATGTAATAGAACGTGTAATTAGAAATTAAAAAATTAGGTTACCCTAATTTTTTAAATGCTTTTATTAAGTATCTTTTCTGTGTTCCTAAAGTTTAATTTAGCAACACTTTTTAACTTATCTTTGTTGTATGTATCAACTATTTGTTTACCAACTTTATCCACTTCAGCTCCGGCACCAAGTGGAATTTTTATTTTTAACTCTTTTGATAATTCGTCTATTTTTTGTAGGAATATATATCTACTTATTATAGAAGAACATCCGACTGATAAGCATTTATCTTCTGCTTTTGTTGTAAAACTTATATTTTGTACAATTTCTTTTGTGTTTGATAAATATTCATAGTATTTATCTTTATAAACAAATTGATCTATTACTACCATATCATATTTATAATCACTGTTTTTTAGTAAATTATATAATACTTTATTATGAAGTATTGCTTTAATAGCATTCATATTTGTTTTTGGATTATGCATTTCATTATATTTTTCATTCGTTAGTATTATTGTAGTATGTGGTATGTTTTTTATTAATATAGGTGCAATTTTTATTATTTTTTCATCAGTTATCATTTTTGAATCTCTTACTCCTAGTGATTCAAGAAATGCAATATCTTTTCTGTTTACATAAGAAGCAGTTACTACTATAGGTCCAAAATAATCTCCAGTACCCACTTCATCACTACCAATTGAATTTATAAAATAGTAATCTTTTTTATCATCAATATTTGGTTTTTTCTTTTCTTTTCTTTTTTCAACTGGATATTCACCTGTTAAGCTTTTTTCTCTTTCTTTCCACATATTTGCATCTATATCTGCACTTATACCTTGAAATACTACTTTGCCTGATTCATATAAAGTTATTACGGTATCTGCCTCATTTGCTTGAAATATAGCATATGGAGGAGTTTTCTCTCTTTTTTTGTCTTTAAAATATTCTATCATTTCTTTTTGTGTTTTCTCACTTACTTTGTAAGAAAAAGTTAATTGTTTTGCCATAAAAATCACCCATATACATTATAACTCTTATTTTAAATATTAACAAGTAGAGGGGGTGAAAAAAATATATTTATTTTTTATGATTATTGTAATATAATAATAATGTATGAGGAGTTGTTGCATGAATATAGTTGATATTTTAATATTAGTTGTTTTAATTTCAGGTGCTTTTTTGGGTTTTGCAAGAGGATTTTTTAAACAATCTGTAATGTTTGTTGGTACTATTTTAGTAGTTTTGCTTTCATTTATATTTAAAAATCCTTTGTCTTTAATAATGTATAAAAATTTACCATTTTTTAAATTTGGTGGATTAACATCTTTAAACATATTACTATATGAAACTTTGGCTTTTATTATTGCGTTAGTTGTTTTGTCAATTGTTTTATTTGTAATTATTAAAATTACAGGAATAGTTGAAAGTGTTTTAAAAATTACTGTAGTACTTGCAATACCATCTAAGATACTGGGTTTAATAGTAGGTGTTATACAATCTGTAGTTGTTCTTTATGTATTTTTGTTTTTAGTGTCATTGCCTATATTGAAAGTTCCATATGTAAATGATTCGAAATATGCTAAGATAATATTAGAGAAAACACCTTTTATTTCAAGGATAACTGATGGAGTAGTTAAAACATTTGATGAAATAAGTAAATTTAGTGATGAGAATTTAAATAAAAATTATGATTCTAAAAAAGCAAACAAGGAAATGCTTGAAATAATGTTAAAGAATAAAGTAATAACTGTGGAGAATGCTAGGATATTGAGTGATAAAAGTAAGATAGAAGTTGATAATATAAATGAATTATTAGAAAAATATAAGGAGGAATAAGAATGATTTTACATGATATAACTGATAATAATTTTGATGATAATATTAAAGGGGATAAAACTTTGGTTGATTTTTTTGCTACGTGGTGTGGACCTTGTAAAATGTTGTCTGTTGAACTTGAAATGTTAGCAAAAGAAAATAATAGTTTGAAAATAGTTAAGGTGGATGTTGATAAGTGCCCTAATATTGCTAGAAAATTTGGTATTATGTCAGTACCTACATTACTTTTATATAAGGATGGTAATATGGTAGATAAAAAAACTGGATATATGCCAGTAGAAAATATTAAAGAATGGATAAATAATTATTAATGTTAATTGCTATCTAATGATAGTAATTTTTTGTATGATAAAGTAAAAAATTCTAGTATTATAGTTATTATATTAAATAAAATTTATTTTAATTTTTGTTCTTATTCTATATTATTGATGATATACGTGTTATAATTGTATTGTATTTAGGAGTGAAAAGTATGAATAGGAATAATGTTAAAGGAGTTATTGGTGCTTTTATTGGTGCTATATTGTTTAGTTTGCCATGGATTTTGATATATGTATATGCAAATTATATGTTATCTGTTCTTGCTACTATTATCGCTATTGGATCTTTGAAGTTTTATAAACTTTTTAAGGGAGAAATTACGAAAAAAACAAGTATAGTAATAGTTATAGCGTCTTTATTTTCAATAACATTTGCAACATTTGTATTAATTCCATTTTGTTTAATTTTAAAGGAAGGATATGGATTTAGTACATATTACTTTAATTTATTATATAGTTCAAGTGAATTTGTTAGTGCGCTTGTTTCTGATTATATAATTTCGATATTATTTACAATTCTTGGAATTAGTGGTGTTGTTTTTAATATAAATAAGAGCGCGTATCAAATTGAAAATGGTTGTGAGCTTGAATATATTGAAGATAAACCATTTGATGAACAAGTTAAGATATTAGAAGCCATTTTTGCTAAATATGATGCATTTAGTAGAGATAAGAGTGTACCTGAAACGATTATTTTTAGCGAATTAAAGGCAAGAAATAAGTTTAAATTTATTTTGTCAATGGAAAGAAAGGGTATTATAGTGTCTCCATTTTTTAAAGCATATTTTGATAAGGAAGCAGTGGAAAATAAAGAGAAGGGTAAGAAAAATTATAGAAAAAATGTTTTAGTTGTTGTATGTATATGTGTATTATTTTGGATTGCTGTTTTATTGTTAGTTGCTTTAAGTGTAAATTCAGTTGATAATAAAGATTTAAATAATAATAATATTGAGGAAAAAATAGAAAATATTAAGTATACTTATAAAGAAATAACTATTGATATGCCTAATACGTATAAAATAGTGGAAGAAAATGATGAGTATGTGGATTATTATGATCCGAATAATAATGATGTTATTGAGTTTATGATGAGGGTTGATTCATTTAGTGGTGAAACTAAAAAAGAGGCAATTGATTTGTATATTGAAGATTTAAAAAAAGATTATAATGTTTTTTCTAGTGATGAGATATTATATGATAGTTTAAGTGGAGTTAGATTGGGAACAAGTTCTTTAATGTATAGTGATGAGTATTTTTATGAATATTTGTTGTTTGATGATGAAAAGGTGTATACGGTTATGTTTTTTAATAGGATAAATAAAGAGAATGAAAATAAATTTAAGGAAAAATTTAAAAATATAACTGATAATTATATGAAGAGTATAAAAATTAAAAAATATGATATTTATTAATTGGAAAGGAGTAGAAATATTTATTTATGAATTATGAAAAATCGTGTGGAGCAATAATAATTGATGATGATAAAGTGTTGTTAATAAAACAGGGTAATGGTGATTGGGGATTTCCTAAGGGTCATATGATTGATGGTGAAAGTGAATTTGAAACTGCGATTAGAGAGGTTAAAGAAGAAACGAATATTGATATTTTAATAGATGAAAATTATAGATATGTGATTAGTTATATGGTAAATGAAAATACTATGAAGGATGTTGTTTTCTTTATTGCAAAGAAATTAAGTAATGTTTTAATACCACAAGAAAGTGAGATAGATAAATTGGAATGGTTAGATATGAATGATGCATTAAATAAAATATCTCATGAAGATGTTAAAGACGTTTTGAAAAAAGCTATGAAAGATTATGTAAGGTGAAATTATGGATTTTGATTATGGTAAAGTTGTTAATTTTATGCTAGGTGTAAATTCTAAACAAATGGTAGATGCATTAAGTACAATTATTAGTGGAAATTTTAATATGATTGATGTTAATGGTGATATTAAGAAAATTTTATTGAATTCGATTAAAACAAATGATAATTATGTATTGCTTACTAGGAATGGACTAGTAATTTTACCTATTAATTCTAATGTTAAATATTTAACTGAAGAGTTTATAAGAATCATAGAAATTACTATTAATAGTGATGATAATTTAGTTATATCTGAAATAAGTAGTAATAATAATGGGCTAGTTGCTTTTTCTTCTACTTGGAGTTTTTATAATAATGTTTATGATCAGCTAAATGGTTATATAGTATTTTTTGATAGAAATGATATATCAAGCATGGATTCTTTAACTATAGAAATGTTTTTAAATCAGTATTATTCAAAAAGAAGTGGTGTATTTAATGATTTGTATTGGGATATTATTTCTTATTCAAGGGATACTTTTGTAAATTCAAAGATTAATAGAAGGGAACAGGTTACTGAAACTTCTAGTGATTTTTCTTTAGTGTATAATAAATGGATTGAAATAGTAAATAGGTGTAGTAAAAATTAGGAATTGTTAAATATTCCTTTTTGTTTTATAATAATTTCGGTGATTTATATGAAATTATTATTACATATTTGTTGTGCTCCATGTAGTGCGACTTGTATAAAAGTGTTAAGAGGCGAGGGTGTTGATATTACAGGTTATTGGTATAATCCTAATATTCAACCATTTACTGAATATGATAGTAGATTGAATGCATTGAAAGAATATTCTAGGATGATAGATTTACCTGTTATCTATAATGATTATTATAATTTAAAGGAATTTGTTAGTAATGTAAGTAATAGTTTAGATAATAGATGTGGTTATTGTTATTTATCTAGATTAGAAAATACTGCTTTATATGCAAGTCAAAATGGATATGATGCGTTTAGTACAACATTATTTATAAGTCCATATCAAAATCATGATTTAGTAAAAAAGATATGTGAGAATCTTAGCAAGAAATATAATATAAAGTTTTTATATAGAGATTTTAGACCTTATTATTATGAAGGAAAAACAATGTTTAAGGAAACGGGTCTTTATATGCAAAAATACTGTGGATGTGTATTTAGTGAAGAAGAAAGATATCAAAAACGTATAGATAAACGTAATAATTCTGTTATTGTTTCTTGTTAATTAATATTAATAAAAAATAAAAAGGTTCTATTTTGAACCTTTTCTTATTTTTTTAGCTTCTCTTGTAGTCATTACTTCAGTTTTACCATTGATAGTAACTTTTTGTTTATTTAAGCTTTGTTTCTTTTTAGTAGCATTTAATGCATGAGAACGACTATTACCAAATAGTGGTTTTCTATCAGTTTTTACGTTTGCCATTTTTATTCCTCCTTTTTGGGCGAATTTACTAGATAAATGTATCATAAATAATTGCATAAGTCAATTGTTATATTAGGTAAAATTTGATAAAATTATATTGGAGGCATAATATGAACTATATTCCGTTACGTGTAAAAACTAGTTATTCGTTGCTTACGTCTTTAAATGATATTAAGAAGATGATTTCATTTTGTAAAAATAATAATATAAATGCTATTGCTATAACTGATAATAATATGTATGGAGTAATGGAGTTTTATAAAGAATGTTTGAAAAGCAATATAAAACCAATTATTGGACTTGAATTAATTATAGATGATGAGTTGTTTATTTTATATGCAAAAAATTATTTTGGATATCAAAATTTAACTAGAATAGTTTATGTAATGCAAAATGAAAAAATAACTTATGATGTATTAAAAAAGTTTTGTGATAATTTGATATGTGTTGCTACTATAAATAATTATGAAATGTTGAGTAATATATATGACGATATTTATCTTGGATATGAAAATATAAATGAAAGAAATACAGATATAACTGATAAGGTTGTTTATATAAATGAAATAAGATGTATGAATAAGAATGATATAGAATATTTAAAGTATTTGTATTTGATTAAAGAAGGTAAAAAGATTACTGATTTAGTTTCTTTTGATATTAAGAGTAATTGTTATTTTGATTTTAATGATATTGATTATTTAAATGCATTGGATATTGCTAATAAATGTGATATAAAGTTTGTTCAAGATAAATCTTTGATGCCGAAGTTTGGAGTTTTAGATTCAAAAATGTATTTATTTGATTTATGTAAAAAGGGTTTGTATAAAAGATTTGATGGAAAAGTGACTAAGAAATATTATGATAGGTTATTATATGAACTTGATGTTATAGATAAGATGGGATTTAATGATTATTTTCTTGTTGTAATGGATTATGTTAAGTATGCAAAGAAAAACAATATTTTAGTTGGTTCCGGGAGGGGAAGTGCTGCTGGTAGTTTAGTTTCTTTTTGTTTGGGTATTACTGAGGTGGATCCTATAAAATATGATTTGTTATTTGAACGTTTTTTAAATCCTGAAAGAGTTACGATGCCAGATATTGATATAGATTTTGATGCTAATTATAGAGATGATGTGGTTGATTATGTTATAAATAAATATGGTAAGGATAGGGTTGTTCCTATTATTACTTTTACTACATTATCTAGTAAGCAGGTATTAAGAGATATTGGAAGAATATTTGATGTTAATATAAGTAAGATGGATGAACTTACTAAGTTTATTGGTTTTAATCAAACTTTAACTGATGCGCTTAATAATATAAATTTAAAGATATATTTGAATAACAATACTGATATTAAGAATGTATATAATATTGCGTTAAAGTTAGAGGGATTAAAAAGGCAGATATCAGTACATGCTGCGGGTGTAATAATAAGTAGTAAATCTCTTGATTCTTATATACCGCTTACTAAGTATAATGATTATTATATTAGTGGGTATTCTATGGAACATTTAGAGGAATTAGGACTTTTGAAAATGGATTTTCTTAGTTTAAAGAATTTATCTTCTATTTCAAATATGTTATCTTTAATTCCTAATCTAACTTATAGTGATATAAGAATAGATGATAAAAAGTCAATGTCATTATTTCATAATGCGATGACTTGCGGTATATTTCAATTTGAATCATCTGGAATGAAGAATTTTTTACTTAAACTAAGGCCAAATACATTTGATGATATTGTAGCAGCTATTGCACTTTTTAGACCAGGTCCTTCTGATAATATAGATACATATATAAGAAGGAAAAATGGGACTTTAAAGATCGATTATTTGGATGATTCACTTGCGGATGTTTTAAAGCCAACATATGGAATAATAGTATATCAAGAGCAGATTATGCAAATAGCTAATATAATGGCTGGTTATACTTATGGAGAAGCAGATATGTTAAGACGTGCTATGAGTAAAAAGAAAAAAGAGATACTTGAAAATGAGAGAGATAAGTTTATAAAAAATAGTATTAAAAGGGGATATAAAGAAGATGTTGCTATAAAAACATATGATTTTATTATGAAGTTTGCAAATTATGGATTTAATAAATCTCATTCAGTTGCATATTCTATGATTGCTCTTAAGATGGCTTATTTAAAAGTAAACTATAAGGAATATTTTATGTCGAGTTTGCTTACTAGTGTAATTGGAAGTGAAACTAAGACAAAGGAATATATTGATGAATGTAAAAAGTTAAATATTAAATTATTTAAACCATCTATTAATAAAAGTAATTGCTATTATGTTAAAGAAAATGATGGAATAAGGTTTCCTCTTTCTATAATAAGGAATGTTGGAAGTATTACTTGTAAGGAAATTGTTAATGAGAGATTAAATGGTGAGTATATAGATTTTTTTGATTTTGTGAAAAGAACTTATGGTAAATCTGTTAATAAAAAAGCAATTGATTGTTTGATAGATGCGGGTGTATTTGATGAATTTAATTATAATCATAATACGCTTCATAATATTGTGGATGTCGCGATTAATTATGCAACTTTGGCTAGGGATTTAGATGATAGTTTAATTGAAAAGCCGATAATAGAGTTATTTGATGAATTTAGTGATGAAGAGATTATTAAAAGAGAGAAGGATGTTTTTGGTTTTTATCTTAGTAATCATCCTGTAAGTAAATATAAAGTTAGATATAATAATATAGTTAATTTAAATGATATACATAATTATTTTGATAAACATATTAATTTGATTGTGTATGTAAATAATATTAAAACAATATTATCTAAAAAGGGTGATGAAATGGCATTTTTAACTATTAGTGATGAATATACAAGTACGGATTTAACTGTGTTTCCAAATCAATTTAAAAGTATTTCTGAAATAAATAAGGGAGATATTGTGCTTGTAAATGCAAAAGTTGAAAAGAGAATGTCAAAATATCAACTTATATTAGAGAGTTTAAAGAAACTATAAAATTCTGATATAATTTTTATTTGATTAAAGATTATAATACGTGTTATAATCTTACTAGAGGTGAATAGAATGAATTCAAAAGAGAGGACTAAATGTATAGTAATTACTATCGTTTTATCTATAGTATGCCTTATTCCACTGTTTGAACATAGATCTCATAAAAATAAGGAACCAGAGAGTTTGTATAGGGTTTATTTAAATGGCAGATCTATTGGTTCAATTAAATCAAAGGAAACACTTGAGAAGTATATAAATGAAGATCAAAAAGATTTGAAAGTAAAGTATGGTGTAGATACAGTTTATTTACCTAATGGTCTTTATATAAGTAAATATAAAAGTTATGTTAATAAAGTAATAGATGAAAAAAGTATATATAATCAAATTAAAGAAACAGAAAAATTTACTATAAAGGGTTATCAAATTATTATTAAAAATGATGATGAATTGTTTTCTATTAATGTTTTAGATAAGAAAAACTTTGAGGATGCGATTAATGATGTAGTAAAAGCACTTGTTAATAATGATGAGCTGGATACTTATCTTAGTGGTGAAGATATAGTTATAAAGTCATTTGGAAAGAAAATAGAAAACTTATATATTAAGGAAAATATTACTATGAAAGAGGCCTTTATTTCAAGTGATGAAAAGATTTATTTATCTGAAAAAGAAATAGTTAAATATTTATTGTTTGGTGATGAAATAGATGAGAAAACATATATGGTAAGAGAAGGTGATACTATTGAGAGTATTGCTGAAGAAAATAAACTTGCTGTTGAAGAATTTTTGGTTGTTAATCAAGATTTAAAAAGTAAGAATAGCTTATTATCAATTGGACAAGAGGTATCTGTCGCGCTTATTTCACCTGTAATTACTGTTGTAGTTGAGGAACATTCTGTAGAAGAGAAGGTTATACCATTTACTACAGATATTGAATATGATAGTTCTATGGCATGGGGAGCTACTAAAATAAAACAAGAAGGTAGAGATGGTAAACAAATAGTAACCCAAAAGATAAAGTATGAAAATGGGGAAATAAAGAATGCATTAATTGCTAATACTGAGGTTGTGGATGAAGCAGTTAATAGAGTTAAAGTTATTGGAACAATGAGTAATTTTACTATTGATCCTAATGATATACCAGATTCTGGTGATTGGTATTGGCCTACAAAAAGTCCATATATAATTACAAGTCCATATGGTTGGCGTTGGGGTGCTTTACATGATGGTACTGATATAAGTGGTACTGGACATGGTTCACCTATATATGCTGCTAATAATGGTATTGTATACAAAGTTTTCTATGATGGAATAGGTGGAAATCAAATAATTATAGCACATTCAAATAACTATTATACTTGGTATGCACATTTATCTGCTCAATACGTTTCAACTGGTCAAACTGTAAAAAGAGGAGATTTAATTGGTGGTATGGGATGTACTGGTAGTGCATGTACAGGAACGCATTTACATTTTGCTGCTTATAAAGGAATTCCAGGTAGAGGTGGACAATCATTTAATTCAATGGCATTATATAGATAAGAATAGGACTAATATTAGTTCTTTTCTTTTAATTTAATAAATAATTATATTTACAAAACAATAAATAGGATTGTATAATAGAAATATGAAAATAGGGGTGAACTATGAAAAAAAATGGTTTTATAATGTCAACATATGTATATATATTATTAGTATTTTTCTTGTTATTATTAGGAACAATGTTAGTAGTATTAAATAATACAAGATTATTAGCAAATAAAATAAAAGAGAATACAGATGGTAATATAGATTTTAATTTGGTGTTAAAAGGGGATAAAGAAATATTTATAGTAAAAGATTCAGAGTATACAGAACCAGGATGTATAGCAACAACATTTGATGGAGAGAAATTAGTTACGTATATAACAAATTTATATGAAGATAGTATAACAAGAGCAAGTAATAATTTAAAGAAAGACAATACAGAAGATAAAAATATAAGATATTATGGAGCAAACCCAAATAACTATGTAAGATTTAATAATGAGTTATGGAGAATAATAGGTATATTTG
>URRF01000035.1 GCA_900550145.1 uncultured Mollicutes bacterium
ATAATCTGCCAATTGCTTTTGAGTATTGTCAAAATAGGTTCTAATCTCTTTCATTTTTTCATAATTCATAAGAATCACCTCACTATATATAATCTTCTCATTTTAAAATTAATTATTTAAAAAATATCGGGTTATTACCTAAAATGTGATATAATAATTAATAGCTTAAAGAAAGACGGTGCAAATGTAAATGGAAGAACCAAAAAGAAATGAAAGGGTTCTAATAGTAGGAATATTACTTTTTGTTTTAATTGTATGATTTTTACTAATAGTTTTATATTCAACAAAAAATAAGAATCAAGTTAAGATATATTCCATTAGTGGTGAGAGTGAAAATTTTTATTATAATAATGCTTTGTTTATTTTTAGTTTTATCCATAATTCGCATAAAGTAATATGAGGATTTCTTCTAATTAAATCTTTTATCCATTTTATTTCTTCATCAGTGTGAGCATTTGGGTGTCTAGAGATTGGCCTATGTGATTTATCCATCAAAGATTCAGGTGTGCCATCATACTTTTTATCCCATCTCCACAGAGAGATTCTAGATATGTGATATTTTCTACAAACATAATCAATTGAATTACCATTTCTATAAGTTTCTACTGCATAAATTCTAGTTTTTAATTCATGGGGTAGATATCTTTTATTAATTTGTAATATACTTTTCATGACTTAAGTCCTTTCTTTAATTGTATTTATGGTTAACTCAATTATACGACTTAAGTCTTTTTTTATATACAATTTGTTTCACATCAATAGTATAACAACAGGTTGTCGCAAAATGCTTGTACTTTATTATTGCAATACTTTGCAATGCTTTATAACAAATTTACATTTACTGAAAATGCTTATGAAGATAATGGAAATGTATTAGGTATTGTATATGATAAAGAAGATAAAAAACTTGATTCACAATTTGAAAAATTACAATACAATGAAAAATTAGATGTGTTTAGTGAAATTGTCATTAGATATGATAATGAAACTTATTTTAAAGAAAAAATAACAATTTTATCGTTTGATTCAAAATCAAATGGATATGATATAGCACATTTAATTCAAGAACAGAAAGTTTAATAAATATGATTCATACAATAAATAAAATAATAGTAATGTTATGCATTACTAAATTTAAATAAGCAGTTATGCTTAGTAGTGCTATATTTGGCAATGATTAATTTATATCTACACAATGATCTTTGAAAAAAATTAATATTTTTTAAGGAGAATTGTGTAGGTGCATTCTCCTTTTTTTATTAATTTTTTTCTTCTAATGTTAATAAACTTAATCAGGAGGAGAATGTACTTTGGACAACAACATTACTTATGAAGTAGTAAAAAAAGAAGTTCAAAAAAAGATAATAAATTATTTATATCAAAATAACGATATTACTATTAGTGAGTATGAGGCATTAATTTCAAAGTGTGATGAAAAGATAAATAAATTAAATGAACAATTAGAAAAAAATAAAGAAAAATATTCTTATCCAATGAAAGTTGATATAAGAATATAAAAATAAATGGAGGTGATTTAAGTGGATTTATATGCTATAAGAAATATGCTAGGTCAAGGAAAAAGTATTTATGATTTACCATTAAGAGTTACATTCTATGCTCGTGTATCAACTGATAGATATGAGCAATTAAACTCATTAGAAAACCAAGTAACATATTTTAGCAATTTTATAAAGGAACAAGAAAATTGGACTTTTGTAGAGGGATATGTTGATGAAGGTATAAGTGGTACAAGTGTTAAAAAAAGAGAAGACTTTTTAAGAATGGTAGATGATGCCAAGAAAAAGAAATTTGATTTAATTTTAACAAAAGAAATATCAAGATTTTCAAGAAATACATTGGATAGTATTAAATATACACAAGAATTACTTTCAAATGGTGTTGGTGTTCATTTTCTAAGTGATAACATTAATACATTTCAACCAGATTCAGAATTAAGACTTACTATAATGTCTTCAATTGCTCAAGAAGAAATAAGAAAACTTTCTGAAAGAGTTAGATTTGGATATAAAAGAAGTGTAGAAAAAGGAATAGTTCCAGGCAGTAATAATATTTATGGATATACTAAAAATAAAGGTAAGTTAGTTATTGATGAGGAACAAGCTAAATTCATTAGACTAATATTTGAAACTTATGTATCAGAAAACATAGGTGTTCATAGATTGGGTTTTAAATTATTTGATGAATATGGTGTAACTAATTATTCTGGCAAACCAATTGCAGGCACTGTCATAAAAAACATAATTAGAAATCCCAAATATAAAGGATATTTTTGTGCTCATAAAGAAACTACTGTTGACTATCACGATAGAAAAAGAAAACGATTTAAAAGGGATGAATGGATTGTCTATAAGGATAATGAAACTTGTCCTCCAATAGTTTCAGAAGAATTATGGGATAAAGCAAATGAGATATTAGATGCTAGAAGTAAAAAGCACGATCAGATAAATAAAAATAATAAATATAATAAGTTCCCATTTTCTGGTTTGATGCATTGCTATTTTGATGGTGCTACATTTGTAAGAGGTACTTACCAAATTGGTAAAGGAGATAGAAGTAGAAGAAGAAAGTTTTGGGCTTGTAATAATTATAGAATACACGGCAAGAAAAAAACTGAAGGGTGTAATTCTCCTGTACTTTATTATGAAGAACTAGTTGAAGTATGCAAAAAGATATTGAATATGATACTTGTTTGTCAAGATGATTTAATAAGTGAAATAAATGATATGATTAGTGATATTAGAACAAAAAAAGATTATAAAAAAGAAATAAAACTGATTGATGAAAAATTATTCAAAACAAATAATGAAAAAAAAGAACTTATAATGATGAGAATGAGAAAAGAAATAGACCTAAAAGAATACAACTCTCTTAAAGATGATTTAGATAACAAAATTAATTCATTAGAAGAAAATAAAAGAAAACTGATAGAAGAAGAACAAAATGAACAATCTAGTGAAAAAAATTATGAAGATTTTAAAAAGAAGATAAATGATATGGTTTTAAATGATGATGAAAAGATTTTGGAAATTGCTCAATTATTTTTTGAAGATATAAGAGTAGAGTCAATTAAGGATGATGAAACGGATCAAAAGGTTATATTACATGCTAAATTAAATGTGTCAAATTCAAAAGATGACACATTTGATTTTAACAAATTTTTGCTGCTTTTCTGTTCACGCCAGGGATGCTGCCATTGCCATTTCCGTATATGTATCTGGTTCTATAGAGGACTTTGTAAGTGCAATGAATAAAAAAGCAAGTCAAATTGGAATGACGAATACTTATTTTTGTAACCCACATGGATTAGATGAAAAATGCGAAAATATATCTACAGCAAGAGATATGGCATTACTTACTAAATATGCTAATAGTATTCCTTTATATAAAAAAATAGTTGGTACAAAAAGGCATATAGTAAAAACAAATCTAAAAACATATGATTGGTACAACAAAAACAAATTACTATCTACATATGAATATACTACAGGAGGAAAAACCGGTTTTACTGAAAAAGCAAGAAGAACGCTAGTTACAAGTGCTACAAAAGATAATTTAAATTTAATAGTAGTAACACTAAACGATCCCAATGATTTTACAACTCATAAAACATTATACGAATATGGATTTAATAATTATAAAAAATATTTAATTTTAGAAAAAAAAGATTTCAAAGTAGAAAATGAATATTATAAAGAATTGTATATAAAAAATGATATTTATTATATTTTAAAAAATAATGAAATAAATAATATAAGTGTTAAATACCAACTAAAAAAAATATATAAACCAAAGAATAATGAAATAGTAGGTAAAGTAATTGTTTATTTAGACAAAAAAGAAGTAAGTGAAGAAGATATATTTGTTAAAGTAAAAGAAAAAACAAAAAAGAAAGAAAGTATTTTTAAAAGAATACTAAATTTATTTAAATGATAAATAAAATATGGTTTTCATTTATATTTGTAGGTATAACATATGGATTTATAAGTGGTAATATTAGTGCTGTTAACGAAGAAATTATAACAAGTGCAAAAAAGAGCTTAGATATATTTATAAGCATATTCCCTGTTATAGTTTTATGGCTTGGAATAATGACAATTGCAAGTGATAGTGGATTATTAAATAAAATATCTAATATTCTATATCCAATACTCGGAAAAATATTTAAAGATATACCAAAAAATCATGAAAGTTTAGGATATATTTCATCAAATATTGCTGCTAATATCTTAGGACTTGGAAGTGCAGCCACACCATTTGGATTAAAAGCAATGAAATCTCTTCAAGAACTAAATGATAATAAAGATACCGCATCACATAGTATGATCACATTTCTTCTATTAAATACAAGTGGCTTAACACTCGTACCAACTACAGTAATATCCATAAGAATGCTATATAAAAGCATAAATCCAACATCAATAATCACATCCACAATATTAGCAACCCTAATATCCACAATATCAGCAATTATATTAGATAAAATATTCTATAAGGTGATGAAATGAACAAATATATTTTACCAATAATAATTCTTGCAATAATAATATATGGTTTATCGAAAAAAAATAACATATACGATTCTTTTCTTAAGGGATGTAAAGAAGGAATAGAAATAGGCATAAATATATTCCCGTCTTTACTTGCAATAATATTCTCATCTAGAATACTAATAGCAAGTGGTTTTATAGATTACATTCTAAAAATTATTGGTCCAATACTAGATATATTAAAATTTCCAAAAGAAGTATTTCCTATGGCAGTATTAAGACCCATATCAGGCAACGCAAGCTTATCTTTAATGATGGAAGTATTTTCTAGATATGGAGTAGATAGTTTCCTAGGACATCTCGCATCAACAATACAAGGATGTACAGATACAACTTTATATATTCTATCTCTTTACTTTGGTACTATAGGAATAAAAAAAATAAAATATTCACTCTTTGCAGGACTCCTAGTAGATTTAATAGGAATAATATCAAGTATAATTATAGTTAATATATTATTCTAATTATTAACCATCCATCACTAATTGATTATAGTGAAGATATTTAGTACTACTAGAAGAAATATTAGTTATTGATAAAGGATTGCTTTAACAATGAACTTATAAATCATTTTATAATCTATATACCAAAATGATAACTATACTATACTAACAATGTAAATAAAGCAAACTATGAAACATTTAGAACTATCACAAAACATTAATACATGTTATAATTAATTTCGAGGGATATTATGGAAAGATTACAAAAAATAATAAGCGAGAGCGGATATACAAGTAGAAGAAAAGCAGAAGAATTAATAAAAAATGGCAAAGTAATGGTTAATGGAAAAATAGTTACAGAACTTGGAACAAAAGCAAACTACAATGATGATATATTAGTAGAAGGCAAAAAAATAGAAAAAGAAGAAAAAGAATACTATATATTTAACAAACCAAGAGGTGTAATAACAAGTACAAAAGATGATAAAGGAAGAAAAGTAGTAACAGATTATTTTGATTCTAATAAAAGATTATTTCCAGTAGGTAGATTAGATTATGATACAACAGGACTTCTTATTGTTACTAATGATGGAGAACTTGCAAACCTAATAATGCATCCATCAAATGAAATAGAAAAAGTATATATTGCAAAAATAGATGGAATTATTACAGGAGAAGAAATAAGAACTATTAAAAATGGAATAATTTTAGATAATATAAAATGTATTCCAAAAAGAGTAAAGTTAAGAAAAACTGATAAAAAAAATAAAACTTCAATAGTAGAAATTATCATAGTAGAAGGTAAAAACCATGAAGTAAAAAGGTTGTTTAGTGCTGTAAACTTAAAAGTTCTTAAATTAAAAAGAGAAAGAGTTGCATTTCTTTCTCTTGGAAATTTAAAAAGTGGAGAATACAGAAAAATAAACCCAAAAGAAAAAAAAGAGCTATTTAATTTGTTAAAATAGTTCTTTTAATTTTCTTCTTTTGAAATTGCATTTGTTGGACAATTTTCTAAAGCAGTTGTAGCAAGTTCCATATCATCAACAGATGGTTGATTTTTAACGAAAGCAAGATTATCATCGTCAAAATCAAATACAGTATCACATACACCAACACATGCTCCACAACCAATGCATTTATCTTTATCAACTTTAAACATAATTACCTCCTCTCGCATTATAACATTATAACTATTAAAATTAAACAATATATTTAAAAAAAATACAATTTATGATATATTATATACATAGTAGGTGATTACATGAGAACTAGGATGGATAAGTATCATAATAATGAAGAACTTTTAGAAAGAACATCTAAAAACGATTCATTATATGAACAATTATATAGAGAAAAACAAACTCTAAGCAGTAATGTTACTGTATTAGATAATATAGATGAAATAGATATATCTAAAATAAAAGCAATGGTAAACAATAGAGAAACTAGAAGAAAAGAAAGAAAATACGAAAACTTAGTTAATCCTATAGACATTGATTCTTATAAAAGAAACAATATAAATTATGATTTCGATGAAATAGATGACAAAAATTATGATATAAATCAAATACTTGAAAAAAAACGAAGTGGTAGAAATTATGAAGAATCACCTAGAGTAAGAAAAATAAGTGATACAAACTACAATATTTTAAAATCACTTGATTTTGAAGCAAAAGAAGATGAAGAAGAAATGTGTACAGATTTCTTAACACAAGAAAAAAACATTAAAAGTTTATTAAATACAATAGCAAAAACAAAACCAATTAATGAAGCGACAGACTTATTTGCAAACTTAAGAAGCGATGAATCAAATAAAGAAGAGAAAAAAGAAGAAGATGACAAAGCTTTTTATACAAGCATAACTAAATTTGATGAAGATGATTTTGGAGATGATGAAGATATTCCAAAGAAAAAAAACAGCAAAGTTTTTGTAATAATAATAGTAGTTACATTGCTAATTGCAATTGGTTTCTTTGTTTGGTATAAGTTTTTTAAATAAAAAGTGGTTATATTAACCATTTTTTCATATTATTTAATATGAAAAAAAATATATTTATAGCAACATTATTATTGTGCGTAATAATTACAATTATAGTATTAAAAATAATAAGTATAAGAGTATCTCCTATACTTATGAATTATGCTGAACTTGAAACAAAAAAATTATCATCTATTGTAATAAATAGAGCAGTAAATAAACAACTTGCAAATGGTATGAATATAGATGAAATGTTTAATATAATTAAAAATGATAATGGAGAAATAGCCACAATAGATTTTAATCCTGCAATAGTTAATAAAGTACTAAATACAACAACTAACGTTGTATTGATAAATTTAAAAGCAATAGAAGAAGGAAACATAGATTTTATAGAATTACCAGATATCTTAATAAGTAACGATAAAGATAAATTAAAAAATGGGATTATATATGAAATACCATTAGGAACTATAACAAATAGTGGTTTTCTATCTAATTTAGGACCCAAAATACCAATAAAATTAAATATTATTGGTAGTGTTGAAAGTAACGTTAAGACAAATATTAAAGAATATGGAATAAACAATGCTCTAGTAGAAATATATATAAGAATATCAGTAACTGAACAAATAAATGTTCCTTTCATATCAAAAAGAGTTACAGTAACATCTGATATACCAGTTGCTTTAAAAGTAATACAAGGTAGTGTTCCAAAGTATTATGGAGGCACACTAAGCAAACAATCTAATATTTTTTCAATTCCAATAGAAGAAAATAACTAAAAAAATAAAAAATATGATATACTAAATGAAGAGGTAATTATAATGGGAATAGTATTAAATAATATAAAATATGAATTAATAAAAAACGTAAGAGATGGATTTGATTTAGAAGAAATGAATAACAAATATACAGAATATTTTGAAAACTTTGACTATATTGTAGGTGATTGGGCATATGGAAAATTAAGATTAAAAGGTTTTTATGATTCAAAAAACAAGAATTGTAAAGATATAAACAATATAGAAAAAGTTGATGATTATATAAAAAATAATTGTGCATATAATTGTAAACATTTTATTTTAAAAAAGGGTGTACAAAAATAATTGTTTTATGCTATAATAACTTTGTATATTAATGATAAGAATAAAATAGAGGTGAAAATATGGACAACAAAAAAAGAACTATCGTTGTAATAGATGAGTCAGGAAACGAAAAAGAAGCAGAAATATTGTCGGCTTTTACAATAAAAAAATTTAATAAAAATTATATTTTATACACATTAAATGAAGTTGATGAAAATGAAATGGTTAAAATATATGCTTCTGAATTAATAGAAAAAGATAATATGTATTCTTTAGGTGCTATATCTTCAGATGAGGAATGGGCATCAGTTAAAGAAGTTATGAAAGATATTGCAAAGAGTGAAGAATAAAAACATTAGGAGGTAATAATATGGATGCATCAGTATTAGATTATTCATATGCAAATTTAGGAATTATACCATTTAATAAAACTGGTATGGTTGCCATGCATAATGCAGTAAGAGTAAGAGAGAGTGTAAAAGAAAAACTTAAAAGAGTTTTTTCTAAAGTTGATGTTTCAAGAACTGTAAATCCTGAAATAGAAGTAGAACAAGTTAATCCAGTTTTGGCTAAAGAAGAAACTGTACCTATTATGAGTAATTCAATATATGAAGATACTGATAAAGTTATAGAACTAGGTAATAAAGTTAATTACTTAGTTAAACAAGGTAAAGCAGAAACTCATGCTAGAAATGTTGTGTTATACACAAAACCACTTGTAGAAAAAACAATAAGAAAATTCAATACATTATTTAGTATTGTTCCAAGTGAGAAACAAGAAACTATAGCACAAGTAGCTGAACCAAGTAATGTAACTGAAATTCCTGATACTTGGGACAAACTTCCAGAAGATATGCTTACTTCATTAAATGCAGTAACTAATAATGAAGTCTCATACGAAGAACCATCTGCTAGTGTAGTTCCAGAGTTTAATCCAATTGGTAATTTAAATCAAGAAACAACTAACAATTTAGAAGCAGAAGCTGTTAATAATAGTGCTCCAGTAGTTCCAGATTTTTTCACTAATAAAGATGAATATAAAGAACCAACTGTAACACAAGTTGAAAATCCAAGTTTAGATTTTGTTAAAGAACCAGCTGAAATAGGAGAACAAACTACAGTTCAAAAAGTTGAACCAGAGATTCAAGTATCTATACCAGTTGCTAAAGTAGAAGAAGAACAAAAATCAGATTTATCATTAACAAATGTAATTGCAAAAGCACAAAGAGCTGCAAATGAATTAAAAGAAATAAAAGCAGAAAATGCAAGTTTAAAAGCAAAAATAGAAGATGCTAATGGTAGATATGCAAGCTATAGAGAAGAAGTAGAAAGATATAAGATAGTTGTTAGAGACTTAACAGAAAAACTAAGTGCTGCAACACAAGCCAATGGAAAATTGACTCAAGAAAATGATACCATTAAAGGAACTTATGTAGGAACTATCTCATCTCTAGAAAGTACAGTTGAAGAATTAAAAAGATCAAAATCAGCAGATATGGAAGCATCTAAAAAAACAATTGCTGAATTAAAACAAGAACATGCACTTGAAATAGAAAAGTTAAAAGAAGAATATAACAAAAAAATGAAAGAAATGAATGACCTTAATGAACAAAAATTAAGTGCTGTATATTCAACTATATCTGAAGTATTTGGAGATGCAAAAGACGATACTTTCAAAAAAGTTGCTTAAAAATAAAAAAAATTAAAAAGATATATTTAAATATCTTTTTTTCTATGATTTAATATATAAATGGAGGCATTTATGGATAAACTAATAATGATTAAATATGGAGAATTATCTACTAAAAAAGATAATATTAAAGTATTTATAGAAAAATTACATAACAATATTAAAAGAAAACTAAAAGATTATGATATAACCATTACCAAAAACAAAGTAAGAATGTTTATTGATATAAAAGATAACGATGAAACAATTATTATAAAAAAATTAAAAGAAGTATTTGGAATACATAGTATAGTTATATGCTACAAAGTTAACGGAGACATTGAAAGTATCAAAAATGAATCATATAACTTACTAAATAAAGAAAAATTTAATACATTTAAAGTAGAAACAAATAGAGCAGATAAAAATTTTCCCTATAACTCGATGGAAATAAGCAAATTGGTGGGAGCACATATATTAAAAAACATACAAAATATAAAGGTTGATGTTCATAATCCAGATATCATACTTCACGTGGAAGTACGCAGTGAATGTTCATATATTTACACAAAAGAAATATATGGTTTAGGTGGATATCCAACAGGAATTCAAGGTAAGGGTTTATTAATGCTAAGTGGAGGAATAGATAGTCCAGTAGCGGGCTTTTTAGCAAATAAAAGAGGCGTAGATATAGATGCAATATATTATGAATCCCCACCACATACAAGTATAGACGCAAAAAACAAAGTTATATCGCTTGCAAAAGAATTACATAAATATGGAAGTAATATAAACTTATATGTAATGCCATTTACTAAAATACAAGAAGAAATATATAAAAATATAGATCCTACATATATGATAACCATAATGAGAAGAATGATGTATAGAATAGCAGAAAAAGTAGCAAAAAAAATAAAAGCAAAAATAATAATAAATGGTGAATCAATAGGTCAAGTAGCAAGTCAAACACTAACTAGTATGTATGCAATTAATAATGTAACAAATATGCCAATAATAAGACCAGTAAGCTGTTTAGACAAACTAGAAATAATAGATATTGCAAAAAAAATAAATACCTATGATATAAGTATATTACCATATGAAGATTGCTGTACTATATTTGTACCAAAACATCCAGTAATAAATCCTAACTTACAAAAATGTATTTATTATGAAACATTAATTGATTACGAAACACTAATTGATGAATGTATTAATAATATGGAAAAAATAGATATAGATACATACAATTCACAAAATCAAAAATTGTTATAAATTACCATAGAAAAAATTGTATAATTTGACAAAATTTTCACATTCTATTAATGTATAGGAGGTGAAAATAATGAATAGTAAAACTGCTAAAATGTCAGTTCCAGGAGCTAAACAAGCTATCGACAGAATGAAATATGAAATAGCTAACGAATTTGGTGTTAATTTAGGACCAGATACAACTGCAAGAGCTAACGGTTCAGTTGGTGGTGAAATCACTAAACGTTTAGTACAATTAGGTGAAAACCAATTAAGTGGATCTAATTATTCTAAGTAATTTATATATATGATTAAAAAATGCTTTCATTTTTTAATCTTTTTTTCTTTTATTTTGCAGAATTATATGAAGAAGAAATTTTAGACAATGATGATATGGATACAATTAAAAATGAATATAGTAAAGATGATGATTTAGAACGATAAATTTATGATAAAATAATATTACGTTATTTATGGAGGAAATTATATATGAAAGTAAAATATATGATGACTATATAATTAATAAATATATGCTGTGCCGAAGAATTTTAGACGGCACAGTACCAGCCTTTGAAATAGAAGATTATAATACCAAAACTGCAAGAGAACGTGTGTCATTTATGAAAAATATTAGCAATAAAATGACATTTAGAAGCCCTAATTTTAACCCCGCTGGTGTCCGCAGGGCAACAAATTTCAATGACCAGATTTTTTTGTTAAACACTGAATTTGAGGCTGATATGAGTACAGAAGTACTTGCTACATCTTTCTTTAGAGATGAAGCAGACCTAAAGGCTAGAGCTGTATTGTGCGACGATTTTGGTAGCCACGACAGTGAAAGACTTGAAATGTTATTAGATAAAGATTACACACAATTTACTAATGATGAATTAATATCTTTAAAAAATATACCTGCTGTGATAATATCTAGAGAATGGTTTATGAATTATAACTATTCCTTAGACGCTAACAGTAGCTATAAAATGACAGAGTTTTATAATCCTGTAACACTTCGAAATAACCACTTTTTACATACTTGGGGAATTAAGTCCACCTCTCCGTTTGAAAATTGTGAG
>URRF01000036.1 GCA_900550145.1 uncultured Mollicutes bacterium
ACCAAATACTCCTATTATTCTCCATAATTCATTATTAAAACTTACATAGTTATTTGGATCACTTCCATAATATCTTATATTTTGATCAGGGGTATTATCTTTTTTTAATCCATTACTTGTTCTTGTTTCTTCACTACTATATAAATCAATTATATGTTCTAATAAATATTGATAATCTAGTGAGAATTTATAAATATATTCTTCGTTATTTTTAATTATTTTAACTATACTAGTTGATGGTATATTTTTACCAGTTAATGGGTTTTCTAATTTATTTTCTAATAATTCATTTTCTTGTAATGTTCGAATAGAAACTTCATAATATCCTTGACTTTCTATCGCATCATCCACAATATTAACATTTAAATAAACATAAGCTTGAGCTGCATCTTTTACTGTAGAAATCAAACTATTATATGCATTTTTCTTTTTATTATTTATCATTGTATTAACTTTAGGAACAACAAGCAAAAAGATTGTTACTAAAAGTACAACACAAACTGTAATTTCTACTAAAGTAAAACCATTCTTCTTCATACTATCACCATTTTAATTTTAACATACAAATTAAAATTAAACAATTAAGAAAAAAACTCCAATGGAGTTTATTTGTTCATTAAGTATTTTGCAGTTCTTATCATTTGGCATGTATAACTCATTTCATTATCATACCACGCAACTACTTTTACTAATTCTCCAAAAGAAGTCTTTACTATTTTTGTTTGAGTTGCATCATAAAGTGATCCATATTTCATGCCAATAACATCACTAGACACAATTTCTTCATCCGTGTAACCCAAAGTATCACTAGTACTATTTCTCATTGCCTCATTTATTTCTTCCTTTGTAACACTTCTATCTAATGCACAAGTAAGTTCTACTAATGATCCAGTTATAACTGGCACTCTTTGTGCACTTCCATCTAATTTACCATCTAATTCTGGAATTACAAGTCCAATTGCTTTTGCAGCACCTGTACTATTAGGTACTATATTAGAAGCAGCTGCTCTTGCTCTTCTTAAATCTCCCTTTCTATGAGGACTATCCAAAGTATTTTGATCATTAGTATAAGCATGTATTGTTGTCATAATACCATATTTAATCTTAAAGTTATCGTTCATAACTTTAGCAATAGGCGCAAGACAATTAGTTGTACAAGAAGCTGCAGAAATAATTTCTTCACTTCCATCCAATATATTTTCATTTACACCATATACAACTGTCTTAACATCACCCTTTGCAGGTGCTGAAATAATTACCTTTTTTGCACCACTAATTATATGAGCCATTGCATCTTCCTTTTTTGTAAAGAAACCAGTACATTCAAATACAACATCAACACCTAATTTTTTCCATGGCAAATTAGCTGGGTCTTTCTCTTTATATATTCTTATTTCTTTACCATCTACTATTATAGAATTTTCTGTACTTTCTACTACATGACCTTCATATCTCTTTTGTGCCGTATCATACTTTAATAAATGTGCTAATGTTTTTGCATCAGTCAAATCATTTATGGCAACTACTTCAAAATCTTTACTAGAAAATGTTTCTCTAAAACACAATCTTCCTATTCTTCCAAATCCATTTATTGCTATTTTTATCATATTAATTCCTCCTATTCAAAACAACCATTTCCAATAAATTCTCTCATAACTGAATCAAGCGGTATAGAAGCACTTGGCATTGGCAATATCATTCTAAGTAAATTTATTAACCTTATCGCTTCAATATAATTTGGATCACTTTCATTAACCGAAAATAATAATGGTTCTGCATATACCTTAAGTACATTCATCTCATATATTAATGACGTATTTAAAACTATATCTGATTTATCCTGATAAGGAAATACATACTCAGTTTCACCCTTTCTAACTCTTTTCCAAGAATCAAGTGTCTCACTCGCATTATATCCTCTCCTTAAATTATCCCTTACTAATCTTCTTAATAACCTATTATCAGTAGTATTTAATCTATTATGATTATCCAAATTTAAACAAGTAAGAGGAGAGATATAAATTCTATACTTATTCTTTTTGTCAATAGTTTTAGTCAATTCATCATTTAAAGAATGTAAACCTTCTATTATTAATATTGCATTTTCTTTAAGTTTTAATCTTCTCTTAAACTCTTTTTGACCAGTTATAAAATTATATGTAGGTAAAATTACTTCTTCACCCTTTAATAATCTTGACAATTGATCATTAAATAATTCAGTATCTATTGCATTTATTGATTCATAATCTTTATTTCCATCTTCATCTAAAGGAGTATCTATTCTTTCTTTAAAATAATCATCAACAGATAACGCAACTGGATTCAAACCCTTACTTTCCAAAAACATCTCTAATTTTTTTGATGTAGTTGTTTTACCAGAACAAGAAGGACCTGCTATTAAAACCATTTTTATATCCTCATTTTTAGATATAGTTTCTGAAATATCTAAAAGATTTTTATTATACGTTGCTTCACTCATAAATATAAGATCATTCCATTTACCTTCCGCAAGCATCTTATTTATATCAGAAACATTTCTTATACCAATTTTATCTGACCAATCAATATACTCCATAACTGAATTAAAAAACTTCTCATGATGAACATATTTATTAACTTTATTATTATCATATGTAAATGGTAACATAAGCGCAAAACCATCTTTATTTATATATTCTAAATTAAAATCCTTCACATAAGACGTATTTATTGCCATTTCACCATACATATAATCATATATATTATCAAGTTTATATATAGTTATATAAGTATTACTTAAATATTTAAGTAAATTAACTTTATCATACATTTTTCTTAACTCATAATATTTAATTACTTTTATCCTATTAATATTTAATTTTTGTATCTCTACTGATTCCTCTACTATTTCATGCATCCTATTTTTAATTACATCTAATTTCTTAGGTGTCATATTACTTAAAGCACAAAATATTCCCTTATCAATAGAATGCTCTATTCTTACCTGTTCCCTATATTCATCTAATATTGCCTTAGACAAAATAAGTATAGCAGTTCTTTCATATACCTTATTTCCTTCATTACTAGATACATCATAAAAATCAATAGTTGCATCCTCATCTAATACATAATTTAAAGATACAATCACATCATTTACATTTGCAGCTAAAATATCATATTTATAATATTTAGAATACTTTTTACTTACTTCTAACACAGTAATTCCCCTTGGAAATTCATCTGTTTTATTATTATATGTTATCTTGATATTATCCATATTATCACCCACTCTAAACCAAGTATATCAAATAATAAAAAATTTGTCATAATTATTATTGAATATTTACATTACTTTATACCTAATATATATATGAGGTGAGGATATGAATTTAGTACCAACAGTAATAGAAAAAAGTAGTAATGGAGAAAGAGCATATGATTTATACTCTAGAATATTAGAAGATAGAATTATAATGTTATCTGGAGAAATAGATGATAATGTTGCAAATATAGTAGTTGCAGAACTATTATATCTAGATTCAATAAATCATGATGATATAAGTTTATATATCAATTCTAATGGTGGAAGTATTACATCTGGAATGGCTATATATGATACTATGAATTATATTAAAAGCGATGTATCTACCATATGTATAGGAATGTGTGCATCCATGGCCGCGTTTTTGCTATCTAGCGGGAAAAAGGGCAAAAGATATTCTTTAAAAAATAGTGAAATTATGATACATCAACCACTTGGTGGTGCAAAAGGTCAAGCAACAGAAATTAAAATAGCGGCAGAAAGAATACTTAAAATAAGAGATAAAATGAACAAAATAATGGCCGAAAATACAAATAATGATATTGAAATAATAGAAAAAGATACCGAAAGAGATAACTTCATGTCAAGTGAGGAAGCTCTCTCATACGGTATCATTGATAAAATTTTATAATTAATCATCTCTTCTTATTTGCAAAAACAATCTTAACATTTGAGTAAAACTTGCAAAGAAAGAAGCAACATAAGTCATTGCAGCAGAATTTAACATAACATTAACCTGGTTTAATTCACTTTCATCTATAATATTTAATTTAATTAATTGTTTTTTTGCTCTACTTGATGCATTAAATTCAGTTGGAAGTGTAACTAACTGAAATAAAAGTGCAGCACACATCATTATAAAACCAATCATAGCCATATCAAATATAGACGCCAAAACACCTATTATCATTATTACATAACCAAGTTTAGATGATATACTTACTATTGGAACTAATATGCTTCTAAGTACTATAAAAGCATATTTTTCTTTATGTTGTATAACATGCCCACACTCATGAGCAGCAACAGAAACACTCGCAATACTTTTATCATCATAAATATCAGATGACAAACTTATAGTATTTGTTTTAGGATTAAAATTATCAGTTAACTCTCCACCAATCTTAACTATCCTAACATCACTTAGTCCATTACTATCTAATATTTCTCTCGCAGTTTCATATCCAGATTTTCCACTTTTAACACTAAATTCTCTATATTTATTATAACTACACTTTATATATGCTTGAGACACTATTATAAGTATAGCAGGTATTATTATTAACAAAAAATTCATATTACATCATATCCTTTCAAACATTGTTCCTTCCCTAGTATCTTTAATTATTATATTCATCTTTTTTAATTCATCCCTTATTTCGTCTGCTCTTTTATAATCCTTATTAAGCTTAGCAACATTTCTTTCCTCAATTAATTTATTTATAAATGTTAATTCCTCATCAGTAATATCATTATCATTTTTTAATAAATCAAGAGATAATACTCTATCAAAAGATTCCACTAAATATATCTTTGTATCATCATTCATACTATTATCCTTTAATACATCAAAAAGTACTGTAAGTGCATTAGATGTATTAAGATCATTTCCAATTTGTTCCTTAAACATATTATCATATTTTTCTATAAGATTTAAATCAATAACACCATCACCTTTTTTTAATGACTTAATCCTACTTTTCAATTTATTGTACGAAATTTCTGCCATATCAAGTGAATCATAACTAAATACCAATTGATTTCTATAATGTGACTGTAAACACATAAATCTATAACTCAAAGGATTGTATCCTTTGCTCTCCAAAAGTGAAACAGTTAAAAATTCACCCTTACTCTTACTCATTTTTCCACTTTTATCATTTAAATGTTCACCATGTACCCAATAATTACACCATTTATGACCTAAATATGCCTCACTCTGTGCAATTTCATTTGTATGATGAGGAAATATATTATCAACACCTCCACAATGTATATCTAAATATTCACCCAAATATTTAATTGATATTCCAGAGCACTCAATATGCCATCCTGGATAACCAATTCCAAATGGTGAATCCCATTTCATTTCCTGATTATCAAACTTTGATTTAGTAAACCATAATGCAAAATCAAATGGATTTCTTTTTTCCAAATCCTCATTCACATCATCTCTAGCACCTATTATTAAATTCTCCTCATTCTTACCAGATAATTTATAATAATCACTTGCTTTACTTATATCAAAATATACATTATTATGTGATAAATAAGCATAACCAGTATCAAGTAATTTTTGTATTATTTTTATATACTCATCTATATTAGAAGACGCAGGTGAAATTATTTCTGGTTTTTTTATATTTAACTTTTCTGTATCACAAAAAAATTCCTTAGTATAAAAGTCAGCTATTTCATATACTGTCTTACCTTCTCTTTTAGCACCAACCAGCATCTTATCAAGTCCAGTATCCGCATCACTCTGTAAATGTCCAACATCAGTAATATTCATTGCTCTTTTAACTTTATACCCCAAATAATTCAGTGTTTTTTCTAATACATCCTCAAATATATAAGTCCTAAGATTACCTATATGTGCATAATGATACACAGTAGGTCCACATGTATACATTCTAACAATTCCATCTTCATGTGGAACAAATTCTTCTATTCTCTTACTTAAAGTATTATATATTTTCATAAAGTCCTCCTACTTAATTATATTTAGTAACATAATAGATATTATTTTAGATAAAGCAATTTTATTTTCTTCCCTACTAATATTAGTTACTGTTACAGTTTGATTATAAAACTTATTTAAATCTCTATCATAAATACTTATATATACAACATTATCACTGCCAAATTTATTATTTAAATCAACTCTATTTAATTTTCCAGTAATACCTATTCCATAATTCGAATCAGTAAAATCACATATTTTCTTGCTCATTTCATTAGATGTTTCAATACTATATACACTATACTTATCTATTACATATGCAGAAACACCCATTTTTATTTTATATTCATTAGAATATGTTACCGCACCAAATTTAAATATATTACTAGAGCCCTCTACATTAGTAATTGAATTTGCAATATATCCACCTGTACATGATTCCATAGTACTCACTGTTTTATTTAATAAAATCAATTTCTGAACTACTTCCTTCATAACACTCACCCATATAAATTATATAATAAAACTACTTCATAAACAAGAAATTACTCTACAACATAAAAATTTTTAATACAAAAAAACAAAGTATTTCTACTTTGCTATTAAACTTATTCTATGTTCTATTTTATCTTTTCCCAAAATTTTCATTATTTCATATAAATCAGGCGTCATTGTTTTAGTTGTAAGTGCTACTCTTATAACCATACTAACATCCGCAACACTACCCTTATAGCTATCTGGATTATTTCTATATTCTTTCATATCAGAAGCATACCCAAGAAAATCACATAATGCTTTTATTTTACTAAACCAAGTATCTTTATCATCTGATTCATTATAATATTTACTAATATACGTATTAAGTATATTTCTAATTTCTTCCTTATCACTTATTTTATCAAAACTATAATTTAAATTAGTAAATAACTCATCATACATATACCACATTTCTTTTTTAACATCACTATATGCCCCAATATCTTTCCTTGGTTTCTTTTGGCACCTCTCAATATTTAAAATACTAATTGAATATTCCTTATCTTTTACAAATATTTCATAAAAATCATGATCATACTGCTTTAAATACATACTTACTCTATCATATAAATCAGATGCACTTAATCTACTTATATAATTCTTTGATATATTATTTAATTTTTCCAAATCAAATAATCCAGCACTTTTACTCATTTTCTTAAATTCAAACTTATAATCTTCTATCTTTCCATCCGGATTATGTAAATACCATTCCTCAAAACCACTACTTGTAATTGTTGCTAAATATAATCTAACTGCTTCATAAGGTATACCAAGTTTATGATAATAACTCATTGCACATTCTGGATCTTTTCTCTTACTTAATTTTCTAACTCCACCTGTTTCCTCATCTATTTTAGCAAGAGGAGAAATATGAGCATATTTTGGTATATCAAATCCAAACATTTGAAATAATTGATAATGCAAAGGTAATGAAGAAATCCATTCATCTGCTCTTATAACATGCGTAGTTCTCATTAAATGATCATCTACTAAATGAGCGAAATGATAAGTAGGAAGACCATCTTTTTTATTTATTACTATATCCAAATCATTTTCAGGGAATGCAATATCTCCCCTTATCTCATCATGACAAATTATTTTTCTATTATAATCACCATTAGATCTTAATCTAATAATAAATGGTTCATTATTCTTAATTCTCTTTGCTCTTTCTTCATTTGATAAATCTCTACACTTAGCATATCTTCCATAATAACCAATTCTACCTTTATTTCTTTCTTGATTCTTTCTTATTTCTGAAATCTCCTCTTCAGAACAAAAACATGGATATGCTTTACCTTCCTCAATTAAATGTTTAGCAAATGCTTGATATATTTCCTTTCTTTCACTTTGAACATAAGGTCCATAATTCCCAATCTCTTCATTCTCATTTATTGGTCCTTCATCAAAAGTTACACTAAACTCTCTTAAACCATTTATTATCTCACTAATCCCATTATCAATAGTTCTTTTTGTATCAGTATCCTCTATTCGTAAATAAAATACTCCATCTGTTTGTCTTGCAAATGTAGAACCAGTAAAAGATGCGAGTAAAGCCCCTATATGAATAAATCCAGTTGGACTAGGTGCATATCTGGTTACTATAGCACCATCCTTTAAATTCCTCATAGGATACATTTTTTCATAATCATCTACTGTTTTTGTTATATTAGGAAATATTAAATTAGCTAACTCCTTATTTGTCATAGACACCTCCAACATTGATAATATTATAAAACAAATTAGAGTTATTAACAACTCTAATTTTCATATTCTAACTATATTTTAATACCTTCTGAAACACCTTTCTTCTTTCACTCAATATTTTTTCAAAATATTCTATAGTACTTTGATGAAGTAATATTTGACTATTAGATTGCTCAAATCTTTCTAATATTTCCCTATATTCATCCCCATTAGCCAATCTATCAATTAAATCACGTACATCACTTTCATAATTCATAAAAACTTCCATTAAATTAGGATCAAGCCCATCATAAAGTGAATCTTGAGCTTCCTTAGCTTCTGCTTGATTTCTAAACATCAAATCAGATGAATAAGGAAATATAGGAGTCCATACATCATTCTCCTTATGCAAAAATACATTTCTATGATCAACACCAAAAATACGTTCACTATCATAAACAGGTGTAGGTGAAAAGTTTTTTAATTTATATATACCATTAACAAGAACTATATTTTCATTAATATTACACACATTAGATATTATTTCAGGTCTTAATCTTTTAGAATAATCAATCCCATCAATCTTAGGTGTTTTAAAGCCAATATTATGATGATTTCTATCCATTTGTAATGTAAAAGCATCGGCTATAAATAACTTTAACAAAAAACTTTTTACATCTTCTAAACTCTTATCATCAAGTACATTATTAAAAAACTCAAGCAAATTAGATAAACAATAATCACCATACCCAACTAAAGATGAAATAGAAGGATTTTCAAGTTCACTTAACAAATAATAATTATACTTACTCTTATCTTGAAAATTCTCACTTATTAATCCAGTATAACCCTTTTTTTCCAATTCAGAAGTGCACTTAACTTTTCTTATATTAGCAACCTTATAAATAACAGTATCAAGACCAACAATTTCATTAGCAAACATACTAAAAAATTGTTCAGTAAATAACCTATAATCACTTCTTTTCTTAAAATATACTAACTTATTATCCACATAATACCAAGTTGGTTTTTCACTTAAATATGACTCATTTATAGAAACTTCCTTTTTTAATTCACTAACAGGAATTTCCTTACATGTATAATGAGGTATCACACTACTATTCAATTCCATAAACATCCCCTCTTTTGACACATTATTATACACATTTATAACTTTTTGTCAATATTTGTAAAATAATCAAAAAAATCCATACAATAAATGGATTAATTATTTATACAAGCTTTATCTTTAGACATATCTATACTTATATTTTTATTATCATTCATAAGTTCATCTAATATTCCATTTTCAATTCTATTTCTAACTATTTCTTTTATCCTTCTAGCACCAAATAAAGAATAATTTGATTCATTAACCATATCATCTATTACATCATCAGACACATCTAATTTCACCTTATATTCACACCTTAACTTCTCAATACCATTACATATTATCTTTCTCGCATCACTTTCAGTTATCTTATTAAATGTTATTGTTTTAGATATCCTATTTATAAATTCAACACCCAAAATATCTTTAAGTTTACTAGTAATATTACAACTATTATTAAATCCCATACAATTTTTATTAAATCCAATATTAGATGTCATAATTATAGTAACATTATCAAAATATATCTTTCTTCCCAAAGAATCCTTTGTATAACCCTCATCTAATATTTGCAAAAATAAATTTAATACACTCTTATTACATCTTTCTATCTCATCCAATATAAGCACTGCTGTCGGTTTATCTTTTATCTCTTCTAATACATTTCTCGAATCAGAATAACCAACATATCCAGGAGGCGCTCCTATAATTTTACTAATAGAATGTGGCTCACTATATTCACTCATATCAAGCTTTATTACATTCATATCACCAGCAATAAGCTTTCCATAAGTTTTAGCAAGCATTGTTTTTCCTGTGCCAGTACTACCTGCAAACAACAACGATATACATTTATTTTTATTATAATTAAGAGAATTTATTTTACTTATATTCAATAATTCATCAATCTGCTTATCCTGACCAATTATTGTTTCCTTTAAAATTTTCTTCATCTTATTTATATATGAAGAATCTAAACTAAGTAAAGGAATATCAACCTTATTTTTTAATATATCAATAATATCATGAAGAGTTACAACCTTCGATTTATTAGTTTTCTTTAATTCAATATTATTTATTTCAGTTTTAAGTTTTTCCTCATTCTCCTTCAAAGAAAGAGCCACATCAAACTTACTATTTATTATTGCATTTTTCTTATCATTTAGCACTTTCTTAAGCTCATTATTCAGATTACATAACTTCTTATCTACAGTATTTTTCTTTAATGATACCCTAGAACATACCTCATCTAATATATCAATTGATCTATCTGGTTCTCTCCTATTTTTAATATACTTCTTCCCCAAAAATATTATTTTATCTATCATTTTTTCACTAATACTTACCTCATGGTGACGCTCATAAATTGTTTTCAATTTCATAAGTATATCCTTAATTGTGTCTTCATCCGGTTCATTTATCTCTACTTTCTGAAATCTTCTATCAAGTGCACCATCATTTTCAATAAACTTCTTATACTCATCTCTAGTAGTAGCACCTATGCATCTCATCTTACCTCTTGCTAAAGCCGGTTTAAATATATTAGATGCATCTATTGCTCCCTCTGCACCACCAGCACCCATTATCGTATGTATCTCATCAATAAAAAGAATAATATCCTCATTTTCCTCTAACTCATTTAATATTTTTTTCATCCTATCCTCAAACTCGCCCCTATACTTTGTACCCGCTACAGATGAAGCCATATCAAGAGATATAATTTTTTTATTTTTTAATATATCAGGAACATCACCACTCACTATTCTACTAGCAAGTTCCTCTACTATTGCAGTTTTACCAACACCCGCTTCTCCAATTAAAATAGGATTATTTTTAGTTCTCCTGCACAATATCTCCAAAATCCTATTTATCTCATTTTCACGTCCTATTACAGGATCAACCTTTCCATCACTAGCCAATTTATTCAAATTAGTACCCAATTCTTCTAATAATAACTTTTTCTTACTATTACTCTTTTTAACCATTTTCTTTGAAAAATAACTATATATTTTATCCATATCAACATTCATTCCAAGCATTATTCTGATTGCTACTCCCTCTCCTTCTTCTAATATAGAATAAAAAAGATTAGAAATAGTAACAACCCCATCAACCTCTTTAGCATCATTAACTGCACTTTCTAAAGTTCTCTTTAAAAGAGGTGTATATAAAAACCAATCAGATTCAGTACTACCCTCACCTATAATATTTATAATCTCATTTTTAAATTTCTTATAATCGATTCCAAATGTTTTTAACTTTTTACTAACATCATTATTACCCTTTAAAATTGCCAACATCAAATGCTCACTTCCCACATATGGATGCTTCAAAGCTTGCATTTCTCTCTTTGCTTCCACCATTACTTTTTGTGCTTCCTCATCAAATTTGCTAAACATAGTAATCTCCTTTCATAACACTCTATGTTTGTTATGAGTAAAAAAGAAATAATTTATTCAAAAAAACTCTAGATAACTAGAATTTAAATATTACTAACAAGCATCTATATCTTTTACAGTTATATCACTCTCATTATACTCTTTAACTGCACAATACTTATCATTTGAAACATTTACTTTAATTTTCCCATTACTATTTATTTCCATCGTTCCACTATTAGGTAATTCTCCACTTAATTTCAAATCTGGTGATACCTTTCCATTTGTAAAAGTATACGTTACAGTTGATTCATTCAAACTGGCTAACAAATCTTGATTTTGATTTTTAA
>URRF01000037.1 GCA_900550145.1 uncultured Mollicutes bacterium
AAATAACTATGTAAGTTTTAATAATGAATTATGGAGAATAATAGGAGTATTTGGTAATAATGTAAAACTAGTAAGAAGCGAATCATTAGGCAGTTTATCATGGGATAGTAGCGATTCATCAATTAACAAAGGTAATGGAATAAATCAATGGGGGGAAAGTACATATGGAGATGGAAGTTATTATGAAGGAGCAGATTTGCAAGTATATTTAAATAAAATGTATTATGGAGGAGATACTACTGTAACGTGTTATGATGGATACCAAAATTCAACAATAACGTGCCCAACAAATACATTAGATAGAACTGCAAAATTATTAATAGATAAACATACATGGAGTTTAGGCGCAATTGAGATGAGCATAGAAGATACCATTTCATTTTATAATGCAGAAAGAGGAACAGCAAATGGAAAAACATGTACAAGTGGAACTTATTGTAATGACACAGTAACAAGGACAACAAAATGGACAGGATATGTAGCACTGCCATATATAACAGACTGGGCCTATGCAAGTAGTGAAAGTATATGCGAAACAAATATACAAACAAAAGATAGTTCAAATTTATTTGTATGTAAAAATAATAACTGGATGCAAAGAAGTGATTGGACATGGTATTTATCTCCTAGTGGCCAATCTGCAGATGCAAGCAATGCATGGGCCGTAAGTGGTAATAACAACTACGTTTATTATAGAATGTTTGGTGCTATGAATAAATTTGCTAGTTATGGTTCTAATGTTGCACCTTCAATCTATTTAAAATCTAGTGTTCTAATGAAAGGTGGAACAGGAACAAGTAGTGATCCATACAAATTGGCTTAATAATAATACAAAATAAAAATACTAACTCAAATTAGTATTTTTTGATAGTTCAATAATTAAATCCATGTCATCATCATTAGCCATAATATTTTTATGTATTTTATTACACTTATCACACTTATATATTATTTTATAAGTATCCTTAAATTTCTCTATTCCAATTGGTTTTAATAATCCTAGACAACTATTTAATCTATCACCAGGATTTATATCCACATGCTTTGAATAAAGACAAAATGGACAATGATCTCTAGAAGTATAATTTAAAACTTCTACTTCTTTTTTACAGTTTTCACAAACAAAAGATTCATCTTTTTTACTAAATAATTTCATTAAATCACCTAGATAATTATATCACAATAAGTTATAATTGTACTAGGGAAGTGAATTTATGCATTACGTTACCAAAATAAATGAATTTGAAGGACCACTAGATTTATTATTACACTTAATAAAAAAATCAAACATAGATATATATGATATAAGTTTATCTGATATTACAGATCAATACCTAGAATACATACACCAAATGGAAGAACTTAACCTAGATATCGCAAGTGAATATTTAGTTATGGCAACAGAACTTTTAGAATATAAATCTAGAAGCTTACTTCCAAAAAAAATAGAGGATGACAAAGAAGAAGAAGATCCTAAAGAAGAACTAATAAAACGTCTTGTTGATTACAAAAAATATAAAGAAATTACTTCTGAATTTAAAAAACTAGAAGACATAAGAAGTGAAATATACACAAAAACTCCCTCTAATATAAATGAATATGATGAAAAAGTAATTAATAATAGCGAATTATCAGTAAACGATTTAATATCCGCATTTAAAAAATTTATTGATAGAAAAGAGTATGAAAAACCACTAAATACAAAAATAACTACAAAAGAGTTATCTGTAAGTGATAGAATAATAAAAATAAAAGAAATATTAAAAACAAAAAATGAAGTAAATTTTATTGATTTATTCGATAAACTAACAAAAGAATATGTAGTTGTTACATTTTTAAGTATACTAGAAATGAGCAAAAACAAAGAAATAGAAATAAAACAGGATAATAATTTTGGAAATATTATTATAAAGGAAGTGAAAGAGTGAAAGCTGTATTAGAAGGTATTTTATTTATTGTAGGAGATGATGGAATAACTATTCCTGAAATATCTAACATATTAGAAATAAGCGAAGAAGACGCAAAAAAACTTGTATTAGAGTTAAAAAATGATTACCTAAGTATAGATAGAGGACTTAGAATAGATTACTTAGGAAATTCATTAAAACTAACAACTAAAAAAGAACATAAAGAGTATTACAAAAAACTAATAGAAGAAAGCAATAATACCCTTTCACAAGCTGCTTTAGAAACACTTGCTATAATAGTATATAATGAGCCAATAACAAGAATAAAAGTAGATGAAATAAGAGGTATCTCATCATCACAAATGATAAGAAGATTAGTTGCTAAGGGCTTTATAAAAGAAGCAGGAAGAGAAAACATTCCAGGAAGACCAATATTATATAAAACAACAGATGATTTTCTTGATTATTTTGGTTTATCATCTAAAGAAGATTTACCTAAGTTAGAATATAAAGAAGAAGAAAAAGACGAAACGGATTTATTCTTATCAAAATATAAAGAGTAAGAGGTGTGAAATGACAAAAATACTTGTTAATCCAATAAATTTAAAACACATAGAATATCTAAATAATAAAGATATTGCTGGATATATTATAGGACTTAAAAATTATTCAATATTTCAAAATTTAAAACTAGATATTGATACCATAAAAAAACTAAATACTAAAAAAGAAATATATATATCCATAAATAAACCAATACATAATAACGAATTAGATGACATAAAAAACAAATTAAAAGAATTATCAAAAATAAATATAAAAGGTATTTTATATGAAGATATAGCAATATTTAATATAAACAAAAACCTAAATTTAAACTTAAATTTAATATGGAATACAATGCATTTACCAACTAATAGTGTAACTTGTAACTACTGGAATAAATTAGGAGTTAAAGGAGCAGTATTAAGTACAGAATTAATGTATACCGATTTTATAAAAATAAAAAAAGAAACAAATATGATTATAATGGTATATCTATATGGACATATACCTATATTCGTATCAGCAAGATCACTTATTTCAAATTACATGAAATACGTAAACAAAGAATATAAAGATAAAACATATTACTTGTATGAAAAAGAAAGAAATAAATACTATCCAATATATGAAGAATACAAAAACACATTTATAACAGAAGATATAATAAATGGAATAAATGTATTAAAAGATTTAAATGATAATAATATTGACTACGTTATATTAAATAGTTTATTAATAGAAGAAAATAAATTTAATGAAATAGTTGATGAATATATAAAAAATGATAATAAGGTAGATAAAAATACATATACAGGATTTTTATATAAAGAAAGTATATTTAAGGTGAAATAATGAAAAAGATAGAATTACTCGCACCAGCAGGAAATTTAGAAAAAGTCAAATGGGCATTTTTATATGGTGCAGATGCTGTTTATTTTGGAGGAAGAGATTATAGCTTACGTGCTAATGCACAAAACTTAAACATTGATGAAATAAAAGAAGCATGTAGTTATGCACACAATTTAGGCAAAAAAGTATATGTAACAGTTAATATTGTATTTCATAACGAAGATATTGCTGGATTAGAAGAATATTTAATAAATTTAAATAATGCAAAAGTAGATGCAATAATAATTTCAGATCCACTAGTATTAACATTTGCAAAAAAAGTAATTCCAAATATGGAAATACATATAAGTACACAACAAAATACACTAAATTATGAAGCATGTAATTTTTGGTATAACGAAGGGGCTAAAAGAGTAGTACTAGCAAGAGAATGTTCTAAAGAAGATATGGAAAGTATACTAAAACATTCAAAAATAGATTTAGAAGTATTTATACAAGGAGCAATGTGCGTTGGATATAGTGGTAGATGTGTACTATCTAATTATTTTACAAATAGAGATTCTAATAGAGGTGGATGTAGTCAAATATGTAGATGGAACTTTGGATTATATGATAACGAAAAAGAAATCTCAAAAGATGAATTTGCCATAACAGTAAAAGACTTATCGATGATAAACTATATAAAAGATCTAATAGATATGGGTATAACATCCCTAAAAATAGAAGGAAGAATGAGATCTATTTATTATATTGCAACTGTACTTAACGTATATAGAAAAGTAATAGATGAATATTATGAAAAAGGTACTATTAGCAATATATCAAAATATAGTTATGAATTATTTAGATGTGCAAATAGAGATAGTGTTCCACAATTCTTTAAAGAAAAACCAGGAGTTAATGAACAATACTATCTAACAAGAGAAGAACCATCAAATAAAGATTTTCTAGGAGTAGTATTAGATTACAATAAAGAAACAAAAGAAATCACACTAGAACAACGAAATTATTTTAAAAAAGGTGATGAAATTACTGTTTTTGGACCCAATACAAATGATATAACTATTAAAGTAGAATATATAAAAAATGAAAAAGACGAATACATAGAAGTAGCAAATCATCCACAAGAAATAGTAAAAATTAATTGTGAAACAGAAGTATTTAAAAATGATTTAATAAGAGTAAAGTTTTAATAATAACACACCTGTACAATGTTTTAGTTGACAAAATCAAAAAAAAATTATAGAATTATACAGTAATTTCAAAAGTTACTGTTTTCATTTGAAGTTACATAATATGTAAAAAGTGGAGAAAAAAAATGAATAAAGATTTTAAGCATATCGAAAAGTATGCTGAGGAATATAATATTCCTATAATGGAAAAAAGTGGTATAAGATTTTTAACTAAATATATAGAACAAAATAAAATAAAGAATATTTTAGAAATTGGTTCTGCAATTGGATATTCTGCAATAAAAATGGCTTTAGTAGATGAAAAAATTAAAGTAACAACAATAGAAAGAGATGAAACAAGATATATTGAAGCATTAAAAAATATTAAAGAATTTGGTTTAGAAAAAAGAATTACTTTAATATTAGGGGATGCACTTGATCTTGATATAAAAGATAAATATGACCTAATATTTATAGATGCTGCTAAAGGACAATATACAAAATTCTTTAAAAAATATTCTAATAATTTAAAAGATGATGGTGTAATTATAACTGATAATATTGCATTCCATGGTTTAGTAGAACAAGAGGAAAGAATAAAAAATAAAAATTTGAGACAATTGGTTGATAAAATAAAAAGATATATAACTTTTTTAAATGAAAATACATCGTTTAATACAAGATTTTATAAAGTTGGAGATGGAATTAGCGTATCGAAACTAAAATGTGAATAATAATGTATCAAAAAACATATTATTGAATACTATAAGAAGTGTATGTGATAATGTTGACAAATAAATAAAAAAAGCGTATTATGTACTAGAAAATTATTGAGGTGAATAAAATGACAAGCGAAAAAAAAGAAGTTTTCTTAACATCAGAAGGATTTTTAGAAATAGAAGAAGAATTAAATGAATTAAAAACAGTAAAGAGACCTGAGATAATAAAAGCGATAAAAGAAGCAAGGGCTTTAGGTGATTTATCAGAAAATGCTGATTACCATGCTGCTAGAGAAGAACAAGCTATTATAGAAGGTAGAATCCAAGAACTAGAATATCTTGTAGATCATGCAACTATAATTTCAGAAGAAGCAAGTGATAAAGCAAGAATCGGCTCATCTGTAATTATAAAATACGTAGGTGAAGATGATAGCGAAGAATACAAAATAGTAGGTAGTACCGAAGCAGATCCATTTGAAAATAAAATATCAAACGAATCTCCAATAGCAAAAGCAATAATTGGACATAAAAAAGGAGAAATAGTTACAGTAGAAAGTCCAAATGGAAAATATGAAATTGAAATACTAGAAATTAAGTAACATTAGTTGCTTTTTTTTAGTAAATTCTATATAATATTAGATGTTTTAAGGAGGAAAATATATGTCAAATAAACATGTAATAACAAAAGAAATTAAAGGAAAAGAATGGACAGAAGCATTAGATAAATCATTTGAAAAAAATGTAAAAGATGCAAAAGTAGATGGATTTAGAAAAGGCAAATGTCCAAGAAATATATTTGAAAAAAAATATGGAGTTGAATCTTTATATAACGATGCATTAAATATTATACTTCCATCTTTATATACAGAAGTATTAAAAGAAAGCAAACTAGAACCAGTCGTAGAGCCATCAATAGATATCAAAAGTATAAATAAAGATGGTGCAGAAATAGAATTTGTTATTATTACAAAACCAGAAGTTAATGTAAAAAAATATACTGGTTTAAAAGTAAAAAGAGAAAAAATTGAAGTAACAAAAGAAGAAATAGAAAACGAAATTAATAGATTAAAAGATCAATTTGCAGAAATAGAAGTTAAAGATGGAAAAATAGAAAATGGAGATACTGCTGTAATTGACTTTGAGGGCTTTAAAGACGATGTACCATTCGAAGGTGGAAAAGGAGAAAATTATCCACTTGAAATAGGTAGTCATACATTTATACCTGGTTTTGAAGAACAATTAATTAATCTTAAAACTAATGATAAAAAAGATATTAAAGTTACATTCCCAGAAGATTATCCAAGTGAAGAATTAAAGGGAAAAGAAGTAGTATTCAAAGTAACTATACATGAAGTTAAAACTAGAGTAATACCTGAAATAAACGAAGATTTCTTTAATGATTTAGGAATTGAAGGAGTTAATTCAGAAAAAGAATTAGAAGAACATTGTAAAAAAGAAATTAAAGAAAGAAAAGAAAGAGAAGCAGAAAACAAACTTATAGACGAAATTCTAGAAAAAGTAAAAGATGAAACTGAAATAGAATTGCCAGAAGAATTAGTACATGAAGAAGTACATAGAATGCTTGATACATATAATCAAAGATTACAAATGCAAGGATTATCTCTTGAACAATATTTAAGTTTTGCCAAAAAGACAATTGAAGATATGGAAGAAGAACTTAAAGATGAAGCATCAAAAAATATTACTTATAGATACATGCTTGAATATATAGCAGATAAAGAAAAAATAGAAGTATCAGATAGTGATATAGAAAAAGAAATAGAAAGATTATCAGAACTATATCAAATGACAAAAGATGAATTAATTAAGGGCTTTGGTGGAACTGATATGATTAAATATGATCAAAAAATGAGAAAAACTATTGAATTTTTAAAAGAAAATAACTAGAATGATATGAACCTCGTTTCTCTTATGTACAAGAAACGGGGTTTTTATATGTCAAAATTAAGTTATGAGGATAAAATAAATATTTATCATATGAAAAACAAAGGAATTTCAAGGGAAAGCAATTGCTAATGCTTACAAAATTAAAGAACTAAATGTTCAATATTTAGTGAGATTAATTGACAAACATGGATTTGATGTTTTGAGAACAACATTAAATAAAAAATATAGTAAATGTGAAAAAGAAAGAATTATCAATAGATTTCTAGGTAAAAACGAATCATTTTTATCTGTCGCAATAGATGAAGAAGGAAGATTCCAAATTGAGAAAAATTTCTGCAAATGTTATCTAGCAAACACATGTCATACTTTAAAACATGGAAAAATGTTTACTTGTTCAACAATTCCACATATTGAACATTATAATAAATATTTTAATAAAAATTTAATCGTATCTAATAGTGATTATATAGATATTTATAAAGCAAAAGACAAAAAAGAAATATTAGAATTTTTATCAAAACCAGTACCATTTTGTAGATACTGTAACGTAGATAATAGAAAATATAGTTTTGATTTTGAAAAAAGTAATAAGGATATAAACGAATGGTAAAAATGCATGCTAAGTCATGTATTTTTTTCTATTATTTTTTTCTTTTCAATAGACAAACAAAATAAAATATGTATAATAAGGAATAGTTTTGGAGGCGATTATATGGTTAAAACAAACTTGCCTGTTATATTATTAAAAGGTGCTGTATTATTGCCTTATTGCGACTTTAGATTAGAATTAAATAGTGATATAGATAAACACGTACTTGAACTAGCAGAAAAGAATCACGATTCACATATACTTTTAATAAGTCCGGATAATCCATTAGAAGAAATAGTAGAAGTAGATAAATTACCTAAAATAGGTACAGTTGCAAAAGTAACAATGAAAATGGATATAGGTAATATAACAAGAATAGTATTAGAAGGAATAAATAGAGTAAAAGTAGTTGAATATAGTAACTATAGTCAAAAAGATAATACACTAAATGCATTAATCACCTCTACTACACAATTTGCTATGTCACCAATGGATGAAACTGCTTTAATAAGAAAACTTTTAAAAAGAGTAGATGAATATGTAACAAAAGATCCTCACATGAGTAACAGTATTCTTGCACAAATAAATGATTTAAATAGTATTTCAAAAATAAGTGATATAGTAGCAAATTATTTACCACTTGATTATGAAAGAAAAAAAGAATATTTAAATACTGTAAACCCATATAAAAGAGTAATAATGCTATTTGAGGATATAAAAACAGAAGAAGAAATACTTGAATTAGACAAAAAAATAGAAAAAAAACTAAAGAAAACTCTTGATGATAGTCAAAAAGAATTTATATTAAGAGAAAAGATACGTTTAATAAAAGAAGAATTAGGGGATGTAAATTTAAAAGAAAAAGATGCGGAAATATTAAATGACAAAGTAAATAAATTAAAATGTCCAGAACGCATAAAAAATAAATTACTTGAAGAGATAAAAAAATATGAATTAATGAACTCTAATTCTCCTGAACTAGGTGTAGTAAGAAATTATATAGAATTACTATTATCCCTTCCATGGAATGAAAGTACAAAAGAAAATACGGATTTAAAATTAGCAAGAAAAATATTAGACAATAGTCACTATGGATTAGATAAAGTAAAGGAAAGAATTATAGAATACTTAGCAGTAAAACAAATGAGTAAAAACTTAACATCTCCCATAATTTGCTTATCCGGCCCACCAGGTGTAGGTAAAACCACTCTTGCTAAATCTATTGCAGAAGCTACTAATAGAAACTTTGTCAAAATATCAGTAGGTGGCGTAAACGATGAAGCAGAAATAATTGGTCATAGAAGAACATACATCGGATCAAATCCAGGTAGGATTATAAACGCAATGAAAAGATCAAAAAGCAATAATCCAGTATTTTTAATAGATGAAGTAGATAAGTTAACAAAAGATATAAAAGGAGATCCAGCAAGTGCATTATTAGAAGTACTTGATAAAGAACAAAATAAATATTTTGTTGATAGTTATGTAGAAGAAGAATTTGATTTATCTAATGTAATGTTTATACTAACAGCAAATTATATATATCAAATACCTGATGCCCTAAGAGATAGATTAGAAATAATAGAAATAGGTAGTTATACAGAGTATGAAAAATTAGATATTGCAAAAAAACATATAATAGTAAAAGAAATAAAAGAACATGGATTAGAAGATAAAGATATAATATTTACAGATAAAGCAATATTAACCATTATAAAAAATTATACAAAAGAAGCAGGAGTAAGAGATTTAGAAAGAAACATAGCAAGTATACTTAGAAAAATAACAACAGAAATAGTGTTAAATAAACAAAAGAAAAAGTATAAATTAGGAGAAAAGGAAATAGAAGAGTATTTAGGAAAGAAAAAATACTTTGATGAAGAAATTGATAATCAAAAAACAAATGGAGTAGTAAATGGTCTTGCTTATACAGATTTTGGAGGTACAATTTTACCTATTGAAGCAACATATTTTAAAGGAAAAGGTAATCTTATCTTAACTGGTTCATTAGGAGAAGTAATGAAAGAAAGTGCAGAAATCGCATTAAGTTATGTAAAAAGTAATTATGAAAAATTTGATATAGCTTATGATTTATTAGAAAATAGCGATATACATATAAATGCAGTAGAAGGTGCAATACCAAAAGATGGTCCAAGTGCAGGCATTACACTAGTAACTGCAATAATAAGTGCATTTACTAATAAAGAAATAGATAATAAAATAGGTATGACAGGAGAAATCACATTAAGAGGAAATATTCTTCCAATAGGTGGTTTAAAAGAAAAAGTAATAGGTGGATATAGAAGTGGTATAAGAACAATAATTCTACCATATAAAAATGAAAAAGATTTAGATGAAATACCAAAAGAAATAAAAAAAGAAATCAATTTTATATTAGTAAAACAATACGAAGATGTATATAAACAAATAGTAAAACAATAACTATTTGTTTATTATTATTGCAAATAACATATCATTAAGGTTATAATAAGAAAGGTGATGATATGAAAAAGAATGCATTTACATTAATAGAGTTACTAGCAACAGTAGTTATTTTAGTAGTAGTATTTATGATAATAACACCTAAATTAACAAGAATAGTAAAAGATCAAGAAACAAAGCAAAAAGAATTATTAAAAGAAAAACTAATAAGCTCAGCAAAGGAATATGCAAATGATTATGATAAATATTTTTTTGATGGAATAAAAAAAGTTGGAGATTCTAACACAGTAACAATAGAAGAACTAATAGAAGTTGGTTTAATAGATGAAGATGAAACAAAAGATTTTAACGAATTTTATGGAGTAAAAGTAGAATTAAAAGATAATGATAGAATAGAATACACACTAGTAGAAACAACATAAATTATATTTAAGAATGTATAGTTTAAAACTATATGTTTTTATTTGTTCTATATTTTCTATTTAATCATATATTTTTAATGAATAACAAGAAAGTAGGGATTAAATGGAAAAAAATGAAATTATTAAAAGCATTTCTCTTAGAACTAATGGTGAAATATATTTAGGAGTAGTTGGTGCGGTTAGAACTGGTAAATCTACTTTTATAAAAAGGTTTATAGAAACTTTGGTTTTACCAAATATTGAAGATGAGTATGAAAAGAAAAGATGCTTAGACGAATTACCTCAAAGTGCTCAAGGTAAAACAATAATGACAACAGAGCCAAAATTTGTGCCAAACGAAGCAGTTGGAATAACGGTTGGAGATAATATAAAATTAAATGTCAGATTAGTGGATTGTGTAGGATATCTAGTAAATAATGCCATAGGCTATTTAGAAGACGATATGCCAAGAATGGTAAAAACACCTTGGTTTGAGGATGAGATTCCTTTTGAACAAGCAGCAGAAATTGGAACGAAAAAGGTTATTCAAGAACATTCTACTATTGGAATACTTGTTACAACAGATGGTAGTATTACTGATATTCCAAGAGAAGATTACATAGATGCCGAAGAAAGAGTTGTAAAAGAATTAAAGGAACTAAATAAGCCTTTTGTAATTGTTTTAAACTCTGATGATCCTTTTTCTGATTACACAAAGTCTCTTGCACAAAAACTTGAAGACAAATATCGTACTCCTGTTATTCCAACTAACTGTTCAAGCTTAGATATGGAGGACATTAATGATATTTTTAGCAAAATACTTTATGAATTTCCAATAGAAAGAGTAAATCTTAACTTTCCAAAATGGGTAGATGGTTTGTCTGACTCTCATTGGCTAAAAGAAGAATTATTTAAAGAAATACAAGAGGCCTTCAAAGACGTTAAAATTTTAAAACAAGTTGACGGTAGTGTTGCTAATTTACAACATACACAAATAATAACTAAAACTACAGTTGATGAAATTAAACTTGGTGATGGTAGTGTTAATATTTCTATTAATTTAATGGATGACTTATTCTATAAAGTACTTTCAGAAATTTCTGGTGTTAACATTACGAATGAGGGTGACTTATTTTCTACTATAACTACATTTGCAGATACAAAACGTGAATATGATAAAATTTCATGTGCTTTAGAACAAGTAAAAGCAACCGGATATGGAATTGTTACTCCTTCTATCGACGAATTAATTTTGGAAGAACCAGAAATAGTAAAACAAGGCTCTCGTTTCGGTGTAAAATTAAAAGCTAAGGCTCCATCTATTCATCTAATAAGAGCAGAAATTGAGACTGAAGTATCTCCTCTTGTTGGT
>URRF01000038.1 GCA_900550145.1 uncultured Mollicutes bacterium
AAAACAATGTCATTCCCTCTGGTTAAATATATCATTTTTGACGAATATGTTATTGAGGAAACCCCCGGCAACAGATATTATAATGGATGGAATGAGCCGGACAGTTTCCTTAAAATATACCACACAATTGACCGTGAAGAGGACAGAGTGATTTGTTTCATGCTGGGTAACAACATCAGATTTCACAATCCTTATCACATGCACAAAGCTTTCAGGATTCCATACACAGAAAAAGGTAAAATTTGGTGTAGCGAAAATGTGCTGTTTCAAAATGCTGTTGCTTCTGGTGAGCTGAAAGAAAAGAAAGCTAAATCTAAGTTTGTGCGCATGATAGAAAATACTGATTATGGAAAGTACGCTAACGATGGCGAATACATGAATGACAATTATTCGTTCATTGAAGCTATGCATTCATCTGCTAGGTATGCAATGACTCTGGTGTATAATGGTGAAACGTATGGCGTTTATAATGATCTTAAAAATGGTGTTATTTACGTGTCTGATAAAGTTGACGCTGATTGCAAACTTATTTATGCTCTTACTATTAATGACCACTCTGAAAATACCCTTTTGACTAAATCTAGACTCATTACTCAATTACAGTGGCTTGCAAATAACTACAAAATTGGAAACGTCAGATTCATTGATAGATAAATTTAATAATACTGATTTTGTTAATAATATGAGGTATTTGAAAGATGAAATAAGAAATAATAAATTAATTAATACAAAAGATGTTAAGAAATTATATGAAAATGAGGTAATACATAGATATATTGAAAATGAAAATATATTGGATTTTCATATATATTATTTGAATAAGGAAATAAATAAACTAATAAATAATAAAATATGTAGGTGAAATATGCGAGTAATAAGTGGAATATATAAACATATAAAATTAGATGGATATGATATAGATGTGATAAGACCGACTATGGACAAAGTAAAGGAATCTATGTTTGCTATGATATATGAGTATGTTTTTAATGCTTTGTGCTTAGATTTATTTAGTGGAACTGGTTCACTTGGAATAGAGGCATTAAGTAATGGAGCGAAAGAAGTATATTTTGTTGATAATAATAAGAAATCTTTGGATATAACTAAGAGTAATATAAATAAATTAAAAACTGATAAAATTGTTCATACAATATTATCAGATTATATGTCTATACTAAAAAAATTTAGGGATGAAGGTATTAAATTTGATATTATATTTTTAGATCCTCCGTATGGACAAATTAAAATAGAGAAGTTATTAAATAAAATAATTGAGTTAGATATATTAAATGATAATGGAATAGTTGTATGTGAATATGAGTTTGAAAAGTTAGATGAAATATATGGATGTTTAGAATTGATAAAGGATAGAAAATATGGAAAAACTTCTTTGAAAATATATAAAAATAGGAGGTAAATATGCGCGTAATTATAAGTGCGGGTGGTACAGGTGGACATATATATCCTGCTTTATCTATAATAAATAAAATAAAACAAAGAGATAAAAATGCAGAAATATTATATGTTGGTACTACTAACAGGATGGAAAAAGATATTATACCAAAATATAATATTCCATATTATGCAATAAAAGTAACTGGTCTTGAAAGAAAATTATCTATTAATAATTTAAAAACATTAAAAAACTTTATATTTGCAGTTATAAAGATGAAAAAGAAAATAAAGGAATTTAAACCAGATATAGTAATTGGTGTAGGTGGATATGTGACTGCACCTGTTATATATGCTGCTAAAATATGTAAAGTTAAAACAATAATACATGAACAAAATAGTGTTTTAGGTGTAACTAATAGATTTTTATCAAAATATGTAGATGCTGTTTTAGTATCTTTCCCTGATACTGTAGTAAAAGCAAAGAGAGTAGTTTATACTGGAAATCCGAGTTCAGAAGAACTTAATATACCTTTTTCAAAAAGTGAACTTGGTTTATCAAGTACAAAAAAATTAGTACTAATAGTTATGGGTTCTTTAGGATCTAAGGTTATAAATGATAGAATGAAGGAAATACTCCCTAAATTCAGTAATAAAGATTATGAGATTTTATTTATAACTGGAAAAGATTATTATGATGAATTCTCATCACTAAAATTAGGAAAAAATATTAAAGTATTTGATTATATTGACAATATGAAGAAGGTATTTAAAAAAGTTGATGTAATGGTAAGTAGAGCAGGTGCTACTACATTGAGTGAAATAATATCTTATAAAGTCGCAACTGTACTTGTACCTAGTCCATATGTAACTGATAATCATCAATATAAAAATGCAATGAGTTTAGTAAATAAAAATGCTGCATTGTTATTAGAAGAAAAAGATTTAAATTATGAAATATTAAGTAAGGATATAGAGGAGTTACTAAATAATAAGGAAAAAGTAAAATGTATTAAAGATAATTTATCTAAAATGAAAGTGGTGGATAGTGCTTCTAAGATATATGATTTAATACAAGAAGTAATAAGGTGATTTTATGATATTAGAACGTGAGATAGAAAAAAGGAAAATAGGTAAGTGTGAAAAAAATATACCTATAAAAAAGATTACTACATATAAAGCAGGTGGTATAGCTAGTTTAATAGTGACTCCAAAAAACAGAGATAAATTGTTAGAACTTTTGAAGTTGCTGAATGATAAAAATATAAAATATAAAATATTAGGTAATGGTTCAAATCTATTATTTTCGGATAAAGTTTATGATGGAGTTTTGATAAAACTAAGCGAATTAAATGAATGTGAAATAGACGATACAGTTATTAAAGTTGGAGCTGGATATAGTTTAATTGCACTTTCAATAAAAGCATCTAAATTAGGACTTACAGGAATGGAATTTGCAACAGGGATACCAGGAACTGTTGGTGGTGCAGTTTATATGAATGCTGGTGCATACAAATCCGATATGGGATATATAGTAAGTGAAGTAACAGCAATAACGCCTAATTTAGAGGTAATAACAATGTATAATAACGAACTTGGTTTTAAATATAGAACTTCTTTCTTTCAAAGAAATCCTGGATATATATGTATTTCTGCAACAATTGTATTAAGACGTGGAGATAAAAAAATAATAAAAGAAATTATAGAAGAAAGAAGACAAAAACGTCTTATGACTCAACCACTTGAGTTCCCATCTGCAGGAAGTGTATTTAGAAATCCTGATGGAGATTATGCATGGAGATTAATTGATGTATGTGGATTAAAAGGATATAGTATAGGTGGTGCTGAAGTAAGTAAAAAACATGCAAATTTTATAATAAATAAAGGTAATGCAACAGGAAAAGACATACATGATTTGATATTATATGTAAAAGAAACAGTAAAAAGAGAAACAGGTGTAGATCTTAAAATAGAACAAGAATTTGTAAATTGGGAGTAATTATGAAAGAGAATAAAAAAGAGGAAGTTGTAGTAAAAAGAAAATTTAAATTCGTAAAATTTCTAGTAGTAATTCTGATACTATATATAATTTTATTTCTTGGATATAAATTATTTACAGCAAAAATAAAAAATATATTTATATTAAATAACAATTATTTAACAGATCAAGAAGTAATAGATGAAAGCGGTTTGAGAAATTATCCAAGTTTCTTATTAACAACAAAATATAAAATTAAAAAAAATCTACTAAAAAATAGTCTAATAAAAGAAGCAAAAATAAAAAAGAAATTATGGGGAATTATATATATAGAAATATCTGAATATGAACCACTATTTATATATCAAGATAAAGTTATATTAGATAATGGTACGAAAATAGATAATAATGATTATATATTGCCAATATTAATAAATGATGTAAATGAAGAAATATTAACAAAATTTATAAACAAATACAAGGATATAGATAAGGAAATTAAAATGCAAATATCTGAAATAGAATATTTACCGAATGATATAGATAAAGAAAGATTTTTATTCACAATGAATGATGGAAATTATGTATATATAACTATTTATAAGACATTAGCAATAAATGAATATAATAAAATATTACCTAACTTAGAAGGTAAGAAGGGCATTTTATATTTAGATTCTGGTAATTATTTTGAGATATTAAGTTAAAGTAAATAGAACAAATATTATTATTTGTTTTTTTTATATCAAGAAAAGAACAAATGTTCTCTTGATAAATAATGTGGGGAGGGAGTATAATAGATATATAGTATAAATAGAAGGAGATAAGGATATGAGAAAAAAGAGAAATGCATTTACATTAATAGAATTATTAGCAGTAATAGTAATACTAGCAGTAATACTAGTAATATCAATACCAAGGATATTAGATGTAATAGATGTATCAAAAAAAGATTCATTTAAAACATCAGCACAATTAATAGCAGATAGTGCAGAGAAGAAATATGTAGAAAATAAACTAAATAATATTGATGAAGAAATAACATGTGAAAATGTAACAAAACTAAGTAAAGAGGATTATGAAAGTTGTAAAATAACTTTTGATAACGAAGGAAATGCAAAAGTAAATATAAAAGGAAAAGGTAAATTTAAAGATTTAGCAATATGTAATGGAACAAAAACAAGTGTAGAATTAAGTGATACATGTTCAACTGATGCGAAGTATTTTGCTTACGAAGAAGTAGAAGGTGGAATATCAATAACAGGATATAGTATAGAAGGAGGAGTTGATGTAGTAATACCAGAGAAAATAAACGGAAAAACAGTTGTAGGAATATCTTCAAATGCATTTACAACAAGAGGTGTAACGCCAACTGGAATAAGTACAAATAAGATAGAATATAATATACAACCATTACATAGTAAAAAATATAATTATGAAGTGGTTCCGTTAAAGGTTTCACTAGTAGGTTTAGGAATAACAAGTGTGACAATACCAAATAGTGTTACAAGTATAGGAAAAAGTGCATTTTTTGGTAATAACCTAACAAGCATAACCATCCCAGATAGTGTCACAAGTATAGGAAATGGTGCATTTGAAAATAATCAACTAACAAGTGTCACAATTCCAGACAGTGTTACAAGTATAGGATCTTATGCATTTCGGGAAAACAAACTAACGAGTGTGACAATACCAACCAGTGTCACAAGTATAGGAAGTTGTGCATTTCAAAAAGAAAGTTTTTCTAATCCAAATTTAACAAAAATAATAAATAAAACAGGCAAATCATTTGATTGGGGATATATAGTAAATAATAGTTCTGGTTATAACTTTGTAACAGGTACAGTTGTAAATAGTAATGGTAATGTTGAAGTAGTAAGTGAATAATAAAAGAATCTTTTTTGAAGATTCTTTAATTTTCTCTTTTTATTATTTCCCTTATTTCTTTTTTTAATTTCTCATTCGCATCTTCTAAACTCATTTTACCTATTTTAAATGGTTTAGCAAAAGTAATCTTTAAATTATTATTTAAGAATTTGTATTTACCAGTTATTGCATATGGAACTATAGTTGCATTAGTTTTTTCTGCAAAAGATACAACTCCATATTTAATAGGTAATAATAGACTGTTTTCGTATTCTTCATCTGTTATTATATTTTTATTAACAAATTCTTTTAATGATTTATCTACATTATATATTGATTTTTTAAACTCATTTCTTGATATTTTTTTATTATTTTTAAGTTCTAATAAAAGATTAATTTGAGATACAGTTGTTTGATTTTTTTTCATTAATTTCTTAAATTTTTTAAATTCAACTTCATCTTTTACATATTCATATATTTCGTTTAATTTTTCATCTTTACAAACTAAACTATTTCTTGTACCCTCGGGATATATACCTAAAGCATATCCATTATTAAGTATATCTAAGGCTATTTCTTTTGAAGTGCCACCATGATTCTCTCTATCTACAGAAATACATCCTGACTTTTTGAAAAACCATGCCATTTTACTATCAAAATATTCTTTCTTTGCCATATAATGAAGCATTCTTTTTGTAGATAGAATAGGTAAGCATTGATCATATAAATGTATATGATTGCCACAAACAATTATTGGACCCTCCTTTGGTATAAGATTAGTATTTTTAAATTTTGGTCTATAATATGCTAAGAAAAATAAACCTAATATATATTTTGACACATTATAAAATATTTTATTTTTTTCCATTGTTCTCTCCTAACTTCGTAAATGCAACTTTACCAACTAATGTTTTAGGTAATTCTTTTACATATTCATATTCAGCTGGTATAGAATACTTTACTATTGATTTTTTGCAATATTCTTTTATATCATTTCTTAATTCTTCTGTATCATCAAAGTTTTCTCTTAGTATAATATATGCTTTTGGAACTTGTTTTTTATATGGATGAGGGATACCTACAACAGTACAAGTACTTACTGAAGGATGACTCATTATAACTTTTTCTACATACTGTGGATATATGTTGTAACCACTTGAAATAATAATTCTCTTTAATCTTGATTTAAAGAACACAAGTCCTTCTTTATTCATACATCCAACATCTCCAGTATGTAACCAAATCTTTCCATCCGAGTGTCTTTTTAGCACTTTTTTTGTTTCCTCAGGATCATCTAAATATCTTTTCATAACAGTTGGTCCAGATATACAAATCTCTCCATCTTCATCATTATCTGCTTTTTCAAAGGTTCCAATTTTAACAATTTTATAAGACATATCAGGAAGTGGTATTCCAATACCTCCTTCCTTAAAGTAATATCTAGGAGTTAAACAAGACGCACCTGTACATTCTGTAAGACCATAACCAACTCTTATATTAGCACTTGAACCATGTAACTTTAAATACTCATCAACTTTATCTCTTAGTGTTTCATTTAATACGTCCCCACCACAAATAACATTGCAAACACTTTTTAAATAAGTTTTAGATTTTTCTTTACTATTTATTAATGCTTCATACATAGTAGGTACACCTGCTAAAAATGCTGGTTTATTTTGTTTGATAAGTTTACTAAATTCTTTTGGTGAAAACCTTGGCACAAGTATTATACTCATTCCAGAAATAAGCTCTGTATGAACACAAACACCTATACCAAACCCATGGAATATAGGCATAATAGTCAAAACACTATCACCAGCTTTAGCAGGATCAGTCATTTTAAAACATTGTGTTGCAAGTGCATTAAAGCAAAGATTAGATAAAACTACGCCCTTGGCATCACCAGTAGTGCCACCACTATAAAGTATAACAGCATCATCATTATCTCTACCTTTATACCTAAATTCACCATCAAAACTTTTTCCTAATTTATAAAATGTTTCCCATGAAATAACCTTTTTTGAATAATTTACTTTAGTACTTTTATTAGTAAGATTATAAATAGTACTTAAATATTTAGGCATCTTATTAGTTATTTTAGATACAATAACTTTTCTTAATTTTATATTTTCCATAACTTTTTCAATTTTAGGATATAACAAATCTAAACATAAAATATATTCGCTATTACTTTTTTCTAGATAAAAAATTATCTCTTTTTCACTAGAAAGAGGGTGAATCATATTAGAAATAGCTCCAATCATATTTATAGCATAAAACATTATTATTGCATCTGGTGTATTAGGCATACATATAGTAACTCTATCTCCTCTTTTTACACCAATTGCTTTTAAACTCTTTGCAATATCAACTATTTGAGAATTTAAATCTCTATAACTATAATGTTTTTTAAAATAAGTATAAGCTCTATAATCTGGATATTTTTTATATGCTTTATAGAATGCATCATACATAGAACCAGTTGGATATTCTAATTTAGGTGGAATATTATTACCATATAAATCATGCCATGGTTCTTTTTCATTATTATTTTCTTTAAATATACTTAAAATCTTGTTTAAAAAATTCATAATACTTCCTCGCTATTCTTAATTATCATTGTTTTTACTTTTTTCATCAATATATCATTTTCCTTTTTCAAATCACTTGATACATTATATGGTTTGCCATATTCAATTTTAACACTTTTCTTTAAAAACTTATATTTATGTGTTATAGAAAATGGCACAATTTTACTATTTGTTTCATAAGCCATTTTAACTGCACCAAATTTAAAATTCATTACTATATCGTCTGTTTTATTTATAGTTCCCTCAGGAAATATTCCAACAACTAAATCATTATTTAAAACATCAATTCCTTTATACAAACTGTTTTTATCCTTAATTTTTCTATTTACTGGTATTATACCAAGTCCTTTAAATATTGGCTTTTTTATACCTTTATACAAACTATCTTTAGCAAAATAATGTACACACCTTTTAGTACCATATGCTACTAAAAGAGGATCTAAATAACTTGTATGATTTCCTGCTAAAATAACTCTTCCTTCTTTTGGAATAAATTCTTTACCTATAATAGTAGGTCTATATAACTTTATAAATATTGCAAGAATTGGTCTAGTAATTTTATAAAATATTGGATCTTTCATTTATCCTCCTCTAACTACTAAATTATATAACAAAAAACAAAAATGTACAAACACCATAATATAATACTTTCATAATATATTTTTAATGAATCATTTGTCTTTTTATTTTAATTTTTTCATGCTATAATTATTTATGATAAGGAGGAGTTATGAAAAAGAATGCTTTTACACTAGTGGAACTTATAACGGTTATTGCAATATTAGCAGTTATAACAATAATATTCATTCCAAATACAGCAAAAATATTAAAAGAAAATAGTACAAAAGTTTATAAAGTTAAAGAAAAACAATTGATAGAATCTGCAAAAGATTATGTTGAATTTGATAAGGATTTTGTTCCACCAACTGATACAGATCCAGTAAAATATATAAATATAAACACACTTATATCAAAAAATTATATAGATAAAATATTAGAAAATAAAACTGGAAATGAATGTAGTGGTGTTGTAAAAGTAAGCTTAAATTCCATAGCAGGTTATGATTATGATGCATGTATAATATGCAGTGAATATAAAACAGATAAAAGTTTTTGTACGAGTGAAATATTAGCAAGCAATTAGGGGCGTAGCAATGAAATTAATTATTTTAGCAAGTTTATTATTAGTTATAGTTTTATCTGATCCAGTAAAAATATCAATTACTATATTTTTTTCAATATTGTGGTTTATATATACAATTTATTACATAATTAAATTAAATAAAGCAAAAGAAAAAGCAATTAAAACAAATAACATAAGAAAAAATCCACCTAATAATAATTATCCTGCTTATATAAGGTTTTTATATAGTAAAAAATTAGATTATAAAGTATTTATAAGTTCAATAATTGAACTTATGCTAAAGGGTTCAATATCTTTGATTAGATATAATAAAAATGATTATTATTTTATTGATAATAAAGTAAGTGATGAGAAATTAAGTAAAAGTGAAGAAAAACTAAAAAGAATATTATTTTTTAATATAGGTGATAATGATAAATTATCAATTAAAAGATTGACATATAATGCAAAACATAATAGTGGATTCTTTTATAATATATATAAAGATTGGATGCATACATTTAATTACGAAGCAACTGCTAATAAATATTATAGTTCTATAAAACCCACTGTTGATAATGGTTTATTTTACTTTGTATCGTCTATGATAATAGCAATTTATAATCTGTTTTTTACTAAATATTTAATTCTATCTTTAATAATATTTGTAGTAACATCTTATTTAATAGTAACTGTTGATAATTCAGCAAAAAGAGAAGAAGGTGCAAAAGAAGAGTATATTGAATGGTTAGAATTTAAAAACTACTTAAAAGATGAAAACAATGATATGAATTTATTAGATATAAACACTTTAGAAACATATGCAACCTATGCATATGTAATTGATGAATATGATAATTTTACAAAAATACTTGATAAAAAGTACAATACAGATAATGAAATCTTTAAAAACAGCGTACTACTTTCTACAATGGTATTAAGAATATTTGATGATTTGGAAAAAGAAATAAAAGATAGTATCCACATTGCTGAATTTAAAAGCATAGTATTATTTGCTAGAAATAAGGGAAGAAGGTTATAAAATGATAGGAAAAGTAATTGAAATAGGAAAAAATGAAGTGGTTGTTGAACTAACACTTGATGATGCACAAAAAAGAAATATTGTTAATTTCCATGTTGCATTTGATTTAGAAAATTCAACTGTAATAGGTGAAATTATGAAAATCGATAAAAATAATGCAATAATCAATTTATTAGGTGAAATAGTATCTGGTAAATTTATTCCAGGTATTTCTAAAAAACCATATTTTATGTTACCATGCAGAATAATTACTAAAGAAGAACTTCCTATAATAGTTGGAAATACTAATGAAAGAAGTGTATATATAGGAAGATTAATGCAATATAATGGATATCAAATATTTGCAAAAGTAAACGATTTATTCAGTAATCATTTTGCAATATTAGGTAATACAGGTAGTGGTAAATCTCATGGACTTGCAAGAATTATTCAAAATTTATTTATAAACCCTGATGGTATTCCGAAAAACGCAAATTTCTTTTTATTTGATGCATATGGAGAATATCATACTGCATTTAGAAATTTAAATACAGATGCCAAAACAAGTTTAAAAATTTACACTACAAAAGTAGATAAATTCCAAGATGCAAATACAGAACTTTTAAAAATACCACTATGGTTATTAGATGTAGATGACTATGCATTATTACTTAATGCAACAAAATCAACACAACTTCCAATCATAGAAAAAGCATTAAAATTAGTAAGCATATTCTCACGTAGTGAAGAAGAAATAATAACATATAAAAACGATATAATAGCAAGAGCACTTACAGAATTATTATATAGCGGTGGAACTCCATCACAAATAAGAGATCAAATATTTGCAGTATTAACCACTTTTAATACAAAAGAATTAAACTTAGACAGTAAAGTAGTTGTGCCTGGCTGGACAAGACCATTAAGACAATGTTTAATAATAGATAAAGATGGTAAATTACCTGAAATGCAACTTATTGGAGAATACTTTAATTCGTTTATAAAAGAGGGATTAGAATTAAGTTTACCAGATGGTACCTATCCATATACACTAGAACACTTAAATCAAGCATTTGATTTTGCATTAATATCAGAAGGTATATTAAAAAGTGATGCAGTATATGATGAAAATCATGTACTAAAAGTTAGATTAGAATCTTTAATAAATGGAGATTATAAAAATTACTTTGATGTAGATAAATTTATTACTAAAGAAGAATACATTAAAAGTTTAGTAACAACAGTTAATGGAAAAGTACAAATTATAGACTTTAACATAAGTTATGTGGATGATAGATTTGCGAAAGTTTTAGTAAAAATCATATCAAAACAACTATTTGAATATTCTCTTATATTAGAAAATAGAACATCATTTCCAGTACACATATTACTTGAAGAAGCACATAGATATGTTCAAAATGATGATGATATAAATATTCTTGGCTATAATATATTTGAAAGAATAACAAAAGAAGGAAGAAAATATGGAGTAATACTTGGTATGATAAGTCAAAGACCATCCGAAATAAGTGAAACAGCAATAAGCCAATGTAATAATTTCTTAGTATTTAGAATGCAACATCCAAGAGATCTAGAATATATTAGAGAAATGGTACCAAATATAACAGAAGAAATAGTAAGCAAGTTTAAAATATTACAACCAGGTAACTGCATGGCATTTGGTTCTGCATTTAAACTACCACTTCAAATAAAATTGGATATGCCAAATCCAACACCATTAAGTCAAAATATAGATGTAGGAACTTGTTGGTATTAATGCTTATTTAAAGAAGAGAACCCAACTATAAAACTTTAATTAGTTTTGTAGTTTTTTTGTGTTAAAAAGAGCAATTTTTCTCTTGACAAACATAGGGGGGGGGGGGGGATATAATAGATATATAGTATAAATAGAAGGAGA
>URRF01000039.1 GCA_900550145.1 uncultured Mollicutes bacterium
GAATCTTTTTTTGATGTTTCTATTACATCTAATATCCTTGGTATTGCTATTACTAATATTATTGCTAGTATTGCTATTACTGCTAGTAATTCTATTAGTGTAAATGCATTCTTTTTCATATATCCTCCTTATTCTTATTTAGAATATACCACAATTATATAAAAAAATAAACTGTATATAAAAACAAATATAAGGGTTAACCTCATATTTGTTCTATTTTATATTTTTATCAATATTTATTTAATTACTTTTACTTTTTTTGGTTTAGTCATATAGTATTCAGATATATCTAATATAGCATATATTATCATAAATATACCTATTATCCTCATTATTGCTTCTGCTCCTTTAAAAGGATTAAATACAAGCACTAATCCAAGTATTAAAGTAAGAATATTTACAATCATTGCTTTTATCCATTCTTCACTACCACTATCTTTCAAGAAGAAAACATATTGTAATCTTATTGCACTTTTTATTAAAATCCATATTCCAAGTATTAATGGTATAATACCTGCTATTACATTTGGATTACTAATAAAAATTATACCTAATATGGATATAAGTATTCCATAAGCAATACCTATATTATTTTGTTTATCTTTTACTGATTCTATAATACTTAATATACCAAGAGCAATTATTATAATTCCAAAAATACTAATAACTGTATTTATTATTCCACCTGGAATAAAAAGTAATAATAATCCCGATAATATTAAAACGATTGGTGTAATTAAATCATATTTTTTCATACATTAAACCTGAAATGACAGATATCTCCATCTTGCATTTCATACTCCTTTCCTTCTAATCTCATCTTTCCATTTTCTTTTACTTTAGTTTCACTACCATATGAAACTAAATCATCATAACTCATTACTTCTGCTTTAATAAAGCCCCTTTCAAAATCACTATGTATTATTCCAGCACAGGCAGGTGCTTTCATACCTTTTTTAAATGTCCACGCCCTTACTTCATCACTACCAACAGTAAAGAATGTTTGAAGTCCTAGTAGATGATAAGTTGATTTTACTAAACTATCAAGTCCACTTTCTTTTATACCCAATTCTTGTAAAAACAATTCCTTTTCATCATCTTCTAATTCTGATATTTCACTTTCTATTTTTGCACACATTTCTATTACGTCTGCATTATCTTTTAAAGCATATTCTTTTACTATTTTAGTATACTCATTTTCTTTTCCAATATCATCTTCCTCTATATTTGCTAAATATATTATTGGTTTATTTGTTAATAAATTAAATGATTTAATAATCTTTTCTTCTTCTTTAGTAAATTTTAATCTTCTTACTGGAATATCATTAGTAAGAGCATCATTTATTACATTCAATACTGCTAATTCTTGTAATGTATCTTTATCTTTTGTAGTTTGTGCTTTTTTCTCTATTTTAGATATTCTATTTTGTACTATATCTAAATCGGCTAAAGTTAACTCAATATTTATTATTTCTATATCTCGTATTGGATCTGCATTACCACAAACGTGTACTATATTTGAATCGTTAAAACATCTTACTACTTCTAAAATCGCATCTACTTCTCTTATATGTGATAAGAACTTATTTCCAAGTCCTTCTCCTTTTGAAGCACCTTGTACAAGACCCGCTATATCTGTAAATTCAAATGTGGTTTCTATTAATCTTTTTGGATTATACATCTCATTTAAAACTTTTAATCTTTTATCTGGAACTGTTACAATTCCAATATTTGGTTCAATAGTAGCAAATGGATAATTTGCTATCAATATTTTATTTTTTGTAATTGCATTAAATAAAGTAGATTTACCTACATTAGGTAAACCAACTATTCCTGCTGTTAAACCCATAAATCCCTCCTATAATATAGGATAAACTCCTATGCCTATTGGTAAATTAATTATATACCAACACACTAAAATCACTAACCAAAATATTAATACACCTATTGTATAAGGTAACAATATTTTATAAGTATATTTTATTCCAATTGCTTCTTCTTGCTTATTATATATTTGTAGCATTCCTATTAAAACAACAAAATATGGAAATAATGGAGATATAGTATTTGTAATTGAATCTCCTGCTCTAAACACCATCTGTGTAAATTCTGGACTCATATTTGCTTTCATAAATAAAGGCACAATAGAAGGCGCTAAAATAGTCCATTTTAATACTGCTGATGTTTGAAATATATTTGCTACTGCAACTAATATAAAGAAGATAATTATAAGTGGTATACCACTAAAATTAAGTGTTTCCATTATATTTATTATTTTTATAGTAAATACTGTACCTAAATTTGTTTTTCTAAATAAAGATATAAGTTCAGATGCAAAGAAGAATAAAACAAGTATACTACCTATATTATTTAATGAATCATATAAGTAATTAGAAAAATCATTTTTATTTTTTAATGTATTGGCTATAGTTCCATATATCCAACCACATACTATTAAAGTAGTTGATATCATAAAAGCAAGTCCCTGAATAACATACGAATTTCCACTGAAAACTCTTCCATAGAATGTACTTTCAGCATAATCTAATAACAATCCAGATAAAGGTGTTCCAAAAGGAATTAACATATAAATAAAGAATATTAATGATATTAATGCATAAAGAAGTGCATATTTTAATCCACGTTTACCTTCTTTAGTAATAATCTCTTCTTCAACAAAATCATCTATTCTATATTTTTTTGCTTTCTTTACAATAAATTTTTCTGTTATAAAAGTTATTAACAATGAAAGCAAAATAGTACATACTATTTCAAATATTAAATTACCACCCATTCTAACAGTATAAGTTTTATCTATTAATCTTGCTGATAATGTAGTTGTTTCAATCAAATTATAATCCATTTGAGTTGTTATTAAACTCATACCATACCCAGATGTCATTGCAGCAAAAGAAGCAATTATACCTATTATCGGATTTCTATTATTTGCAAGAAATATTATAGCAGCAACAGGTATTACAAACACAAATCCAATATCACCTATTATTGTAGATATTATTGAAATAAATGCAACAATAAATGTAAGAACTGGCTTTTTCATTTTTCTTTTCTTACGAGCAAACAAAGCCCTAAAAAATCCAGTTTTTTCAGCAAAACCAACACCTAACATAGCAAATAAAAACATAACTAAAGGTGTAAACGTCATAAATGTTGTTAATACATTTCCTATTAAATATCTAAATCCTTCTCTTGAAAAAAGTGATTCAACAGACACTAAAGAATTTTCCACATTTCCAGTAACTGTATTTAATTTAGGATAAGATCCTTCAAAATTAAAAACTGATCCAATAACACTAAATACTACTACACAAAGAATAAGTGTCATTAAAAATAATATAGTATTGTTTAGCCAACTTCTTTTTTCTTTTATATTTTCCATTATATTTCAACTACTTTCTTAAGTTTTTTTTCAAAATCAATTCTACTAAGCATAACTTCTCTATTACACTTAGTACATTTAATTTTAATATCTATCCCCATTCTAGTAATTTCCCATCTATTCTCACCACAAGGATGTGATTTTTTCATTACTACTATAGAACCCAATTTATAATCTTTCATACTAATCCTCTACATTTATATTTAATAATTCAATTATTCTATTTAAATCTAAATCAGATGAATAACTTATCTGAATTTTATTATTAGTTACTTTTACTTTAGTACCTAATTTATTTTCAAGTGCCTCTTCTATATATTTATATTCACTTGTTACCTTCTTTGGTTTCTTTTTTATTTCAACATTTCTTTTATAAGTTGAATCAACCATACTTTCAAGTTCTCTTACACTCAAATTATCTTTTACTATTTTATCAGATAATTCCGTTATATCAGATACATTCTCTAATTTACTTAATACCCTTGCATGACCCATACTTATTTCATTTTTAAGTATCATATCTTGCACTTCAAGAGGTAATTTTAAAAGCCCTAACATATTAGTTATATGACTTCTACTCTTACCCAATTTTCTAGCCAAATCATCTTGAGTAATTTGAAGAGCTGCAATTATATCTTTATATGCAGTCGCTTCTTCAATTGCAGTAAGATTTTCTCTTTGCAAATTCTCAAGTAAAGCAATCTGCATCATTTGTTCATCAGAAAAATCTCTTACTATAGCCGGAATAGTAGTAAGCCCTGCCATCTTACTTGCTTTAGCTCTTCTTTCACCAGCAATTATGTCATAACCTTTAATACTTTTTTTAACAATTATTGGTTGAAAAACCCCATATACTTTTATTGAATCAGAAAGTTCTTTTAATGCCTCCTCATCAAATATCTTTCTTGGTTGGTATGGATTAGATCTAAGTTCAGATAAATTAATTTCTACTATTTCATCTTTAGTAGCTCCCTCCATTATCCTACTTTCAATCTTCTCAAGTTCCAAATTTTCAGAATTAAATAATTCTTCCAAACCCCTACCTAAGGCCTTTCTCTTAGTTTCCATTTCTTTCAATCACTTCCTTCGCAAGATTTAAATAAGCAAGAGTACCCTTACTATCTTTATCATAAATATGAATTGGTTTACCATGTGAAGGTGCTTCAGATAGTTTTACCAATCTAGGTATAATAGTATCATAAACTCTTTCTTTAAAATAACTTCTTATCTCAGTAACTACCTCTATTCCTAATTTTGTTCTTAAATCAAGCATAGTTAGAAGTACACCTTCTATATCTAATGTTGGATTTAAATTCTTTTGAACAAGCATTATTGTATTAAGCAATTGCATAATACCTTCTAATGCAAAGAATTCACATTGAACTGGTATTATAACCGAATCAGATGCTGTTAAAGCATTTGTAGTTAATATTCCAAGAGAAGGAGGACAATCAATTATTATATAATCATATTTATCCTTAATACTTGAAATATGCTTCTTTAACTGTGCTGTTTTAATAAAGTCCGGTTCTCTAGCACTTCTATCTATTAATTCTATATCTATTCCAGCAAGGTTTAAAGTAGAAGACAAAATACTTAAATTCTTATACTTAGTTTTTACTATTGCCTCATCAATATCAATCTTATCAGTCATTACATCATATACTGAATATCTAGTATCACCTTTATCAATACCTATACCAGTTGAGGCATTTCCCTGTGGATCAAGATCAACAAGTAATGCTTTTTTACCAAAGTAGCCAAGAGCAGCTGCTAAATTTATACTGGTTGTAGTTTTACCTACACCACCTTTTTGATTTACTAATGATATTACTTTGCCCATAAATAAACACCGCCTCTAATACTTCTAAATACATATATTATTTTAACAAATTTATAAATTTTTTTAAAGGGTTTTATCTAAATATGTGAATAAGAAAAATATAAGCCAATAAAACTTATATTTTATATAAAGATATTATATTTCTAATATTAATTTCCTGATAATATATATGGATCACTACTTGTTCCTTTACCACTCTCTATAAGGATATTAGATTTTAGATATATGGCGGGAAAAACCGCATCAGCAAGAGCATTCGAAGCATCGGTGAAGTTAGGAAGCCCATCCACATACCAGACATAGTTAGCATTGATAGTAAAAGCACTAGGCGACAATGTCCAACCACCCCTTTGCATCCAGTTATTGTTGTTACATATAAAATTATTTGAACTAGCTTGTACTTGCATATTTGTTTCGCATATACTATTCTCGCTTGCGTAAGCCCAATCTGTTAAATATGGTAGTGCAATATATCCAGTCCATTCTGTTGTTCTTGTTACTGTATCATTACACCATTTACCACTACTACATATCTTTCCAGTTTCATTTCCTCTTTCTGCTTTATAAAATTCAACTGTATCTAATGTGTTTGTTGTACTATCATATAATTTAGAGTAGTTTGGTGCACCTGTGTTCCATGTATAATTATCTATTAAAGTTTTTGCTGTATTATCTAATGTGTTTGTTGGACATGTTGTTGTTTGATTATTTCGTCCATCATAACATGTTACTGTTGTATCTCCTCCATAATACATTGTATTTAAATAATTCTTTAAATCTGCTTGACTCCATTCATTTACTCCCCAACCATCATTTACACTTGATTCAGATGAGTCCCATGATAAACTAGCTAATGATTCACTTCTTACTAGTTTTACATTATTTCCAAATACTCCTATTATTCTCCATAATTCATTATTAAACAATACATAGTTATTTGGATTACTTCCATAATATCTTATATTTTCATCTTCTGTATTATCTTTCTTTAAACCATTACTTGTTCTTGTTTCTTCATTATTATATAATCTTGTTATATAATCTGCTAAATTTACTTTAAAACTATCCTCACTGCATTCAGTTTCTACAACATTATTTTCTTTAATAGAAGATGTAAGTCCACAAATATATAATCCCTTGAATTTTCCTTTTCCTTTAAGAGTTAAATGTAACTCTCCATCTTTTGTATAAACATATGAACCTTCTATATCATAGTTTTCTTCTTTTAAATCTGTTAAATTCAACATATTTAATCTAGCATTAATTTCATTATCATAAAGACCTTCTGCTTCCACATGCCTTAATATATTTTTTGCTGATATGAAAAAGCTATCCTTCTTTTTATCTTTTATATAATTACCAATTATAGGAATGGTTATAGTTAGTATTACTGCTAGTATTCCTATAACAGCCAAAAGTTCCACTAATGTAAATGCATTTCTTTTCATTACTTCCTCCTTAAATTATTAGCTATTTCTTTTATTTTTCTCATTCTATGATTTAAGCCAGATTTAGTTACTTTAGTATTTGTTTCCATTGATATAATATTACTAAGTTCACTTAAAGAGGCCTCTTTATATTTTTTTCTATATACACAAACAGTTTGTAATTTTTCATCTAATGCATCTATTCCTATTTTATTTTCTATTAATTCTATATCAGATACTTGATTTAAAGCAGAATTAATAGTTTTTTCTACATTTGCTTGTTCACAATTATTTAATCTATTAACTAAATTCTTATGTTCTCTATATGCTTTTATATCTTCAAAATAAAGTACTGCATTATATGCTTTCATTATTCTCAAAAAATCACTTATTTTTTCAGCTTCCTTTATATATATCATAAATCCATTATTTCTTTCTATGAGTTTACTATTTAAATTAAAATAATCTAATAATTCACACACAAATAATGAATAATCATAATCATCTATTAAAAATTCTAAATGATATCTTGATGTTTTTGGATCATTTATTGAACCAGTTGCCAAAAATACTCCTCTTAAATAAGACATTTTATCTTCATCTTCTGTATAAATATATTCTCTTGGTATATTTATAAAATAACCATCTTCATTTATTAATGATAAATCTTTTAATATTAGATTTAAATGTGAATCTACTCTTAATAAATAAGACATACTTTTTTTAAAATTAAAACTTTTTCTTACTGTTATTATTGGAAATATATTATATAATTCTTTAAATAGTTCAAATATATATTTTGATATTTCCATATTTTCTGTATTTATTAATATAGAGTTTTCTGTTATTACAGCATTATTTCTTATATATGAAGAAAGAAGTGATATTTTTTCTGTTCTCTCACTCCGTAATCTAAGAATTTCACTTTTTACTTTTACCGAGAATGACATAATATCACTTCCTAATTTTTAATTTTTTTATATACTATATAACCCAAACAAGTCATACTTGCTAAACCTATTATTAAATATATATAAACATTATCGATTGTATTTGGATTTTTAATTATTTCATTACCCACTGCATAAGTACTAAAATGATTAGTAATAAATTTAACAAATAAATCATCACCTACTAATACAGCACTACCCTCTAACTTTTCTAAAGTTCCATCATCTTTTATATAATACACATCAACCTTATCATTTTCTTTATAAGAACCACTTAATGGCATATAAACTACTACACCATCTTCAATTTTAGTTACATAACCACCATTAGATGTTTTTAACAAATTTATATCATACGCATTAACAAAGTTTATGTCACTTTTTTCGCTTGCTTTCTTTACTAAATCATTATTAATTACATCTCGAGTTAAAAGAGTAACATCTATTGGAACTTGATAACTACTTGTTGATATATTAATTCCAGTTTTATAATCTTTTGTTTGTATATCAACTTTATCCAATTTATCTTTAGGTATTTCTACTATTAAAATAAGGGCTTCTTTATCATCTAACTTAACTTTTGTAAAAGTTCCAACATATGAAACATTTTGTGTACCCAAATATTCATTTATTTCATCATCTAAATATTCATCTTGAACTAAATCAAAGTTTTCTTTATCTACTTCTACATTTACTGTACCTTTAAAATAATCACTTATTCTTTTTTCTGCCTTAGAAAATGCTGTTCCAGATTCATCTTTATCAACATATAACACATGATTCATTTCAAATGATGTTTTTGATAGTGCATATAATATATCATTTTTAAATATACCAAGTGCACCTTCATTAGCATTAATACTTGGAGTTCCACCCGCACCTTGTAACCTAGGTATTATCTCATAATCACTATATTTATTAATAGTATCTTTTAAATCAGAAAAACGATACAACACCAAATCATTTTGATATATATTCTCCTCTATATTTCCATAATGATAAACTGAATTAAGTACAGATAAACCATATATTGTATAAACATCTTTAAGTTCATTCTTAACTTTATTTGTGCCACTTAACACACTCTTATCATAATTATCTATATATCTAAGTTTATAATTCCTAGATACCTGATTATTATCATCATATACTGATATTTTTACATTGTTTTTATCTGTATAATCTAAATCATAATCATTATAAAGATTTTCAACACCATTCTTTTTCAAATGTAAACCAAGTATAAAAGTATAATAATAGTTTAAACAATAATGTTTTTCTTCTAATAAAACACTATTCAATTCTTCATTACTCATATTTGAATAATATTCACTATTTCTTTTAATCAATTCCTCTTTTGTTATATTACAAGTATCACCCAATATTATATCAGGATCAAGTGATTTAACATCTATATAGTAAGTATCCCCTTCTTTTACAGATTTAATTTTATCTAACTTTTCTTCTGGTGTTAAACACTTGCCAGTAATAGGTAAAATCAATAACATCACTAAAAATAAAAACTTATTTTTCATAACATCACCTATTGTAATAGTAACATAAAAAAAATATTTATTCAAGAAAATATCTTTTATAAATACTTCAACTTCTTATAATACTAACTGCAGCCATAGTCCCTTCGCCTACTGCTGTAGATATTTGATATACTTCTTTTTTAATTATATCACCGCAGGCATAAACACCATCTACACTTGTTTTCATACTGCTATCAACAACAATATAATTATCATCTAATTTTAATCCATCACATTTAATAGGTACTGGCACATTACCAATTTCAATAAATATTCCATCACATATTATCTCTTTATCATTATTTATAACGACAGATGACAACTTGTCATTAGTTTCTTTTAACTCAGTTATTCTTGCATTTTTAATACATTCTATATTAGATTTTTGCAACAATTTATCAACAAGTATTCCCTCTGCCCTATACTCATCATTCCTATGTATTAAATATACTTTACTACATATGTAAGACAAATACATCGCACTTTCTAATGCACTATTTCCACCACCTACTACACATACTATTTTATCTTTATATAAAGTTCCATCACATATAGCACAATAACTAACACCATTTGATAACAACTTCTTTTCATTAGAAAGCCCAAGTTCCCTAGAAATTCTACCCGTTGCAATAACAACATTTTTACAAGTAATCTCTTCTTTATTTGTTTTAACTATCTTATAATCATCCTTACTAATTATTTCTAAAACATTTAAATATTTATAAGTAATATCCAAACTTCGTATTTGATTAAATATATTAAATGCAAAAGTAGGGCCATCAATACTCTTAAATCCAGGATAATTTTCTATCTCAGTTATTTTATTTAATTGTCCCCCTGGTGCATTTTTTTCTATTATACAAACTCTCACATTTGCTCTTTTCAAATATAATGCAGCGGTCATACCCGCAACACCACATCCAATTACAACTGTATCAAAATTTAATGTCTTCAATTTCATAATCATCATACCTATTCTCAAATTTTGAACCCTTAAAGCCCAATATTAACATTATTAAACCAACTACAAACATTATTACAGAAACAATTTGTGCCACTTTAAATTCCTTTAACATCAAACTATCTGTTCTTAAACTCTCTACAAAAAACCTTCCTATACCATACCACATTAAATATATTCCAGTTAATTGTCCAACTTTTAAATATTCATAAAATTTTCTTACACATAACAATATTACAAAACCAAGTAAACACCACAAAAACTCATAATAAAATGTTGGTTGATAATAAGTTCCTGCAATATTCATACCATCTATTACAAATTTAGGAATTATTTTCATACCCTCTAACACTTCTCTTGTAGTTTCTGGTCCATGTGCTTCACCATTAAAGAAATTGCCCCATCTTCCCATTGCTTGTGCAATAATAAGACCAACAACAACCATATCAGTCATTTTCAATATTCTCACCTTATACTTTAATGAATAAAAGATTATAAATAATAAACCACCTATTATCCCACCATGTATAGCAAGCCCACCTTTCCATACCTCAAGTATTTCAATAGGATTTTCTAAATAATAAGACAAATTAAACAAAACAAAATATATTCTCGCACCTATTATACCAAATATAACAGTCCAAAATATTAAATTAATTCCAAAATCAATATTTATTTCATACTTCTTGCACTCTAATAAAAATAAAACAGACGCAATCATAACACCAACTAATATACACAAAGAATACCAAGTAATATCAAAATTACCTAAACTTATTGCAACACTATTCACTATTTATCACCCTTCCTAGAAATCGGTTTTATTATCAATTCATCAACTAATATATTCATAACAGATATCAAAACAGCAGTAAAAAACAAAGACACAATACCATGTGTATCAAAATGACTGACCAATACAAAATCTACTATCTTCAATATTAATATATTTATACAAGGATAAAAAAGTCCCATTGTTATACCAGTTATAGGTACAGTTAACTTAAATAAAATTGGTTTAACTGTTTTATTCAAAAGAAATATAATTATAGACGCTACTAAACCATATAAACCACAATAACTCTTATCTATAACCACAGTTTTAAACAAAGTAGACACTAATATTAATATAAGTGCATACACAACTATATGAATTGAACAATCCAAAATATCATTAAACTTACTTTTCTTCATGTTACACCCTCTATATTTATAATAACACCAAATGCATTTTATCGCAACTATATAAAAATAACTAGTAAAAGTTATATGATTAATTTTCTATATTAAAAGCACTAGTAAAATACACTAGTACTTATCAATTTACAAAATATATATTTTTCCAAAATTTGGTGCTCCTCTGGGTCCCTACCCAGTTTGGGTCACATTTACGCATTCCTTTTATTTATGATCCTGCTTTTAGTATATATGGATTACTACTTGTTC
>URRF01000040.1 GCA_900550145.1 uncultured Mollicutes bacterium
ATTTTAAAGATGAAGATGGTAATATAATAGAAAATAAGTTTGGATATTTTAAAAACGCAATTATTAGCAATATAAATAAACTTAACATGAATATAGAAGATTTATGGAGTGATGAAGAACTAGAAGATTTATACAATTCTAATATGGAAAGATAGGTACAAAAAAAATCGTCCCTAAACTAGCAGACAATCCTACTACTCAGTTGAAAATACTACATTACTATATCTGAATCAAATCAACACGATACTATTTGTGCTATCTAATAAACTAGTGATAACACAAAAATCAAAAAAACAACAAAAAATCTAAAATATCCCACCTTTTTTACAAAAAACACTTGACAAACTTGGACAAAACCAATAGAATATATATCAGTTTTGTTGGAGGCGTGCTGATGGATAAAGCTATATTTAAAAAAAAATATTGTAAAAATTTTCTAAAAAATATGAATTATGATAACATTTTTAGCTTAGATTCTTCTTCACAATCTAACAATAGAAATATTAAATTGGTGGTTAAAAAATAGCGATTGTATTTTTTAGCCACCTTTTTTTATTATTATGGGGGTGTAAAATGAAAATAGTATTATTATCTGGAGGAAAAGGAAAAAGGTTGTGGCCGCTTTCTACAGACAATGTTCCAAAGCAATTTGTTCCAATATTTAATGATGCTTCAAGTATGCTAAAAAAGACATACGATTCAATTCTTAAAAATTACGGAATGAATAATATTTATATTGCAACTGGTAATGGTTATAAGGATGAAGTGTTAAATGAAATAAAAGGGTTTAAAAATTTTATATTTGAACCAGCTTATATAGGTACATTTGGAGCGATTCTTAATATTGCTGTTTATTTAAAAGAGATTGAAAATGCTTCAAACGATGAAATTATTTCAGTAGTTCCTATCGATCACGATGTAGATAAAAGTTTTTACAAAATTTTAGCAGAAGCTAAAAAAACAATTGAAAATGAAAAATCTGATATATGTTTGGTCGGAATTAAACCAACTTTTCCTTCAACTCAATATGGATATATAGTTAATTCAAATAATCGTGTGCTTTCTTTTAAAGAAAAACCAGATATTGAACTTGCTGCAAAACTTATTGTAGATAATGCGTTTTGGAATAGTGGAATAGTTAATTTTAGATTAGAAAAAATATTACAAATTGCAAAACAGTATTTAAATTATTCTTCTTATGATGAATTTTTAAATAAATATACTTTATTACCTCATAAGAGTTTTGATACAGAGGTTTTAGAGAAAGAAAGTAATTTATTAGTAATTAGTTCTGATGCTCATTGGAGCGATTTAGGAACTTGGGATAGATTATCATCAAAAATTTCAATACCAGACGATTATAATACTAATGTTATTAATTTTGAAAACAAAGAAATAGTAAACGATGGTCTTGAAAATGCTATTGTTGTTAATACACATGATGGAATAAAACTGATGAAAAAAAATATCAATAATAATGTTTTTAGACAATGGGGATATTACGAAGTGTTAAATATTTTTGATAGAGATCCAATTTACATTAAAATCAAAAAACTTACAATTATTGATAACAAAAATATTAGTTATCAATACCATAATCATAGAGCAGAAGAATGGTTTGTCTTAAAGGGAATGGGAGAAGTAATTATAGATGGAGAATATAGTAAAATAAAATCAGGAGACATTATAAAAGTTGATAGAAAAGTTAAACATTCAATTAAAGCACTTAAAACTCTTGAAATTGTTGAAGTACAATATGGTGATGAAAAAATCGAAGAAGAAGATATAGTTCGTATTGAATATGATTGGGATACAATAATAAAAGAACACTTAATCAAGCGTTCTAATTAAACATGAAATTTCTTCTGGTTTATTTACATATTTTTCATAGTTTGGAAATTTGCCAAAACCATATCTACACCAAATGAATTCAATGTTATTATTTAATGATGCATTGTAATCGCTTTGGGTATCACCAATGTAACAGGTTTGATTTTGTTTTAAATTATTTCTGTTCATCAATAACTTTATATTTTCTTCTTTCAATTTATTGGTGTTTCCATTGCATTCTGTATCCAAAAAAAACTCTATAAGATTGTAATGCTCTAAAAAACTTTCTATGTAGCCTTTTTGACAATTACTAACTATAAATAGTTTATATGATTTAGATAAGTCTTTAATTATAGGTATAATGTTGTCATATAATTTTGCTCCAAATTGAGTTAAATATTTTACTTCTTCAATTTCACATTTCTTCATGAGTTTTTCAGCCTCTTTATCGCTAAAATTTGGAAAAAGAAACTTTATATATTCGGCATTTGTTTTTCCCATCAAATTATCTAAATCTTTGGCATTGATGTTAATGTCAGGTATAACATTTTTCCATGCTTCAATGATTTGCTCTCGTGAATCCCATAAAGTTCCATCAAGATCAAATATAATATTTTTGATTTTAGACATAAGTCACCTCGTTAAATATAATACCATAAAAACAAAAAAAATTAAATGAAAAGGAGAAAATTAAATGAATACTATAGATTTTAATACTATTACAAAAGTAATAAATGTAAAAAAATTTTTAAAACTTGATGCAGTAAAGAGTTTAGTAATATATTCACCAACATCAGTAATAAAAAATAAAATTAATTTAGACAATGTGAACTTTGACTATTATAGTACAAATGAAATAACAAAAGAAAAATCAAAAATTGATAAAAAGTTTTCAACATTAAAAAAATATCATCAAATTATATCAATCGGTGGTGGTACTGCAATTGATATAGGAAAGTATTTATCTTATAAATTTAATATTAAACTTATTGCAATACCAACCATGTTATCAACCAATGCATATTCAACTAACAAAGTTGCTTTAGTAGTAGATAATAAAGTAATATCATTAGATGCAACAATGCCTACAAATATTTATTTTGATAATGATGTACTAAAGCAATCAACGGAAAATAATTTATATGGCATAGTAGATATTTTTTCAATATTTACAGCATTAAATGATTGGAATTTAGCTATTAAATATAACAATGAAATTAAAAGCAATGAATATGAATGGGCTAATGATTTGTTAAATTCAACAATGAAATATATTTCAAATAATAGTATCGCCTCTATAGAGAATGATGTATCATTTGTATATGCAAAAATAGGAGAGTCGGGATTGATTACTAATAAATATGGTAGTGGAAAACCAGAAAGTGGTTCTGAACATATTTTTGCAAAGGCTCTCGAAAAAGAAATTAATATACCTCATGCCATAAGTGTTGGAAATGGGATTATACTCATGACAATAGCTCAATATTTAATTACTAATAATAAAAAGGAATATGAAAAAGGTATGTCAATAATAAGTTTGTTGAAAAAAATGAAGGTTTTTGAGCTTAATGAAAAATATAGTATTAGTTATGGACTTGTAGAAAAAGTTTTTAACAATCTTAAACCAAGAAAAGATAGATACTCTGTCGTTGACTTAATATATAATAATCAAGAAATAAAAAATAAAATATTAAAAGAATACATTAATATCTTGAATTTAAAGGAGGATTAGAAATATGAAAATAGCAATATTAAGCCCTTGGACAGTAAAACCAACTTCTATTGGTGGAACTGAAAGATTTGTAATTGATTTAGCAGAATCATTTATAAATGCAAATAATGAAGTAGATGTTTATATGCTTTCAGGAGATTCATATATAAAAAATAAAGTTAATTATATAAGTATGAATCTGTTTAAAGATATAAATGAAGTTGATGAATATTTTCTTAAATCTCAGTTTAATCAATTTAATGATGAACAAAGTTTTGAAAATTTAGCAAAGAAAATAGAGGATAAGATATCATTTGATACGTATGACTTAATACAATTAAACTCACAATTGTTTTTAAAAGTTGCTGAAGAAAAAACAAGAATTTTTACAATTCATACTAATCCATTTGAATATAAATTGGATTGGGGGGAAATCTCTTTTGAGATAATGCTAAAGTTAATGTACAAAGAATCTACAATGGAAAAAACTTATTTTGTTACGCCTTCGAAATATTATGCTAATTTATATAAAGATTTGTCAAATACAAATATATATTTCATACCACATGCAATAGATGTTTCTAGGATTACTTCAGATAATGATAGAAATCAAATATTAGATAAAATGAATATAGAGCAAAATAAAAAAATAATTCTTTTACCAAGCAGACTTGAGCCTATTCAAAAACAACCAATGTTATTTATGAAAGCCTTTGCTTTACTAGATGATAATATAAAAAGTAATTATAAAGTTATATGCACTGGCAAAGATAAGCAATATGAGCAATATATGGATGATATTTTAAATTTTTGTCAAAAGAATAATATTGATATATTAATTGATAGATTTGATAAGATGAGCGATGGATATAAAGTTGCAGACATTGTAATGTTGCCAAGTAAATCAGAAAGCTTTGGATATTCTGCTTTAGAAGCATTGTCTTTAGGAATAGTTACAATATTAAATAATATCCCTACATATAAAGAAATAGTAGATGGAGCAAAAAATTATTATTTATTTGATAATTCTGTTGAATCATTAAATGAAGTATTAAAAGAGGTATTAATAAAAAAAATAGATAGGGTTAATCAAACAGAAGATTGGAAAAATAGATATTCAACAAAATTATTTTGTATTCGATATTCTAACTTGATAAATATAAAAAAGTAAGTATTTTAAAAGTTATAGGAGATGATTAATTATGAAGAAAGAAATAGTAGGTGTTATTGGATTAGGGTATGTTGGAGCACCATTGGCATATTTGGTCGCTACAAAGGAATACCAAGTTATTGGAATAGATAATGATTTAAAAAAAATAAATGCAATAAGAGAAGAAAAAATGTTGCCAACACAATTGACCGATATATACAAAGATTATAAGAAGAATTTATTACTTACAAATGATTATAATGAACTAAAAAATGCAGATATTGTTATAATATGTGTTCCAACTCCAACAATTGATGATGTTCCAGATTTATCAATATTAAATAAAGTTATTGAAAGTTTGGCGTTTGTCATGAAAAAAGGAAGTTTGATTATAATAGAAAGTACAATAGCACCAGGTATGACAAGAAAGTATGTTCAAGAAAAATTATATGAAATTAATGGTTTAGAAATAAATAAAGACTATGAATTAGCATATTGCCCAGAAAGAATAGATCCAGGAAACAAAAAATATTGGGTAGGAAACATTAATAGAGTTTGTGGTGCAACATCTAATGATACTTTAAATAAAGTTTGTAATTTTTACGAAGATATAATTGATGCAAAGATAATTCCAATGCAATCAATCGAAGAAGCAGAATTAGTAAAAGTATGGGAGAATTCAATTAGAAATATGCGTATTGCCCAGGCTAATCTTTTGGCGAAAATTGCAGATAAATATAATTTTTCGGTAAAGAGATTAATAAATGGTTTAAACAGTAAAGTTGAGCAATTTGGATTATCAATAGCTTTTCCTGGTATTGGTCCGGGTGGTCATTGCATTCCCGAGGATATTCATTATTTAATAAAGGCTGTAGAAGATAATGATAATGTTGATATGCAAATTTTTAAAGAATCTGTTAAAATAAATGAAAATATGCCTCAATATGCCCTTAGTAAATTATTGAAGGCAGTGAATAAAAATTGCGATAATATAGAGAATTTAAAAATAGTTATGCTTGGAATTAGTTATAAAGCAAATACTGATGATATGCGTAGGTCACAAGCATTAGTATTGTTAGAAATGTTGAAAAAATATAATCCGAATGTTATTGTGTTTGATCCAATTGTTGATAATACACCTAAGTCAGAAATTGAAAGTAAACTTTCTGAAATTTTAAAAGATGCAAATGTTGTAATAGTTGGATGTCCACACAAAGAATTTTTAGAAATTAATTTTTCCAAATTTAATAATATCAAATATTTATTAGATTGCTGGAATAAGTTTGACAAATTAGCTATAAATTCAGATGTTATTAATTATATTGGAATTGGCGAATAATGAGGGAGGTAAAAAATGAAAGATTGTCATGTTCATACAAATTTAAGCTATGATGGCAGAGCAACAATGCAAGAATATATTGATGTAGCACCTTCGAAAAATGTAGATGAAATCACATTTACAGAACATTATGATATTTCAGATGGTATGCATATTTCGTTGCCTAATATTGATTTAATGAAATATCATTATGAATATATGAAAATGAAAGATTCTTCTTCTATTCCTATTAATTTTGGTTTAGAAGTAGGATTAAGACCAGAACATGTTGCAGAAATACAAAATGAAATATCGAAATATCCATTCGACTTTATCGTAGGTTCTTCACATACAGCTGCTAATAGGGATATTGGCGAAGATAAAACTTTCTTCGAAGAATTTACACAACATGAAGCATACATGTTATATTTTAATGAAGTATTAAAAAATATAGAACTTTATGATGATTATGATGTATATGGACATTTAGATTATATTATTAGATACGGTAATTATGCTAATAAAAACTTAAGTTATAAAGATTATCAAGAAATATTAGATGCTATTCTATATGCTTTAATAAAAAAAGATAAGGGATTAGAAGTCAATTCTGCCGCATACAGATTTGGAAATACATGCCCGCATCCTAATATAGAAATTTTAAAGAAATATAAAGATTATGGCGGAAAAATATTGACTATTGGTTCTGATGCCCATAAGTCAAGAGAATTAGCGAGAGATTTAGATTTAACTCTAGATGCAATAGAAAGTTGTGGCTTTGATGAAATATGCGTGTTTCATAAAAGACAACCAGACTTTGTTAAAGTAAAAAGTTTGAAAAGATAGGTGGTTATTTTGAATAATAAAAAAATATTTTCTCCATTTTTTAAGATAAATGACAAAAACGAGTTATTATATTTAGGAAAACAAAAAATTTGTAAACTTTCAAATGATGAAGAAATAAACGAATACATATTAAAAAATGAGGGCGTGATATATGATGAATTTTTAAATCATTCTGTAAAAAATAATGCTTTAGTATTAGAACCTCATTCAGATGATTTTGCTTTATCAGTATTAGGTTGTACTTTAAATGAATATAATACGACAGTGTTAAATATATTTTCAAAGACTAATCCTGAATATTTTACATGGAAAGATAGTATATCTATATCAGATTCAGAATATGAAAAAATTAGATTGGATGAATCATCTTTTGTTGTTGAAAGATTATTGGGACAACAGTTTATATCTATGAGAGAAAAATCAACTAGAATTAGTAGTGAAGATATAGATAAAATAAAAAATAGGATTAAAAATGAAATAAGATTATATCTAAAACATAACTTAACTGATACAATTTTTGCTCCAATGGGAATAGGTAATCATCCAGATCATACAGTAGTATTTGATTCTGTATTAGAAATAATAGATGAATTGAAGAATTATGAAATTATTTTGTATCCAGAATATCCATATGCAAGATGTAAAAAATCATATATTGAAAGATTAAAATATGTATCTGAAAGATTAAATATCACTCCTAGGTTAAAAGATATTTCTAGTAAGTTGGATTTAATAGTTGACTGTATATCAGCATTTAAATCACAATTTGATGATATAAATAGAAACCAAATGTTAGCAATTGTTAGAGAAGATTGCAGGGCATTGTCAACAGAGTATAAAACAGATAATATAGTCATGGTTTATTTTAATATTGGAGGTAAAAAATATGAAAATTAGTTTTTTTGATGATGAACCGGAAATTTATCCATTACAATATGGTGGAAAAGCCAGGACAATTATTAATTTAGCAAATGAGTTTATAAAGCATCCAGATGTTGAAGAAGTAAAAATATTGAGCCGTTCAATTTTTTCTGAAAAAAAAGAATTTGTAAAAAATGGGGTTAAATATATTTCTTTGGATGATACCAATACAATGGAATTAATTGCTAAAGAATGTCAAAATGTTGATATTATGAATATTCATTGTTGCTCTTTTACATTTCCATTTATAAAATGTAAGGCAAAAAAATTATATTTTTTGCATGATGTTTTGATAGCTACTGCGGATAAAGGTAGTCATTTAGATAAATCACTTGGTGGTGATTTCGATTATGTTGTTGCTCCATCTGAATTTGCCAAGTCAAAGTATGATGAGAAAAAGAAACTTTTTAATCGTGATGTGGAGTGTTTGGTTATTCCACGACATATTGACCAGAGTTTATTTGATAAAGTATCATCGAGTGATGCTTTAAATGATGAAGTCCCTTTATTGCTAAAAGATGTAATAAAAAAATATGATGAAATTATTTTCTTCCCAAATCGGCCTGTAGAAGAAAAAGGTGGTAAATATATTTCATTATTTGCAGAAGAAATGAAAAGAGAAAAAAGAAATATTTGTATTATTGGACCATTTGGTGAAGAATCTAATATGCCTGATAATTGTATTAATACGGGCTGGATTGAAAGTGATAAACTAAAATATTTTTATTCTTTTTCAGATGTTACATTTAATTTTTCTACTTTGCCTGAAAGTTTTTCACAAGTTTGTATTGAATCGGTGTATTGTGGGACTCCAGTAGTTGCATTTGATTCAGGAAATATTACCAATTTAAGCAAGATGACAAAAGCAATATTATTATGTCAAAAAAATCTTAAATCAATAATTGCTACTACTAATAAGGCTTTATTGTTAAAAAAAAATGAAAAAAAGATGGAAGAAGAAAGAACTAAAATTTTAAATATATTTAATAAAAAAAAGATAATAAATGAATACATAGATATGTATAAGAAAGTATTGGAGGAAAGTAAAAATGACAAAAAGTAATAAACCAATAGCAATTTATCAAGATCAAAGAATTGCAGAAGAATGGTGTAATTTTAGGTGTGAATACTGTGAGGGATTTTGCCCCACAGAATATTCATTAAGAAAAGATGAAAATGGTAATTTGCATGTAGCTGAGGAATGGTATGACAAGATAGAGAAAATGCCTGAAAGTGTTAAAAAGTTTTTTGCTAATGGTAGAGGATTTAAAGAATTTTATGATGTGGCTACAGCAGTTATGAATGAAAGCAAAAAGGTAATGGACACTGATATTTTAAAAATTTCAGGCGGAGAGCTAACAGTAAATCCTAATTTATGCAATTATGTAGAAACCTTACATAATCAGTATAAAATGGTTCAAATTTTAAGCAATGGTTCAAACATAAAAAGTGAAGAAATAGAAAGATATAAAAGAATGGGAAATGTCACTTTCCAAATATCTTTAGATGGTGTTACTGCTGAAGCAAATTATTCTAAGTCACATAGTAGTTTTATGACAAAAAAAGTTGTTGAAACTATTGGTGAGTTGTTAAATAATGGTATTGGAGTTGAAGTCAATTGTGTTTTAACAAAATATAACACTGATAAATTTAAAGAGTTTTTAGAACATTTTAAAAATGCAAAAAATCTAATGATAGTACCAAGACCTGTTAGAGGTGAACCAAGAAGTATTTTAGATTTTAATGAACAACAAATATTGGAATTTGAAAGATGTATTATTGATAATTATAATAAATATAATAATATATTACCACCATTAACATATTTTGAAAGACTTATAAATATAATGAAAACTGGGAAAAGAAGCTATAAATGTTATATTCCTTATTTTATACAAAGTATTGATGGCTATGGTAAATTTGAAATGTGTCCTATCGGGCTTCAATATAAAGATAATTCTAATGTAATATCTGGTGATATCAATTCTAATCATATACTTATCAATTCTGAATATAAACCAAATAATAATTATCAATTGTGTGATTATTGTATAATTCAATATGAAATGTTAAATTTATATGTTGATGGAATTATTTCTGAAGACGAACTTAAAAAAATGCCATCTTTAAATAATAATGATATTATTATGCACATAAAACATATAAAACATGGTATAATGGATATGGAAAGTGTGAGGGATAATAATGAAAGAGGAAATAAAGAAAAAGTATTGTCTAGGAATAGATAAAATTATTAAAAATGAGGACTCAACTGATGGAAATGTATATATGCTTACAGGTCTCTCTAATAAGTATATAATGAAATTATATGATGAAGAAAATCATGCTATTTCTATGGTTAATATTTATAAAGATTTAAAAAATGGTGGAATGAACGTTCCAGATATAATATTGAATAAAGAAAATCAAGGATACTGTCTATTTGAAAATGGTAAATATTGTGTAATATATTCATTTTTAAATGGTGAAGAAATTGGAAACTTATTTAAAAATATAAATAAGGATACTTCCATTAAAATAGCTAAAGAAATAAAAAATATTCACAAAATAACAACTGGTAATAATAAATATAATTTACCTACATTACCATTCGAAATAGATGGAGTATTTAATCGATATTCAATATTACATTTTGATTTGACTAGATTCAATATTTTCTATAATGAAAATTGGCAATCACAAATTGGATTTATTGATTTTGATGATGCTAAATATGGACCAACAGTAGTTGATGTTGCAATTGCGATATCATTATTGTATTTTTCTAAATCAAGAGGAGTAGATACTGAAGGTCTTAAAGCATTTTTGAATGAGTATTATGATAATGAGGAAACTAGAAAAAATGAAATGCCATATTTAAAAAAATGTGCGTTAAAATGGATTAATTATATAATGGATAATAATCAATTTGATTCTTCAACTACTGAAAGTTTTGAGATAAGAAAGAATTTAATAGAAACAGAAATGAATTTTTAAAAGCAATGACAAATCTGTCATTGCTCTTTTAAAATAGAGTCGATTGAAGCTTTATACTTTTTAGCTATTTGATATATAAAAGATGTTTGTATTAGTGTTTGCTCAGTTTCATATACTGAATAACTTGATGAAGCAATGTTTAACATATTAAATATATC
>URRF01000041.1 GCA_900550145.1 uncultured Mollicutes bacterium
ATATGTCTTTTTCAATGTAACTTTGTTGCACTTCAGAAAAAATTTTCCATTTTAACTAATATTTACAAAAACGAATAGATAATATATAATTAAGTGGGTGGTAAAATATGTCATATTGTAGTAATTGTGGTTACAAATTTGAAGGAAAAGAAAATTTTTGCCCTAGTTGTGGAGTAAAAATAGAAAAGAAAAAACAAAAGAAAAAAAATAATGAAGAATCTATTAATGAAGAAAAAACAAAAAAAGTCATTAGTAATGAAACAAAAGAAAAAATAAAACAATTTCTTGATGTAAAAGATATCTCAGAAGAATTTTCAAAAGAAGAAGTAGAAGATAACAAATTATTAGGTGTATTATCTTATTGCGGTGTATTCGCATTAATACCTTATTTTTCAAATAGAAAATCTAAATATGTAGAATTTCATTCAATACAAGGTATGAATTTACTGATAACAATGATTTGCTATATTATAACTTATAGCTTACTTTCTTTAATAAAAGTAACAAGATATGTTATTGATTGGGGATACATGGTGGGAAGTAAAAAGGTAACGCCATTATGGATTACTTTACCAATGACATTTATTGGAATATTAATATTTATAATAATGATATATGGAATAATAAATGCATGTAATGGTAAATCAAAAACACTCCCTATAATAAATAAAATTAAAGTAATAAAATAACATGTTTTATATTAAAAACACTTGTTTTGTCGAAAGTGTTTTTTTTATTTTTTATTCATTTTATAATATGTGAAAAGGAGATGATAAATATATTGTAAGTGATTTAGTAAGTGTAGTAGAAGATAATAAAAAAATGATTTATAAACTCGCTAATAGTTTTTCAAAAGAAAATAGCGAAGATCTATTTCAGGCGGGTGTAGTAGGCCTTATAGAAGCATATAATAACTACATCGAAGGATATGGTGTTAAATTCTCAACATACGCATATTCTTACATATTAGGTGAAATGAAAAAATACATAAGAGAAAACAAAAGTGTAAAAATAAGTAGAGAAATACAGTATCTAAGTTATAGATTAGATAAGCTAATAGATTTACTTAGTCAAAAATATAAAAGAACACCTACAACAAGTGAACTAAGCATGGAAACTGGTATAGACGAATGGAAAATAATTGAGGCATTAAATATAAAAGGATGCGTTAGAAGTTTAGATGAACCAGTTGGGGAAGACGATAAAATGACAGTTATGGATGTAGTTAGTGTACAAGAAAATACTGTTGATAGTGCAGAATTTGAAGAACTAATGAATTTACTTAATGATAACGAAAGAAAATTCATAGAAGAAAGATATATTCTTGATAAGTCACAAAGTGAAGTTGCAACTATTACAGGATATTCTCAAGCAAAAGTATCTAGAATTGAAAATAAAATAAAACAGAAATTAAAAAAACATTATGCAAAAATAAGTTAACATAATGTTTTTTGTTTAAGAATTAAATTTTAAATAAAATTCACATTTTGACAAAAAATACATAAAACTAGTTGATATAATTACATTTTTTTGATATAATCACAATTGTCTTATGGGGCGTTAGCTCAGTTGGTAGAGCAACTGACTCTTAATCAGTGGGTCTAGGGTTCGAATCCCTAACGCCCCACCAGATGATTAATACTCGAACTTTTATAAATTCGAGAGTAATAAATTACTAACAGAAATGTTAGTTTTTTTGTTATTTAACAAAGGAAAGTGATTGAGTTATGACAATAGAAACTAAAGAACTTGTAATAAGTAAAGAACTAAAAAGAAAGGTTGAAATGGTTTTTAGGTTTGCTAATGTAAAATACGCAATCATAAATGGAAATATCAAAAGTATTAAAAATACAAATATTACTATGATAAAAGAACAAACACTGAAAAATATACTATTTCTAAAAAACAATATATCAAAGATAAAGCCCATTTAAGCACACTTCAAGATAAATACTATCAAAGACTAATAGATAATGGTTTTGATCTAGAAAGAGGCATTAAAAACAGCGATAACGAGCATATTTCTATAAAAAAAATTTAAAAAGATTACTAAAAAAACTAGAAAATAGATTAGAAAAGCAAAATTATTTAATGACTAGAGATTTTGAAGAAATAGAAGAAAAACTAAAAACTTCTAAACCAATAATTATAGGTAAAGAAGTTAAGATTAATCAAGATACTTATGATACATTAAATAATTTTATGAATACATCAAAAAGAGTTATAAAAGATATGCCAAATAATCAAGCATTATTTAAAGAACTGACTTAAGTTATACAGTAAATTATTTAGAAAAAGATACAAATAAAGTAATATCAGAAATAAAAGAATACCACAAACAAGATTTATATGATAATTTTGATTTACACGATATAGCAGATAACACATCAAAAGAAGAAGAAATAAATGATTATTTATATACAAAAAATTATGAATATGATGATAAGGATTTAAACATTTAAAAAACGAGCTACAGCTCGTTCAATAAAACTAAAATTCCATTTTAGTAACACACTACGCTATTGGCAAAGCCAATAACGGTGTGAAAAAGGGGATTTCCCTTTTTAAACCCTTTTAAGCATAATTTTAGCAAGGCATAAAGCTAAGCAAAGTTATGTTTTTATTTTCAAAACTTCGTAATGAAAATAAATTTATAAAAATCTATCACCACTTACAAACTTACTTCGTAATTTCATAACGTGTCATGATTTTTTATTTAGTATTTAATTCTTAAATGCTATCTTTTAACTGAACCACTTTTATATGCTGCAGCCATTTGTTTAATTTCATTGTAATGTAATTGTCTAATATTTTCTATACAAGCTTTTAATTTTTCACCATCTGGAGTAAGTTCAACACCATTTCTATTTAAACCTAAAAATGTTGCTATTTCTATTCCACCACCAGCCATGTGAAATAAATCTCTATATTTACTAAAATAACTTCCTACATTACCTTTTTGCAAACAATTAGTTAAATCAGAAAGATTTTGTTTATAATAATTGATTCTTCTTTCAAGATTCATTTTACATCTATAATCAAGTATATTATTTTCATCAAATTCAAATAAATTATTTTCACTTATATATTCTAATTCATCCAAAGTCAAACCATACAAATTACTACCAAAGACGATTTCATACATTTCATAAAAATTAAATTCATTATTCTTAGATTCTAATTCCAAATTTTTACTCATTTCTAACACAGCATCCCAGTCTTTCTTTAGTGAATCATATGTTATTAACTCTCTACTTGCAATTACTCTTTGAATTTCGTCTTTATCAATTACTTTATTCTTAACAAACACATTAATCATCTCCAATTATTTATCTACTTCTCCCATGCTCCATAGCATAATCATCTTCTTGTGTTAGTGCAATATCTAAAACTCTATAACCATTTTGTTTTGCATATGCTTGAATATTTGCATATTCACTCTGGTATTTTTTAACTCTTTCATCATTAACATCAAGTGATTTTTTCTCAACAAAAATTATTTTTTTGTCATCATCTTGTCCCCAATAAGAATAACAATCTATTAACATATTGATACCTACAATTCATCTAACATAATTATAGCATATCTCTTGTATTTTTCATAATTTAAATGTAAAATTAGACATTTTTTTGCCTCAAAATGTAAATTTTGTGATATAATTTGAATAGCTAGTAGTTATTACTACCTATAAATTTATGCCTAGTTGTTGTTGTACTTCCACCAAAAGGGCACCAGGTATTAATACTCGGACTATTAGAGATAATATAAAAACTACTTTCAGTTTAATTGGAGAGTAGTTTTAATTTTGTAAATTTTTATATTTACCATATATTATGATTCTATTTAATTTATTAAAAATTCTTTTTTCATATTTTAAAACATGATAAACTAATAGTTATAATAATTAATGAATAGGAGGAAATAATGATTTATAAATGGCTATACAAAACCCCAAGTGAGTTTGATGATATATTAATGAATAGTGATGGGGAATATTTAACGGGATTATGTTTTATTGGCTCAAAAGACGAAAATAAGCAGATTGTTAATTGCAAAGAAAAAGAATTACCAATCTTTAAAGAAACAAGAAAATGGTTAGATATTTATTTTAGTGGTAAAAATCCAGATTTTACACCAAAATACAAAATTAATAATTTAACACCATTTAGACAAGAATGCGTTGATATAATGAATACTATTCCATTTGGTAAAACAATAACATATAACGATATATCAAAAATCATAGCAGAAAAAAGAAAAATTAAAAGAATGTCTAGTCAAGCAGTAGGTGGTGCGGTTGGTTCAAATCCAATTTGTATTATTATACCTTGTCATAGAGTAGTTGGAACTAATGGAAGTTTAACAGGTTATGGAGGAGGAATTAAAAATAAAGTTGCTCTTTTAACACATGAAAAAAATGACATAAGTAAATACTTTGTTCCAAAAAAAGGTACTGCATTATGAAAAGATGTAAATGGTGTAATCTAAATAATCCTTTATATATAGAATATCATGATAAAGAATGGGGCATACCTAATTTTGATGATAAATATTTATTTGAAATGCTATTACTAGAATCTTTTCAAGCAGGATTATCTTGGGAGTGCATTTTAAACAAAAGAAAATATTTTAAAAAAGCTTATGAAAACTTTGATATAGATAAAATTATAAATTTTGATGAAAGAAAAATAAAAGAATTATTGTCAAATGATAAAATTATAAGAAATAAACTAAAAATAAATGCAAGTATTAATAATGCAAAAATATTTAAAAATATTCAAAATGAATACGGAAGTTTTTATAAATACTTACTGACTTTTACAAAAAATAAAATATTAAAAGAAACTAACAAAACGACAAACGATTTATCAGATTCTATTTCAAAAGATTTAATAAAAAGAGGTATGAAATTTGTCGGATCAACAATTATCTATTCATATTTACAAGCCACTGGCTTTATATACTCACATGAAAAAGAATGTTTTATGAGTAAAGAATAAAAGTATACTATTTGCAAAAATACTTAATATAATATATAATAATCGTACTTTGATTGGGGGAATTAATATGGATACGATTAATTTGATTACAAACTTGTATAATGAATATAAAATGTTTGGAATAAGCGAAGAATGTTTTTATGAAACTGTAAGAGAAATAACAAGTAATCAAGATAAAGAAAATGTATTGCTTTTTACAAGAGAGTTTGAAGAAAAAATAAGAGAAAAACTTAATAAAAGAATAGAAAAAACCTATAAAAAAGAAAGCTCTTGTGATTCTTATTCACTATATTTAAAAGATATAAATGTACCAATTCTTAACGAAGATGAAGAAAGAGATTTGTTTATAAGATTTAAAAACGGAGAAATTAATGCGAAAAATATACTTATTGAAAGAAATCTTAAATTAGTAGTAAGTATAGTAAAAAAATATAAATCAGAAAGAATAGATAGACTAGATCTAATACAAGAAGGTAATCTTGGTTTAATAACTGCAATAGAAAGATATGATATTTCACTAGGATATAAATTTAGTACATACGCAACTTGTTGGATAAAAAAGTATATAAGAGATTTTATTAAAACGAAAGCAGAAAATATCCAAACAACAAATTATATAAGTTCAAAAGTAAAAAAAATTAGAAGTAAAGAAGAGGAACTAGGCCATAAACTAGGTAGATTACCATCCCTAGAAGAAGTTGCAGATGCATGTTATATGACAAAAGAAGAAGTAGAAAGATTTATAAAATATAAACCAGTTGAAATAAGTATTTATAATGAAATTAGCGATAAATCAGATGATATGATTATAGATAAAATCGAAGATACGAGTGATTCAATTGAAGATGTAGTAGCAAAACGTTACTTAAAGTCAAACTTAATAAATATGTTAAAAAGAGCAAAACTTGATGATAGAGAAATAGAAGTTTTGATACTAAGATTTGGGTTATGTGGTTGCGAGGCACAATCGCGTGAAAAATTGAGTAAATTATATGGTTTAACAAAACAAAGATTAAATCAAATAGAATTAACTGCATTAAAAAAAGTTAGATTATCAGGCGTAGCAATGGAATTAATAGAATTTGCAGAAGATTATGAAGAAGCAAAAAATAAAATAAAAGAATACAGAGATTGGTATTTAAAACATCCATGTTCATATAAAAAATAATATAAAATGTTATTTTCTAAATTATTAGATTAAGAACTAAAACATATAATACTTCCTTAATTTACAACCTAAAGTATGCATGATATAATATAAACTGTAATTATAGAATTGATACTATTTATAATAAAATAAAAAAAAGTTATGAGGAACAGTGATAAAAATAATTTTTAACGAAAGAAGGACAAAAGAATGGATAATAATATTAAAAGAACAATAATTTTAGATAATTACGAAAAACCATTTAACAAGGGCTTAATAAATGATCCATCTTACGACAGAGTAAGTGCAAATAATGAATCTTGCATAGATAACTTTGATATAGATATTAAAATGAACAATGATATAGTAGAAGATATTCATTTCGATGGGGAAGGTTGTGCTATATCTACAAGTTCTACATCTATAATGCTACAAATGTTTATTGGAAAAACAAAAGAAGAATGTTTAAGTATAATAAAAGAATATGAAAATATGATAGATGAAAAAGAATATAACGAAGAATTATTAGGAGAAGCTATAGTATATAATGACATATATAAACAACCAAGTAGAAAAAAATGTGCACTACTTCCATATAAAGCAATAAAAGAATATTTATTAAAAGGAAAACAATAAAGTTTCCTTTTTAATTTATAATGAAAGTGTTATAATTGTAGAGGTGAAATATATGTTAGAAGGAATTTTAAATATAGATAAATTACCAACACTAGATTTACATGGAGAATCAATAGATATATCAAAAATATTTATTAATGATTTTATAAATGATAATGTAAAAATGAAAAATGAATATATAGCTATTATACACGGAAAAGGATCAGGTAAATTAAAGGAAGCAACAAAACAAGTATTAAGTATAAACAAATATGTTTTAGAATACAAAATATGTTATTTTAATGAAGGAATGACACTAGTAAAATTAAAAAAATAGGAGGAATTATGAATTCATATATAAAGGGATCAGTAAGAGAAATATTTTATAAAACGAATAATGGTTTTATGGTAGGAGTATTTAAAATAAGAGAAACAAACGATAAAGAGTTAGAATATTATCTTAATAAATCAATAACATTTAGTGGTAATTTTCATGAATTATTAAATGACACAGAATATAAGTTTTATGGAGAACCAACACAACACCCTAAATATGGATTTCAATATAAAGTTTCCTATTATGAAAAATTAATTCCAGAAGAAAAAAACAGTATTATTTCATTCCTATCATCTGGTATGTTTCCTGGTATTGGACTAAAAACAGCAACCAAAATAGTTGAAAAATTTGGTGATAAAACACTAGATATTATTTTAGAAGATTACAATAATTTATTACTTATACCATCTTTAAAAGAAGAAAAAGCAAAGATGATATATGATATTTTATATAACGAACAATTAAGCTATAAAACAATATTATACTTAGAAGAAAAGGGCTTCAGTGTAAATGAATCAGTAAAAATATATGAAATTTATAAAGAAAATACAATTAATATTATAGAAAATGATATATATGATGTAATAAATAAAGTAAAAGGTATTGGATTTTTAACAATAGATAGAATAGCAGTCAAATTAGGAATTAATAAAGAAGATGAAAGAAGAATAGAAGCATGTATCTTATATTCGATGTATGATTTGTGTTTAACAAGTGGAAACACTTATTCATCATTCAATGAAATATATTTAAGATGTTATAAACATTTAGATATAAACATTGATATAAATAACTTTGAATATTATGTATTAAGTTTAAATAAAAAAGGAAAAATAATAATATTAGATGATAAATATATTCTAAAAGATATATATGATATAGAAGTATCAATCTCAAACAAAATATCCATTCTAGCAAAAAAAGAACCAATTAAATTAAATAATACAGATTCATATATTAAAATGCTTGAAGATATTTTTGAAATAGATTATAACAAACAACAAGAAAAAGCAATAATTACATCCCTTGAAAATAAAATAAATATTATTACAGGAGGACCAGGAACAGGAAAAACTACTATTATAAAAGGAATAGTAGAATTATATAAACAAATAAATAAACTAACAAATGAGGGACTTTTTAAAGATGCAATTTTACTAGCACCTACAGGAAGAGCAGCAAGAAGAATAACAGAAGCTACTAACTTTAGAGCAATAACTATACATAAATTTTTAAAATGGGATAAAGAAACAGATACATTCCAAATAAACAAATATAACAAAAGCGATGTAAAATTAGTTATTATTGATGAATCATCTATGATAGATATGTTTTTATTTAATAGCTTATTAGAAGGACTTACTGATGATGTCAAATTAATATTAGTAGGAGATTATAATCAACTTCCAAGTGTATTACCAGGAGATATACTAAAAGATTTAATAGATAGTGATGTAATACCAGTAGTAAAATTAAACGAGTTATATAGACAAAAAGAAGATTCATATATAATAAATTTAGCAAACGATATAAAAGAAGGAATTATAAAAAATGATTTTACTAATAAAAAATCAGATTATAATTTCATTGAAGCAAAAAAAGAACAAATAGAATTAGTAATAAAAGAATTATGCAAAATTGGTTTAGATAAAGGATATAATTATCACCAATTACAAGTTTTAGTACCTATGTATAGAGGAGTAAATGGTATAGATAATTTAAATAACAAATTGCAAGAAATATTTAATCCAAAAAGCGATAACAAAGATGAATTTGAATTTAACGATGTAATATTTAGAGAAGGGGATAAAGTATTACAAACAAAAAATTTAAATGATTTAGAAATATCCAATGGTGATATTGGAGTAATAGATAGTATTACTAAAACAAATAATAATGTAAAAGCAATAATTAATTTTGATGGAATAATAGTTGAATTTAATAAGAAAAACTTTGAAGATTTAAAACTTGGATATGCAATAAGTATACATAAAGCACAAGGAAGTGAGTTTGATGTAGTTATTATGCCTATGGATACATCTTTTAAAAGAATGCTTTATAGAAAACTTATATATACAGGAATAACAAGAGCAAAAAAATCACTAACACTTGTAGGAGAAAAAGAAGCATTTATATATGGAACTTCGAAATTAATGGAAGAAAGAAATACATTACTAAAAGAAATGCTTATAAATAGTATAACTTTTTAAATAGTTGTAAATAATAATAATGGTATTTTATAATACCAAAGCTATTAGAGGTGATTAAATTGGATTGTAAGAAATGTATAATGTGTACTCTTTTAGGTGGTATGGCAGTTTATGGATACCTTAAATACAAAGATGGTACATTAGAAAGAACCATGAAAAATATTAAGCCAAAAATAGAGAGTGCAATCGAAGATCTAAAAAAATAGCTAAGGGAAATCCTAAAAGGATTTCTTCTTTATTTTATAAATAAAAAACAAACTTTTATTTTCATTTAAATTGATATATAATACTTCCTAGGTGATGCACTTTGATAATAAATAAAAAACAAATAAAAGAAGAAATAAAAACAAATTTAGAAAATATGAGAAAAATTAATTCATTAGAGGAGTATATTAAATATGATACAAGTTTATGTCATCTAATTGATATATATGAAATACTATCATCATCTGTTTCTTTATATAGAATACCAAGAAATAAAAATTATGAATTACAAGAAATTGGTAAATTTGATTATTTATCAATACTGTTAGAAGAATTTAAAAGAAATAATGAAATTCATAAAGAATATTCAAAAAGAATAATAGATATATATTCAAAAATAGATTTAAAAAACTTAAGTATTCCCAAAACAAAATTAAAAAAAGAAGATAGAATAGATATAATAAGAGATTTCTTAAATTCATATGATTCAAATATGTATGAACTATTTATGAATATGGATGGATATATAGATATGGATACAAAAAAATTAAAAAAAACAGATTTTACATGTTATATTCCAATATTAAAAAATAGTTATATTTTAATAAATAATCATGGTAGCGTAGATGATTTAGCTACATTAATTCATGAACTAGGACATGCTTATACATATAGATTATTTAATAACGAATCACTTGACAGATTTTATTCATTTAATAATAATTACTTAACAGAAACATTTTCACTTTTTCTAGAAATATTATTTATAGATTACTTAAAAAAGAACAACATAAATAAAGAAGATGCTATATTAAGTGAAAACATGTATCTAAAATATATAGAAAACAGATTTAAAAAAGTTTTAGAACTATGTAAAATGGATAAAATTGACAAAATAGTATCTAAAGACGAAACTATACTAATAAATGCACTAATTTATTCGTATGGAGCGACTACAGGAATAGAACTATGTGAACATTATAAAGAAGATCCAAAATATACTAAAGAAAATATAAGATTTTTTCTAAGTTCATTAGGCAAATATAGCAGTGAAGAATTATTAGATATTTTAAAGATAAAAGAAGAAGATTTACACTCATGCAAAACACTTATAAAAAGATTAAACAATCACAAAAAAGAAATACAATTTAATAAACTTTAATACAAAAAAGTTTATTTTTTTAAAAAGAACATATGTTCTCTTGACAAACATAAGGGGGAGGGTATAATAGATAATAGTATAAATAGAAGGAGCGAGATATATGAAAAAAAGTGGATTCACGTTGATAGAATTATTAGCAGTAATAGCAATATTAGCAATAATATTAGTAATATCAATACCAAAGATATTAGATGTAA
>URRF01000042.1 GCA_900550145.1 uncultured Mollicutes bacterium
CTAATATTATTGCTAATATTGCTATTACTGCTAATAATTCTATCAACGTGAATCCGCTTTTTTTCATATTTTATCTCCCTATATTTATACTATATATCTATTATACACCCCTCTCATATTATTTGCCAAGAGTACGTATGTTCTTTTTTATAAATTGTAAAATTATATTGGAAAAAATCACATTAAGTGATTTATATTCTCCAATAAGGTGTTCCGCAACCAAAATTGTTTTTATTAAGTTTATTGGATCTTGCTATGACGATTGAATAATTGCTTTCTAATTCGTAATCTTTATAATGAAATTTGCAATAATTTTTCAATATAAAGTTTTTGTTAGGGATTTTTGTCAACACGAAACGTTATAGTTGTAATTGATTTTGCTGCTACTTCGTCTAGAGTTACAGTTAAAGTATGTGATGAATCATCATAATTATATTGTTGTGAAGTTACAACAGTGTTATTAATTACTACGCTTCCATCTAGGAATTTAACTAGATTGGTATTTATAACGTCTGTTACAGTTGGATTTTCGTATGCCATATCTGATTGATTATCAATAGTTATTGTATAAGTTAAGCTTCCACTACCCCAGTTTTGTTTATCTGCTGTTTTGGTTAGAGTTAACCATCTATTATATTTACAACAGAGGTATTGGATGTTAATGAAGTTGGTATGTTATTATAAGTTACTTTTGAACTTACTGTATTACTTAATTCGTTCATAGTTACCTCCTACAATAAATCACATGCAAGTTTGAATACATTATTTATGAATTATTGTTTGAAAAAAACAAAATAACTAAAAAGTTATTTTTGTTCCTGTCTTTCCTTTTAGTGCATCTGTTGCACTTTCTAATGACGTTATTATAGCAGTGGCTTTATTATTATTTTCTAGGAAATTTATGCAAGCTTCTATTTTAGGAAGCATACTTCCTTTTGCAAATTGATCTTCTTTTATATATTGTTTTGCTTCTTTTATTGTCATGTTATCAATTGCTAATTGATTTTCTTTGTTATAATTTATATAAACTTTGTCAACAGCAGTTAATATAAGTAATATGTCTGCATCCATTTGACTTGCTAATTTTGCACTTGCAAAATCTTTGTCTATTACTGCATCTACCCCTTTTATTTTTCCGTTATCATTTATTACAGGTATTCCTCCACCACCAACAGTTATTATTATATTTCCTTTATTTACTAACTGTTTTATTATATTTAATTCTAATATATCTATTGGTTTTGGTGATGGGACAACTCTTCTATAACCTCTACCTGAATCTTCTACAAATGTAAATCCTTTTTCTTTTTCTTGCTTTTCTGCAACTTCTTTGCTGTAGAACATTCCGATTGGTTTAGTTGGATTAGAGAAGGCATTATCATTTTTGTCTACTAATACTTGTGTAATAATTGTTGCACAATTTTTATCTATATTATTATTTTTTAATTCTTCACTTATTGCTTGTTGTAAATGATATCCAATATAACCTTGACTCATTGCTCCACATTCTGCAAATGGCATACTACATACACTACCACTTGCACTTCCTAAATCAAATGCAAGATTTATTATTCCTACTTGTGGTCCATTACCATGAGCAATAACAACTTCATTTCCTTCTTTTACTATTTCTACTATTTGTTTTGCTGTATTTTTTACAAGTTCTAATTGTTCTATTGGCGTTTTACCTAGTGCATTACCTCCTAATGCAATTACTATTTTGTTCATATTTACCTCCGTTATGTTTATTATTCTTTTATTTTATTTTTTAATGTTATCGTTAGTTTATCTTCTTTTGTTAATTTTGTATTTGGTTCTATGCTTTGTTCTATTACGTATCCATTACCATTTATTTCGCAATTTATATTTGCGAGTGTGCAATATGTCCTTACTTCTTTTTTAGACCAATTGATAAAGTTTGGTAATATAATTTCATTGCTATTTGTTAATAAATATATTTTTTCTGTAACTGAATAAATGGTATTTGTTTTTGGATAAGTACTTATTATTTTATCTCCATTTCCTATTACTATTATATCAGAAAATTTATCTGATAATTCTTGTTTTACTTTTTCAACATCTTGGTTTATGTAATTATCTAGTTTATAACTATCAGATGTGTTTTTAATATTTGGATTATATATACTTTTATAGTTAGCGATGTCTTTTACAAGTCCTTTTACTATGTTTTGTATTCCTCTAGAACCACCATATGGTTTTTTCATTACTGTATATATTATTACTTCTGGATCATCTTTGGGAAACATACCTGAAAAACTTCTTATATAATTTATATCATCAAAATAATATTTGCCTGTTGATGAATTAACATATTGAGCAGTTCCTGTTTTTCCTATTAAGTCATAACCATTCATTTTGAATCCAGCTCCTGTTGAATAATATAAATCATTATATATTACTTTATACATTAATTCTTTTATTTGATCTACGGTATTTGTTGATACGACTCTTCCTAATTCTTTTCTTGTACCATTATATACTATTTCGTTATTGTTTGTATTTACGATTTTATCTACTATATATGGTTTTATCATTATTCCATCATTAGATATTGTTGTAAGTGCTTGAATCATTTGTATAGGTGTTATGGTTATACCTTGTCCGAATCCAGCGTTTGCTACTTCTACTTCGTATTTAAAATTTAGTGTTCCTGACAATTCTCCTGGTAATTCTATTCCTGTTTTTGTTCCGAAACCAAATTTTTGGAAATATTTTTTTAGTTCTTCTGCTGTGAAATATTTTTGGGTTAGGTAAGATATACCTACATTTGATGAATATAAAAAGCCCTCATCGTAAGTAATAGTTCCAAAGCCCTTTTGATACCAGTCAAATATTTCGTTTTCTCCTATTTTTATTGATCCGGATTCAAATGTATCGTTACCATCATATACTCCTTTTTCCATTGCTGACATGTATGTAAATGTTTTCATTGTACTACCTGGTTCATATGAAAATGACGTGAGCGGATTTAAATAATTAGTTATGTTTTTTATGTTTGGGTTAAATGATGGGCAAGCGGTACTTGATAATATCGCTCCTGTTTTAGCATCTGCAACTACTGTTATAGCCCATTCTGGATTGTATTCTTCGCATGCTTCTTTTACATACTTTTCTGTAAAAAATTGTATGTTGCTATCAATAGTTAAGTATATATCAACACCATCTACACTTTCTTTTTTTTCTTCTCTTGTATTTGGCATTTTATATCCATTTATGTCTTGTTGGTAAATAGTGTATCCATCTTCACCTTTTAACATATCGTTGTAATATGATTCGATTCCCATTTCTCCTATTAATTCTCCATCATCAGTTGCTCTTACATATCCAAGTATGTAAGATGAGAAATCATCGTTTTGATAATATCTTTTATATGATGAGATAAATGAAATACCTGGTAAATCGAGTTCTTGTATTTGTTCTTTTTTTAATTCGCTTATTCCTCTTCCACCGGGACCAAGTTCTACTTGATAAGCATTTCTATTAAGTAGTAGTAATATTGATTCTTCACTCATTCCTAATATAGGAGATAACTCTTTAGCCGTTTTTTCTTTATCAACTACGTGTTGTGGATTTTTAAAGCCCTCGCTTCTACTTTCTGATAGGTATGCAATAACTGTATATGAGTTAACTGTTTGTGCAAGTGTATTACCGGTAACATCATATATTGTTCCTCTTTTTGCATATACTACTTTTTTTCTTGTATTTCTGCTTGATACAAAGTTTTTCATGTCAACTCCATCTATTGTTTTTGCAAGAGATAGGAATGACATTCTAAATATTACAACAATAAAAAAAAGAAGGATAAATGCAAAAATAAGTTTATTAAATTTTACTTTATTAACATTTACCTTTCTTTTCATATGACACCTCTAGTTATTTGAAATTACTTTTACATTATCACTATTATAACTAAGTCCAGCATTATCTGCAATTATATCTATATTAGCGAGTGATTTTAATTCGTTAACTTTCATGTTTAAACTTTCATTTGAATTTTTTTGTCTGCTTATTTCACCTTTTAACTTTTCTACTTCCAAATTCATATTTGATAGTGCTGCCTTACTTAGTACATTAACAACAGGAAAAGTGACTAATAAAATTAAACAAAATTTTATTAACATTCTTTCAATTCTAAATAATTTTACTTTCTTTTTATTCTTTTTCATGTTGTTATCTCCTTTTATTCTTTTATTTTTTCTGCAATTCTTAAAGTAGCACTCCTGCTTCTATTATTATCATCTAATTCTTCATTTGTTGGAGTGTATTTGCCTATTAATTTTAGTTTAGGCATATATTCATAAGGTACATCTGGAAGTCCCTTAAATACTTTATTTACTTCACTATTTTTTTTAAATATTTCTTTACATATTTTATCTTCTAATGAATGAAATGTTATAACACATATTCTTCCATTTTTGTTTAATAAATCTATTGCATCTTTAAGTGCACTTTCAAATACTTCTAACTCTTTATTTACTTCTATTCTTATTGCTTGGAAACATCTTTTTGCTGGATGAGTTTCTCTTTTGTATTTTTCTGGAACTCCAGATTTAATTATCTCAACAAGTTCCAGTGTAGTTTCTATTTTTTTGTTTTTTCTGTATTCTACTATTTTTCTTGCAATACTTTTTGCATATTTTTCTTCCCCATATCTATAAAATATGGTAATTAAATCGCTTTCTTTGTAATTATTAACTACTTCATAAGCAGATAGTGGATTATCTTTATCCATCCTCATATCTAACAGTGCATCTTTATGGTAACTAAAGCCCCTTTCTTTATTATCTAGTTGAGGGCTTGATACTCCTAAATCAAATAGTATTCCATCTACTTTATTTATTCCTCTTTTGTTTAATTCTGATTTTAAATTAACAAAGTTGGAATGTATTATTTCAAAATTTGATCCAATTGAACTTAGCTTTTTGTTGCTAAATAGAATTGCTTCTTCATCTTGATCAAAGGCATAAAGCCAACCCTTTTTATTCTTTTCGAGGATTTTTCCGCTATGTCCTGCATATCCAAGAGTACAGTCAACATATATAAGCCCATCTTTAATGTTAAGCCCATTTATAGCTTCTTCTAATAGTACACTCTTATGCATATTACACCTCAAATAAATGTTCAGCAATTTCAGTTACATTTTCCATTGATTCATTTAAGAACTTATCGAAGTTTTCTTTTGACCATATCTCTATTCTATCGTTAACGCCAATTATAACACATTCTTTTGTTAAATTTGCGTAACTTGCTAGCGGAGATGATATGTTAATTCTTCCTTGTTTGTCGAATTCACATATAGTGGCTGCTGATAGAAAAAATCTTTGAAATGATCTTACATCTTTTTTAGTGAATGATAATTCATTTAATTTATTTGTTATGTTATTCCAAGTTTCTTTTGGATACACAAATAAACATGAATCAATTCCTCTAGTAATTACAAATGTTTCCCCAAGATCATATCTAAATTTTGAGGGCATTATTATTCTTGATTTTTCATCAATATTATGATGATATTCACCCATGAACATATTATCCCCCACTTTCTACCACTATTCATCCACCGTCTACCACTATGATACTATTTATTAAGTTTATGGTCAAGTAAAAAGAATAAGAAAAATTAATTTCTTATTCGACTTTACATATTATTTTACAAATTTATTTTATTATCTATAATAAGATACTTTATCTCTCCAATAGCGTTCTCCACTTGGAAAATTTATAAGATCTCTTGGATTTAAACATCTAGCAGCATAAGCAGAATATCCGCTATAATCTGTAAATCTAAGGCCCGTAGATATCGCTAAATGTAAGTGTGGTCCTGTTGCACTTCCTGTATCTCCCATCATACCTATAACTGAATCTTTTGTAACTACATCTCCTTTTTTTACCAAAATTCTACTTAAGTGTGCGTAAGATGAAGAATATGCTTTTCCATTTATATTGTGATGAACTGTTACTTGGTTTCCTCCCCACTGATCATACCATGTTGCTACTACTTTGCCGTTTGCTATTGAATATATTTTATTATTATATCCATAACCGTTTGTTAAATCTATTCCTTCATGTAAACCAGCTGATGCGATTAGCTGACCCCAACTATTGTATATTGGATTTCTATATCCAAATTCACTTGATACGAATCCTTCTTCAAATGGTCTCCAAAATTTAGTATCTGATGGTAATAATTTGTTAGCGCATGTACTTATATCTTCATTTTCACCACAACCAGCGTCTTTATACATCTGTATAACTGCTTTTGCATTTTTTATTTCATCTTCAATACTAGTTCCTAATTCATATAATTTTACTTTTGAATTAGTTAAATCTGTTATTTTAACAGATAATACACTTTGTCTATTTTCTAAATCCTTTTGTCTAGTAGCAAGTTCTTTTTTCTTATCTTCATTTTTCTTAATCATGTCTTGCATTTCAATTATTAAATCTGAATTATATTCAGTAATTTGTTCAGTTATAGCATATCTATATATAAACTCTTCAATACTATCTGCTCCAAACAAATATTCTATATAAAATGAATTACCCTCTGTTTTTTGTAAAGATGACATCAATTTTTTTATACTTTCATCTTTTTCAACTATTTTTTTACCCAAATCTTCTATTTCTTTTGTTGCTGTTTTTATATCCTTTGTTATAGTATTTATTTCATTATAAATACTTCCTATTTCATTTTGTACAGTTGCAATTTCAGATTCAGTTAAACTAATATTGTTATTATTTTCATTTTCTCTTTTTTCTATTTCATCTAATTCACGTCTTAAATCTGCAATTGTTTTTGCATTTGTATTATTTGGATAAAATATAACTAAACTAGGAAATAACATAAGTATTATCAAAAAAATTGCTTTTAACTTCTTCATTATACTACCTACCTTTTACTAATCTATAAATCTTTTTTAATTGTACACTAAATTTTGAAAATATGAAATACCAAAATTTATTAATTGACAAATCAAATTCACCTACAAACTCTAAAACTATTGGATTATATTTTGCTTTTGTTTTAGTTAAATGATCATCAAATGTTCCTTCTACTCCTTCTAAATCTGCATAATCATATTCTTTATTTAGCATATCTATAAAACTATTAATATGTACACTTGCATTGGTATTTAAGTATGGAAATACTTCTTCAAATGTTCCAGCATATAAGTATTCTACTTTTTTTATTCCTTCTTTATTTGGAGGAATTATAGCAAGGGTAGCTGCTATTTTAATATCATTACCATATTTTTCTTTTGCAATTTTTGCGTCTTCTAATTGTTCTTTATATTTATTTATTTGATTTTCATCTTTTTCTTTTTTTATTTCGGATTCTAAAAATGACATAAATTTATCTACATTTACACTTGCAAAATACATATATGCATCATCTTTAAAAGAATTCATTATTCTTTTAAAATAATCTTTATTTCTAAGAGATATACCTTGTCTTTTTTCTGTACTTTCTATTATTCTATAGAAATCATCTATACAAGAATCATCATGTACACAGGTAAAAGTCACACCCCTTTTTGTTTGAAACTCGCCATGATATCTTTTGGCATTTCTTTTAAAGTTAGAAAGCAATTCCTGTTCTGTTAATCTTTTGTTATTTTCATCTATTAAACTTATTGCCATATTATATCTTGGTTGAATATATGCTCCAACTTCTTTTTTATATCCATTATGAATATAACCACATTCTTTTAGATTTTTAATTTTCAATTCATTATTTTTTGTATAGTTTTTAGGTGATACTTTTGTATCTTTTTTTATAAGTGTATCATAATATTCTTCGCTAACTGCTATTAAAGGATCTATTTTGACTACAAATGCATGTATCTTTTTAGCGTATTCTTTTATACCTTTTGTGAACTCAATTAAATCTTCTTTATTTGTATAATCAACTAAAAATCCCTTTGGACTATAAATCATTTTTAAATTTAAAGGAAATTTCTTAATAAGAAGTAAAGCAACACCAACAATAGAATTATCTTTATATAAAGCACATAAAGTATGTTCCCAATCTTTTTTTACATTTGCCCACCTATAATCTTGAGTAATGGGTGCCATGGAATACTTTGATATGAATTTATTATATTCTTCTTTATCTATATCAACTTTAAACTTATACATATTATCACCATATTAATTATATCACGTATATTTAAATAAGTAAAACTATAGAAAAATGGATAATGTAATCAACATTTCTGTATATTAAAAAAAAGCAATTTTCATTTTTTAGAAAACATTGCTTTATATTTTTTATCTTTTTTTATATTTAATCTAATTCTACATTATGATACACATTTTGTACATCGTTTGCATCATCTAATAATTTTAATAGCTTTTTAAATATTTCTAAATCTTCACCAACAAGTTTTATTTTTTCTTTTGGTAATGTAGTTATTTCTTCTACCTCAAATGTAATATCCTTTTTATAATCTAATATAGCATTTTTTATTTTAAATAAATCTTGTGGGTTACCATATAGTGTTATAGTACCATTATCATTTTCAATTTCTGCATCTACTAATGCATTAAGTAGTGCTTCTAGTGTTTCATCTTCTGTTAATCCTTTAAATCTTACTATGCATAAATTATCGTACATATAAGAAACTGAACCAGATGCACCTAATTTACAATGTGCTTTTGAAAAGGCAGCTCTTACATCCGCTACTGCTCTATTAACATTATCTGTAAGACAATCAATTAAAAGTGTTGATGCGCCAGGTCCAAAGCCCTCATATCTTAAACTTTCATATGATTCATCCACTCCACTTGTAACCTTATCTATTGCTCTATTAATTATATCACTTGGAACTTGTTCTTTTTTCGCTTTTTCAACTAATCTTTTTAATGTTGGATTTGCATCCAAATCAGTACTTTTTTTTGCTGCATTGTATATTTCTTTTGAATACATTGCATATAATTTACCTCTTGCAGCACCAGTTTTTTGTTTATCTGCTGCTATACTTGGAAATCTTCCCATAATTACACCTCAATCTAACCTGAATTTTATTTTACTCTTTTTACTGATTTTTTTCAACTTCTTTTTAATATATTGTAAAAGTTTATTATAATAAAATATTAATTTTCATTTTTAAAAAAGCACTAGTAAAATAAGTTTACTAGCACTTACCAATTTCGCAAAAGCTTTATGACCTCTTTTATTAGGCACCTGCTTTTAGTATGTATGGACTATCACTTGTTCCATTGCCACTCTCTATTAAGACATTAGATTTTAGATATATGGCAGGAAAAACCGCACCGC
>URRF01000043.1 GCA_900550145.1 uncultured Mollicutes bacterium
AAAGCAGAGATAATATGAAAAAACTACTAATTATAATATTTTGTTTACTCATTAGTGGATGTAATAATTATAGAGAACTTAATAACATAGCAGTGGTCTCTGCCTTAGGAATAGATTATAAAGACAATATGTATAATGTAAGCGTACTTGTTAAAGATAATGCTAAAAATGACGAAAATAAGACAAGTATTTACACCTATGAAGGTAAAAGTTTAGATGAAGCAATTAAAAAAATTGGCCTTCTTACATCCAAAACTTTGTATTTTATAGATTTAGATGTATTAGTAATTAGTAAAAACGCAACTAGTAAACTTCAAAACATAATGGACTATCTTTCTAGAGACAACAACGTTGGCGTAAACTTTTACATACTTTGTGATAACAATTTTGAAGATAGTTTTAAACTAATGCAGAACAAAGATAATGTCTATGGTGACTACGTTAAAGGAATCCTACAAGACAATTATAATAATATAGTTAGAATGAAATATATTCCATTCCTACAAAAATTCTTAAGTCCATATTACGACGTTATTATCCCAGTAGGTTATATCTATAATGATAATTATTTAATAGATAAAGAATCTTCTACATTAAAAACAAGTGATTTAACAAAAGAAGATATTTTGTATTTAGTTTATGGTGCTTTAAATACAGGAGATTATATTGAAGGTAGTTATATGCCTATTGGTGATTCTGGTAAAGATGATAATTCTCTTCCTGTTACTGATTCTACTGGTAAAAAATATCCAAATTACAATTCAGACAAAAAATTAGTTTGCCCAAATACTAAAGAATCATCTGACCATGCTTACGCAGTTTTTGAAGGTGAATTTCAAAAATATATGCAAATGATGGGTTTGACTGTAGATGAAATAGAAAAAATGGATGCAAATTTATGGAATTGTAGTTACACAGCAAGAGTTCCATTTGAATTTACAATAGTAGCTAAAGATATATTTGAGTCTAAAATTAATAAGTTATTTGGAAAAATTAATAATAATATATTTAATGAATCATTTTTTACGAAATCAAATATTTCTTGTGGAACGATGGATACAATATATGATAAAAATATAGAAAAAGCATTTATACAAGTGCAAGGTGGATGTACAGCACAATATATTAATGAACATTTACTATTAAATGTTGAATATAAAAATGATAATTTAATATTAACAGTTATTACTGGAAAAGATGTAACTATTACAACTAAGGATATGTTATATGAAAACCAGGATAAATATGATAAATATGAAGTAACTTTTAAAAAAGATAATGGTAATTATATATTTGATAACATTAAGATAGTATAGGAGAAGTTATGAAAAGAAGTATAAAAATAATTTTATGCTTATTAATGACTATGTTTGCATTCACTGGTTGCGACAAAAAAGAATATAATAATAATGACGAATTATTTAAATACTATAGTTATGTAAAGAGTGGAGGAAACTTACAAACTACAGATCCATATGCTTGGATTTTTGTAGCTGATGATGGAGATGAATTATTATTTAAAGAAAAATTATCAGAAAACAATAAAATAATTCTTGCATATAGACAACTTAGTTCAAAAGATTTTGAAAATTCTAAATGCAATTTATATGATAGTAAAATTTTCCTAGATACTTTTTGTGGTTATAGTGATGATGATGTTAATACAAAAGTAATAAAAGAAGAAAAATTAAAAGAAAAATATGAAGAAATGTTTGGGATAGGAACATATAAAACATTGAACTCATTTAATGTAGCGTTAGATAGTTATTATTATGATTCTAAAACTAATGCTTATGTTATGGGAAGAAGTATTTTAGGTTGGTATCCAAATCCAATTGTTAAAAGTGAATTAATTGGGGAAATAAATACTGATACAATTGATGGCATTGATTATTTGATTTTTAATGAAAAAGTATCATATATATATGATAATAATATAAGAAAAGATGTAATTTTTATGTTTAAACATAAATTTAAAAAAGACAAAAATGGTAAATATTATTATTATAATACTGAATTAATAAATCAATGATAAAATAAATATACATAAAAAATTTAATTTATATAATAAAAAGAAGTTGTAATGGAAATCTATACGAAATAAAAAAACGTGTAGATTTTTTATATGATAAGACTATTATAAGGAGACTTAAACAAATGAAAACAGAGTATAAAATAAATATTCAATGGTCAACTTAAAGACTCCTTAAAGAAAAATTATCTCAAAAATCTTGTAACAAATTTGTATACTATACTATAATAATAACATAAAAATCAAAAATAAACTAAAAACTACACCGATTAATTATCGATGTAGCCACAGTTAGAACTTTTTATTTCATGTATAAATTTTTTTAACTCTTTTTTATTTCTAAAAATACTGGTAATATTAATGGTTTTCTACCTGTTTCATTTACTATAAATGGACTAACTGTTTGTATTAATAAATTCTTTAAATCATTGTAATTATTTTTTGTTGATTTAATATTTTTCTTAATACATTCGCTAGCACAACTAGAGATTTTAGATATTAATTCCTCATTTTCATTTACTAATATAAATCCTCTTGTAGTTACATTAACATTATTTAATAAATCTTTTGTATTTGAATCTATGTTAGCAATTAAAACTATAACACCATCATTGGCCATAAGTATTCTATCACGAATAACAACTCCACCAATATCTCCAATTCTATTTCCATCTACATAAACATCTCCTGCTGTAACAGTACCATTTTTCTTAATTCCTTTAGAACTAATATTAAGAACATCACCATTATCTAATATAAATATATTTTCTTTTTTCATACCACAATCCATTGCCAAATCAGCATGTCTTTTTAACATTCTAAATTCACCATGCATAGGCATAAAATACTCTGGCTTCATAAGACGAATCATTAATTGTAATTCTTCACTATTACCATGTCCTGATGCATGTATATCATTTAAAGCAGAATTGGTATATACATTTACACCTTTTAAATATAATTGATTTATTGTTCTTGAAATAGATGCTCCATTACCAGGAATAGGACTAGATGAGAAAACCACTAAATCATTTGGCATAAGTTTTATTTGCTTATGAGTACCATTTGCAATTCTTGATAATGCAGCAAGTGGTTCACCTTGACTACCAGTACATAATATAGTAAGTTCATCTTCCTTTAATTTAACTGCTTCTTCTGGAGATACAATTACATCTTTACCATCTATATATCCACCTTCTATAGCAATTGTTACATTTGTTTCCATACTTCTTCCAAATAAAACAACTTTTCGGTTATTCTTTTTACTAGTTTCTATTATATGTTTTAATCTGTATATATTAGATGCAAATGTTGCTATTATTAATCTACCAGAATGTCTAGCAAATATATCCCCAAGAGCAGCATCAACTTTAAATTCACTCTTAGAAAAACCATCTACTAATGCATTTGTACTATCACTCATTAAAAGTTTTACACCCTTTTTACCAATCTCAGCCATCTTATGTATATTTGACATAGGACCAATAGGTGTTAAGTCAAACTTAAAATCTCCTGTACTTACTATAACACCATTTGGTGTAGTAACAGCTATCCCAAGTGAATCTGGAATAGAGTGAGTAGTATTAAAAAATTCTATCTCAAAATGTTTTGTTTTAATTTTAGTATTTTCATCTATTACTTTTAACCCCTTATAAACAATACCTCTTTCCTCAACTTTCCTTCTAATAAGCTCTGCAGCTTGATTAGGAGCATATATAGTAGGTATATTAACTGTTTGTAATAAAAATGGTATACCTCCAATATGATCTTCATGACCATGCGTAATTAACAACGCCTTAATTTTACTTTCATTTTCCTTAAGAAATGTATAATCAGGAATAACATAATCAATTCCTAACAACTCATCCTTTGGAAACATTACACCAGAATCAATAATAATGATTTCATTATTATGCATTATTACATACATATTCTTGCCAACTTCACCCATACCACCTAGTGCAAAAAGTTGTGTATTGCCGTTTTCAAAAAATTTCATTTTAACTCCTTTCATAAATTTAAAAAGAACAACCTAGGTAATTGTATAATATTTTTTGTATTTTGTCAAAATAACCAACAAATGTTTACATAATTTCTTGTATAATTACCCATAATAATTTTGAGGTGAAACATGAAAAAAGAAGAATACAATGAATTAGTGAAAAAATATACACCAAAGTATAATAGACTAAGAAGTGCACTTTTAGCATTTATAGTAGGAGGAATGATTGGATTATTAGGACAGGGCTTAATAGACTTTTATTCAAAAGTATGTGGTTCAACAATTAAAGATGCTGGTTCTTATATGATAGTTACATTAATATTTTTATCTAGTTTATTTACAGCAATGGGATTTTTTGATGACATTGTATCAAAAGTAAAATGTGGAATAATTGTTCCAATAACTGGATTTGCACATGCAATGATGAGTGCAGCACTTGAATATAGAAAAGAAGGACTTATATTAGGACTTGGTTCAAACATATTTAAAATTACAGGAAGTGTTATTTTATATGGAGTAGTATCTGCTTATGTTTTTGGATTAATAAGAATACTAGTGATTGGGGGTTAATATGACAATAAAATACAATAATATATATATAAAATGTACAAGTACAGTTGCTGGAAAATTTGAAAAAGAAGGACCATTATCTAAATACTTTGATAAAACATATGATGATTTTTATATGGGTGAAAAAACATTTGAACAAGGTGAAATAAAAATGATTCTTGATAATATCGACATACTATTAAATAAAGCAAAAATGGATAAATCAAATATTGACTTATTTATATCAGGAGATCTAATGAACCAAATAACGCCATCTAGTTATGCTGCAACAAAACTAGGAATAAACTATATGGGAATTTATGGTGCATGTTCATCAATCTGTTTATCAATGATAATTGCATCATCAATGCTTTTAAACAAAGAAGTTAATAACTGTATTTGCAATGTAAGTGCAAATAATAGTTCATCAGAAAAACAATATAGAAATCCAACTGAATATGGAACACCTAAACCACCAACTAGTACATTTACTGCAACTGGTTGTGCAAGTGCAATTTTAACAAAAGAAAAAAGCAATATAAAAATAGAAAGTGTAACAATAGGTAAAGCTGTAGATTATGGAATAAAAGATGTTTATAATATGGGAGCAGCTATGGCACCAAGTGCATCTTATACAATAAGCAAGCACTTAGAAGATTTAAATAGAAGTCCTGATTATTATGATTTAATATTAACTGGAGATTTAGGTATGTATGGTAAAAAAATATTAAAAGAGTTAATAAAAAAAGAACATAATATAGATTTAAAAGACAATTATGAAGATTGTGGATGCCTTTTATATGATTTAAAAAAACAAGATGTTAAAGCAGGTGCTAGTGGGCCTACATCAAGTGCACTAGTAACATTTAGTTATATTATAGATGAAATGAAAAAAGGAAATATAAAAAGAGTATTATTAGTAGCAACAGGTGCACTTATGTCACCTACAATGATGAATCAAAAACTCACAATTCCTTCAATTAGTCATGCAGTAAGTTTGGAGGCGATATAATGATATATTTATACTCATTCATATTTTGTGGTTTAATTTGTGTAATAGGACAAATAATACTCGATAATACAAAACTAACACCAGGACACGTAACTGCCTTATTCGTATCAATTGGTGCATTCCTAGATATATTTGGTATATATGATTACTTTATTGAAATATTTGGAGGAGGAGCACTAGTACCAATCACAAGTTTTGGTCACTCACTAATACATGGTGCATTAGAAAAAGCATTAACAAATGGTCCAATGGGACTTGCAATGGGAATGTTTTCCCTAACATCAGTAGGAATAATAGCAGCAATAATAATTGCATTTTTCCTATCATTCATATTTAAACCAAAAAATTAACTTTACAATTAAAATATGTAATGATATTATAACAACTGGTGAGAAATATGAATGAAATGAACATGACAGATGAAGAAATACTAAATAATGAATTAAAATTTCTAGAAAACTTTGGAATAACATATATATTAGTTAATGATGGAACCATGGCAATATTATTTATTGATGATATACATGTAGGATACGTTATGAAAGATGATAATGGAGATTACGAAACTATTATACAAAGTGATAAATATCAAGCAAATTATTCATCAACACCAAATAATAATAAATATATATTTAGAAAAATAGAAATTAAAGAAAAAAATAAAACAATACATCTATCAAATATTCAAACAAAACGCGATGATTTTATAAATTATTATATAGATAATAGTAATGAAGGATATGTGATTGAATTTAAAGAAAATAGAATTTGTTGTGGAAAAACATCGGAATATCAAAATATATTAGTAAATGGAGAATGTTATAAAGGAAGATGTGAAAGAGTTAATTTGATATTAGAAAAATTTAGAAAAATATGTCCAAAGCTAATAGATAGTTATATTGATAAATATGATTCCTATGGTAAAAAAAGGTTACAAAAACATTTTATTATGAATAATTAACGATGATTATTTCTAATAAATTCTCTTAAGAGCTTAGTTAAAGCTCTTTTTTCAATTCTAGATACATAACTTCTACTAATATTAAGTTCATCAGCAACTTTCTTTTGAGTTATTTCCTTTTCCCCATATAATCCATATCTTTTAATTATTATTTTCTTCTCTCTATCAGATAAAACATTAATATATTTATTTAACTTAACAATATCATCTTTAGTGTTAATTGAATCTATATAATCAGGATTACTTGTTTTAAGCACATCAACAATAGTAATTTCATTACCTTCCTTATCAAATCCAATTGATTCATCTAAACTTACATTTTTACTATTCTTTTTGTCGTTTCTAAAATGCATCAATATTTCATTTTCTATACATCTAGCACAATAAGTAGTTATTTTAGCACCATTACTCTTAGAAAAACTATCTATTCCTTTTATTAATCCAATTGTACCTATACTAATCAAATCATCAACATTATCCATTTTATCAGAATACTTTTTAACTATATGCGCAACTAATCTTAAATTATGTTCAATAAGAATCTCCCTTGATAACTTATTTCCATTTAACAATTCCTTTATATGATATTCCTCTTCCTCACTAGATAATGGTTCTTTAAATATTTGATTTTGATAAGAACCAGTTAAAATCATATTTTTAATAATAAATGTAAAAAAACCTAACATATTTCACTTCCTAATACATTTTATTTTATATATATTTTATTATTACTTTACTTTTAAAATTTAAAATATATAATAAACTTATATAGGAGGAAACATGGAAAATAAATACAATGATGAGCTTGAAAGATATGAAAAAAGCAACTTAGAAATACTTAAAAACCTTTTAGTATTAGATGTAGAATTATCAGATGACAATATAATATGTATGACATTCTCACCTCAACCAATGCTTAAGGAAATACCAGGAACTGACAAATTTAAGTGCTATTATGGGTACAATCGAAGAGGTATGCATAAAATAGCAAGATTTAATGAAGAAAATAAAGAAGAAATTAGAAAAAATTTATGTGAACAAATAGAAGTTTATTTAGAGTATATGGAGCATTATTATGTAAAAGATAAAATGAAAAGTTTAAGATGGATGTATAGATATCCATTATGCATATTAACAGCACTTTTAACAGTTTTAACTCAAAGTACATTAGTATTTGGAATGTGCTTTGCCGGGGTTTTATTAGTAGAAAAATATAATAAACAGAAAATAATTAAAGAAAAAGAGCAAATGGTTACACCATATACAAAGTTTTATTCAATATATAGTAACGCAAAAACTATAGAAGAAGAAAAAGAACATGAAAAAGAATCAGAACTAGAAAAATCTAATACAAAAGAGTTAACTAATTCTGAAGAAAAACAAATTAGTAAAGGAAAAGAAAAGGTATTAGTAAAGAGAAAAAAGAGAAGATAAAATTTGACAATAAAATAAAAATGTGCTACTATTTTAACAAATAAGGAGTGATGATTATGGATATGAATACTGTGTTTGAATTGCATCGTAGGGGATTAATAACTGATGAAGTATTAGCAGAGTGTTTAAATGAAAAATACGGACAAAAAAATGTAGAAAAAACATGGGAAGAAAAAAGAGAAGAACTAATAGAAAAGAATAGAGAACAAGCAGAAGCTAATAGACAAAAAATTAGTGAGTATGAGAAAAAATATAGAGATGAATATTATCAAAAAGAAAGAGATAAAGAAATTTCTGAAATTGAAACATTTTTAAAGAAAATAACTAATGCAAATGGTACGAGAGCATATTCTGATGAATCTATTGCTGACATGAGTTATGTTGAACTTTTAAATCTATATGAAGGAATAACTAGCAAGTTGACTGAAGAAGAAATAGAGAATATTAACTCAAAGGGTATAATAGAAGAACAAAAAGAAAATGTTGGTTTAGAAGAATTATTAAATGAATCCGTAGAAAAGAGAGAAGATTCACTTGCTAAAAAGAAGTTTATCGAAGAAAAAAGAGAAGAAGAAATAAAAGAATTTAAAGAATACTTAAAAACAGTATTAAATGAAGATGGAGAAAGAAAGTATTCAGATTCAAAATTAGATGAAATGAGTTATGTTGAGTTATCTCTTTTAGTTGAAGAAGAAAAGAAGTTACAAACTACTAAAACAACAACAACTGAAGAATTAGATAAAGAAGAGCAAAAAAAGAAGTTCATTGAAGAAAAAAGATATCAACGTGAACAAAGGAAGAGGCTCGTACAAAAGAAGGAAAGTGTTTATTCTCAGGCAATAGAAATTTTATATTCAAATTCGAATCTTTTTTCTAAAATCGCAAGAGGCCAAGCAATGGAAGAATGGGAGTATAAAGATAAGATATATTCTTTAGCTCCTTCTTTGAGATTGTACGGTTCGTCAAAAGTTTTTTCAGCTTTTATAAACACTTCTGACATTTTACGAAATAATTTTAAATCAACTGAAGAACAAGCTAATGCATTAAAAGATTTTACAAATCTGCTAAAATCCGAACTTGGTATACCAACCGATTAAAAAAACATCGCCGTTAAACGGGTATTAAACGGGGCTGTGTGCGTTTTGGCTTTGATAACGTAAAACCATAGCCAAAAAATAACAAAGCCGCAT
>URRF01000044.1 GCA_900550145.1 uncultured Mollicutes bacterium
AGAATTACTTAAATACAATGTATTATGGAGGAACAAGTGTAACTTGTTATAATGGGCAAAATAAAAAAGAAGTAACATGTCCAGCAAATAAACTAGATAATACATCAAAAAGTTTAATAGATAACTATACATGGAATACAGGAGCAATAGAATTGGGAAAAGCATCAGATACACTTGCATTTTATAAGGATGAAAGAGGAAATCTAACTGGACTGATAAATAATGATACAGTAGAAAGAACAACAACGTGGCCTGGATATATTGGACTACCATATGCAACGGACTGGGCATATGCAAGTGGTAATGACATATGCGAAGTGAATATGCGTTCAAAAGATAGTTCTAATAAATATATATGCTTGAATGATAATTGGATGTCTAAAGGTGAAGAATATTGGACATTGTCGCCTCGTGCAAGTAATGTGAATAATATATGGATGGTCAGTAATTTTGTAAGTGTTTGGACTAATTCAGCATCAAGTCCTTATGCTTTACATCCCTCAATCTATCTAAAAAATAATGTACAAATAATAAGTGGAACTGGAACAAGTAGTGATCCATATATATTAAAAGCAGGAGTATAATAATAGTAATGAAAATTAGGTTTAAAAGAAATTATTTAAAAATAGTTTCTTTTTTTATTATTTTGTGCTAATATTTATACTTGTATAAAAAGTGAGTGAAGTTTATGGAAAAAATAATTAATATTGCAGTTATTGCACACGTTGATGCTGGTAAATCTACATTAGTAGATGCTATGTTAAAACAAACGGGAACTTTATCTGGTAAAGATGAAGAAGTAAGTCAAGTAATGGATTCAAATGATTTAGAGAGGGAAAGAGGAATTACTATATATTCTAAAAACTGTTCTATAAAGTATAAGGGTATAAAGATAAATATAGTAGATACTCCAGGTCATGCTGATTTTTCATCAGAGGTTGAAAGAATAATGAAAACAGTAGATAGTGTTATTCTTTTAGTAGATGCAAAAGAAGGCCCAATGCCACAAACTAGATTTGTTTTAGAAAAATCACTTGAGGTAGGACTTAAACCAATACTATTTATAAATAAGATAGATAAAAAAGATGCTAGAAGTGCAGAAGTAGTTGATATGACTTTTGATTTATTCTTATCATTAAATGCAACAGATGAACAACTTAATTTTCCAATAATATATGGAATTGCAAGAGATGGAATTGCAAGGAAAAATGAACATGATACAAATAATGACTTAATACCATTATTAGATTTAATAGTTGATACAGTTAAACCATATGAGGGAAATGAAAATGATCCACTTCAAATGCAAGTATCATCCTTAGCATATGATGAATATATAGGAAGATTAGGAATAGGAAGAATATCAAAAGGAAAGATTACTGTTGGTGAAGAAGTAGCAGTATCAAGAGTAGATGGAACTATTGAAAAAGCAAGAATAACTAAATTATTTATAAATGAAGGAATTAAAAGAAAAGAAGTTAAAGAAGCATATTATGGAGATATAGTAACAGTTGCTGGAATAAGTGATGTTTCTATTGGCGAAACTATATGCGATAAAGATTTCATAAATCCAATGGAAATGATACATATAGAAGAACCAACTTTATCTATGAATTTTTTAGTAAATTCAAGTCCATTTGCAGGACGTAGTGGTAAATTTGTAACGATAAGACATATAAAAGATAGGTTAGATAGAGAATTAGAAACAAATGTAGGACTTAAAGTATTACCATTAGATGGTTTAGATGGATATAAGGTATATGGTAGAGGTGAATTACATTTATCAATATTACTTGAAAATATGAGAAGAGAAGGATATGAATTATCTGTATCAAAACCAGAAGTAATATTAAAAGAAATAGATGGTGTTAAATGTGAACCATTTGAAAAAGTAATAATTACTTTACCAGATGATTATAGCGGAACTGTAATAAATTCGTTAAATGAGAGAAAAGGAATACTAGAAACTATTGAATCAAAAGATGGATATACTAAAATAGAATATCTTGTTCCTACAAGAGGTATTATTGGATATAGAAGTCAATTTATTAATGCTACAAAAGGTGAAGGTGTAATGGTAAAAAGTTTCCATTCATATATGCCATATGTTGGTAAGATACAAGGAAGAAAAAATGGTGTACTTGTATCAATGGAAAATGGAAAAACTATGGGATATTCTCTATGGAACTTAGAAGATAGGGGAACTTTAATAGTGACACCTGCAACAGAAGTATATATTGGTATGATAATAGGAATTCATAATAGACCAGAAGATTTAAATGTAAATCCATGTAAAAACAAACAATTAACAAATACAAGAGCATCTGGATCAGATGATGCAATTACACTTGTTCCACCAAAAAAATTCTCACTAGAAGAGGCCTTAGAATTTATAGAAGATGATGAATTAGTAGAAATAACACCAGATGATATTAGATTGAGAAAAAAAGTATTAGATCCTAAACTAAGATTTAGAGAAAATGGAAAAACTGAATAATATAAATTTGAATTAGTTTAAACTAATTCTTTTTTTGTATACATGTGTAAAAAATTTTATATTTCCTTTTATTATAAATAAAAATTGTTATAATAATAATGGTGATTATATTATGAAAAAAACAAAACTTATATGTACTATTGGACCTTCTTCTATTGATGATGAAATACTTATAAAAATGATAAAAGAGGGTATGGATGTTGCTAGAGTTAACTTATCGCATTCAAATCATGATTTTGCATCTTTAGTAGTAGAAAAAATACGAAAAATTAATAAAAAATTAAATACTAATGTAGGAATCATGTTTGATACTAAAGGTCCAGAGATAAGAGTAGGTACTTTTAAAAACGGATATATTGAATTAAAAGAAGGAAATATAGTTACATTAACACCCAAAGAATCAGATGGAACTAATGGTATGATTAATATAACGCATAAAAATTTATCTCGTAGTTTGGATATTGAAAGTGTGCTTATATTAGATGAAGGTGCTATTGAACTTTCTGTTATTGGAATAAAAAATACAGACATAATGTGTAAAGTAATAAGAGGGGGAATATTAAAAGATAATAAGAGAATAAATGTATTAGATACACCTCTTGACATAGATTTTTTATCTATTGCAGATAAAGATGATATATTATTCTCATCTAACTTAGACATTGATTTTCTTTCACTTTCATTTGTTAGAAATGCAAATGATGTACTTGATGTTAACGATATTTTAATTGGAGAAAGAAATGAACATACTCAACTAATTAGTAAAATTGAAAATCAAAGTGCAATAGATGATATTGAAAATATAGTAAAAGTTAGTGATGGAATATTAGTGGCAAGAGGAGATTTAGGTGTTGAAATAGAGTTAGAAAAATTACCATGTGCACAAAAAATGATAGTAAGAAAAGCACAAGAAAAAAATAAAATATGCATTGTCGCAACAGAAATGCTTTCATCAATGGAAACAAAAACAAGACCAACAAGAGCAGAAGTATCAGATGTTGCAAATGCTGTTATAGATGGTGTAGATGCAGTTATGTTAAGTGGAGAAACTGCTATTGGTAATTATCCTAAAGAGGCAACATCAACCATAACTAAAATAATAAGAGAAACAGAAAAAAACCTTGATTATAAAAAGATGTTAATGGATAAAAATAGTGATAAAAAAGAAGATACTACAGCTGCACTTGCATATAGTACTGTAGATATAGCTAATATGATAAACGTAAGTGCAATTGTCACATCTACAAACAGTGGATATACAGCAAGAAGAGTTAGTAGCTATAGACCAAATTGTCCAATAATAGCAACAACTCCTGATAAAAAAACAGCAACAAGTTTATCACTTAATTGGGGTATAATACCTATAGTAGTAAAAAAATTTAATAGTACAGATGAAATAATAGAAAATGCAAAAGAAGAAGTAAAAAACATACTTGATATAAAAGAAGAAACTAAAATAATAGTAACTGGTGGATTTCCTATTAAAAAATCAAGAAGTACAAACTTTATAAAAATTGAGAATATATAATTATTTTCTTTTTTTTTTCTTTATTTTTATTTAAAATAATGATAAAATTGTATTGAAAATAGAGGGTGTTGCTATGTATGACTTAGGTAATCAGTTTCATTTTGATTTAAATAAAGCAAAAACTAATCCAGATTCCATATTAACAGGAAATAACTATAGAATTAGTGTACTAACAGAAAGGTTAGTAAGAATAGAGTATAGTAAGAATGGATTGTTTATTGATGCTCCTACACAACTTGTATTGTGTAGAAATTTTCCTGTACCTAAATTTGATGTGAATGAGGATAGTAAATATATAGAACTAAAAACAGAGTATTTTAAATTAACATATAAAAAAAATAATCCAATTACATCATCAAGTTTAAAAATACAACCAACTTCCTCAGATGATTTTTGGTATTACAAACATCCAGAAGTTAGAACTTATGATGCATCTTTAGTGTCTTTAGATTCAGAAAAAAAGTATATTAAAGGAATTTTCTCATCAAGTGGATTTAGTAGTATAGATGATTCAAATTCATTATTACTTGATATAAATGGTAACTTTGTAAAAAAGCAATCAAATTCACTAGATATATATGTATTTGTATATAAAGATGACTTTGATTTGGCTTTAAAAGATTACTTTGCATTAACAGGTAGAGCTCCTTTAATACCAAGATATGCTCTAGGAAATTGGTGGAGCAAGAATTATGGTTACAAAGAAGCTGCATTAGATAAATTATTTAATAGATTTGAAAAAGAGGAAATACCTATATCAGTTTTATTATTAGATAAAACTTGGCATATAACAAATAATAGATATAATACTGGTTATACATTTGATAGAACTCTTATACCAAACCCTAATGAATTTATATCTAAAATGCATAATAGAGGTGTTAGAGTAGGTGTTAATATAAATCCTATAGAAGGAATTTATCCTCACGAAGAAATGTATAAAAAAGTATTAGAATACATAAAAGTAAATGATAATACAGTAATTCCATTCACACCATTCAATCCACATTTTTTAGATATAATTATGAAAATAATGTTACATTCACTTACTAATATTGGAGTAGACTTCTTTTGGCTAGATTATCCAAATAAAGAAAGATTATCACAATATTTTCTAAATCACTATTTATTCTTAGATTCAGGAAGAAATGAAGATAGAAGAAGTATGCTATTAAGTAGAAATCCTATAATAGCATCTCATAGATATGGAATACTTTATTCAGGAAGAACGAAAGTAAGCTTTGATACACTAAAAACTATACCATATATAAATACTAGTGCTGCAAATATTGGAGTGTCTTGGTGGAGTCATGATGTAGGTGGTTTTATGGGTGGTATGGAAGATGGAGAACTTTATCTAAGATGGATTCAACTTGGATGTTTTAGCCCTATATTTAGAATATCAGTAAATGAAGGAAGATATTATAAAAGAGAACCATGGAGATGGGATGTAAAAACATTTCAAATTGTAAAAAAATATATGCAATTAAGAAATAGATTAGTACCTTACATTTATTCAGAAGCATATAGATACTATGATGCAGGAATAAATATAGTAAAGCCACTATATCATATAAGAAGAGAATTGTATTACGATTCATTTTATAAAAACGAATATTTATTCGGTTCACAACTTCTAATTTCTCCACTTACAGATAAAAAAGATCAACTTATGAATAGAGTAGTACATAAATTTTTCTTACCAGAAGGTATGTGGTACGACTTTAATAATGGTAAAAAATATCCAGGAGGAAGAAGTTACGTATCATTCTTTAAAGATGAAGATTATCCAGTATTTGCAAGAAGTGGCTCAATAATTCCTATGAATGCTAAATTAGATAATAGCTTAATGATTCCAACTGATTTAGAAATACACATCTTTCCAGGCGTAAATAACTCATTTCAATTATATGAAGATGATGGAATAAGCAACCTATACAAATATGAATATTTCCTAAAAACACTTATCGACTATAATTATCAAGAAAACAATTATACAGTAATTATAAGATCAATAGCAGGTAAAAGTGGTATTGTTCCACAATACAGAAATTATAAAATAAGATTTAGAAATACCTTAAAAACAGATAATGTCATTGCTAATTTTGATGGAACTAACTTAGAAGTTAATAGTTATCTTGATGAAAAAGATTTCATAGTAGAAGTAAAAAATGTAAAAACTATCGGACAACTTACTATTAATTGCAAAGGAAAGGCAATAGAAGTTGATTCAATAAGTGTTATAAATGAAGATATAGACAGTATTATATCTGATTTAGAAGTTGAAACTGCACTAAAAGATAAAATTGCAAGTATATTATTTAGTAACTTGCCAATAAAGAAAAAACGTATACAAATTAGAAAACTAAAACGTGATAAATTAGATCAAAAATTTATTAAAATGTTCCTAAGGTTACTTGAATATGTAGAACAGATATAATATACTAAAAAAGTATATTATATTTATTAATAGAGGTGTATTATGGAGTTAATAACTAAATTTCTAGTAATATTCATTACAATTTTTTCCTTATATATGATTTACTTTTACTTTAGAAATAAAAATAAAAAATGGGGGAATATTCCACCAATAGAAATATCATTTTTAATGAGAATATATGGAAATAATATTTTAAAATTAGGAATAGATAAAGTTCAAAAAGATGTTGCACTTATAAATTCATTTATTATAACAACTGATTTATTTATATATTTTAATATTGAATCTATAATATTGAAAATGACAATAATGTTTATTAATACTTTCATATTAATATTAATTATTTATCTAATGTTAGGTAAAATTTATTTAAAAAAATTATATAAATAGGTGATTTTATGAAGAAGTCCTTTGTAATTATTTTATGTTTATTTTTACTAACTGCTTGTAACAAAGAAGAAACTAAAGAAAAAATTATATACAATAATTACATAAAAACACTAAATAACAACTTTAAAACAACCAATAATATACCATTTGACATAGAAATATATTTAGATAAAATATCAAATACAGAAGTAATGTATAGAGCAATAATAGATAATCCAAAAACATCTATTAAGAATATAGAGGTGTTAATAATACACAACAAATATACAAAAGATATATACCCATCATCAGGAATATTTGATGAAAAATATAGTTTAATACCAAATACTATAGAAAAAAGTAATAATATTGTAAAAGGAATAATTTTAATTGGATATATACCATACGAAGGAGATTTAGGAAATATCGATGTAGAATTTAAATTATATTTAAAATATACTGATGATGATTCAAATGTACATGAAGTTATGTATTCGACAAAAAAATAATAAAAATCCATTTATCATAATAATGGTGATACTATGAAAGTAAAAATTTTTGATGATGAACATGAAAAGGATTTAGAACAAGACATAAATGATTTTATATCAGGAAAAGACATATTTGATATTAAATATAATATTGCAGTAGCAGTATCAGGAGAAGATCAAATATACTGCTATTCTGCATTAATTATGTATAACGAGCAATAAAATATCCACTCTTAGAGTGGATATTTATTCATTTATATTTGATTTACTTATTCCAACCATACTACCTAAAATAGAAAATATCATTAAAATTATATAATAAATTATAGAAAATACAGCAAATTTAAACTTCAATAAAATAGAAAGTATTAAAAATATCCCTATATTTATACCACCCATTTTAATTCCATTTAACCATCCCTTACTACTTGAATTCTTTCCAATTACAAAGCCACCAATAAACAAAGATATAATTGATACAATAATATTAACTATTAAAAGGGTCTTACCATTCAATATGTTTATATAATTAAGCAAAGTAGTAAAAAGTGTTAAACCAATTAGAAAAGAAAAAGTATAAATTGAAGATTTCAAATATTTATTCATTCTATCACCTACAATATACTATTAAAGTGAATATAAAATTATGAATCTGTTCATAACATTAATGGTGATAAAATGAATATATTTACAATTGTTTTTAGAACAATATTTTACTATTTCCTAGTATTATTTCTATTTAGATTAATGGGTAAAAGAGAAGTAGGAGAACTTGCAATAACAGATTTAGTAGTAACAATATTAATAGCTGAATTCGCATCATTAGCAATAGAAAACTACAAAGAATCTTTATTTACAACCCTAATACCCATAATTTTAATTGCAATATTACAAATATCATTATCTTTTATATCAATGAAAAATTTTAAATTTAGACACATAGTTGACTCAACCCCATCACTAATAATAAAAGACGGGAAAATAAATTTTAAAGAAATGGAAAGACAAAGATATAGTATAGACGATTTACTAACCCAAATAAGAGATAAAGGTATTAAATCATTAGATGAAATAGAATATGCAGTATTAGAAAACAATGGGAATTTATCAACATTCTTATATGATAACAAAAAAATATATCCAATGCCACTTATAATAGATGGAGTAATACAATATGATACGTTAAATGATATAAATAAAAATAAAATATGGCTTACTAAAATATTAAAAGAAGAAAAAACAAATTTAGATAATGTATTTTATGCATTTTATAAAAATAATAAATGCTTTATTATAAAAAGAAATGATTGAACTAATAAAAAAAGTATGATATATTTTTCATGGAGGATATTATGGAAAAAGAAAATGATTTAGTTAGAATAGAAAGTGAAGACGGAAAAACATATGATATGTTAATCCTAAAAGAATTTGAATATAAAAATGCAAAATATGCAGTTTTAATGGAAACAGATTCATATGACTGCAATTGTGATAATGAATGTAATGATGATTGTGACTGTGAACATGATTGCGATTGTGGCAATGATTGCAATTGCGGATGCCATGAAAATACATTATGTTTATTAGAAGTATCTAAAGACGAAAAAGGTAATGAAGTATTTAAATCAATTACAGACGAAAAGTTATTTGATGAAGTAATTGCAGAAGCAGATAAAGTATTATATGAAATAGAAGATAAAAGCTAAATTAAAAAAGGCATTTTATTTTCTTTTTTATAAATAAAAAATATTATAATTAATTTCAAAAATCTGTATATATTAATTTGCAAATTTTTTTTCAAAAAACTCTTGACAAACATAGGGGGGGGGGGGTGTATAATAGAGAAATAAGT
>URRF01000045.1 GCA_900550145.1 uncultured Mollicutes bacterium
ATTCTGGATTTAATTTTTTAGGTTATAAGTTTAAGGTTATTAATAATAAAACGATGATTACAATTTCTAAGAATGCTTATGTAAGAGTGGTTAAGAATTTAAATGTGAAAATGAAAAATTATAGTAATAGCAATTTTTGTTATTATTATAATTCTTTTAGTAATTATTATAATAGTTTTAAATATAGTAAGAGTTTTAAAATAAAAAGGACAATTAATAAAAGACCATTAAGGTCTTTCAAATAAATCTATTAATAATCCAATATTGATTAATCCAGATAAACCTACTAATCCATATATTATAAGTGTTACTAGATTTCTATCTCCAAATAAAGATGCGACTAAATCATAGTTAAATAATGCGATTAATCCCCAGTTTAGTGCGCCAACTATTGTTAGTATAAGTGCAATTATATATATAGTTTTCATATATCCTCCTTTTTTCATTAATTATGGTGTGCTGTTTTTTTTAATTTATTCATGAATATTTAAAGAATATATCCATATAATTAATTGAATATATAAAAAAGAGGTGAATAATGAAAAAAGTTTTAATTTTATCTATATCTTTATTGTGCTTATTTATGCTTACTGGTTGTGGTAAATATGGGAAAAGTGAAATTATGAAGGATTTAAATAAGAAAATTAAAAATACAAAAGCATATTATGTAGAAGGAGAAATGGAAATAATTAATAATGAGGATACTTATAAGTATAATGTTAAAGTATCTTATAAGGCGAAGGATTATTATAAAGTTAGTTTGAAAAATCAATCTAATAATCATGAACAAATAATTTTAAAGAATGATGATGGAGTATATGTTTTAACACACAAAAGTACTAAATAAAAAAATAAATGAATAAAGATATGTTTAATTTGGTGTATATACATTTATAGAGGTGACTATGAAAGAATATAAAGTAAACAATATATTTAAGGAATCGGGAGTAACGCTAAATGAAATAATAAGTAATTATTTATTGTCTTTTCTAGATGAGGAATTTAATTTATATGAAAATAATGGTATGGGAAATGCCAATATAATTTCAAATTTATAGTCATGATAACAAACACAATTTATAAGGTAGGAATATATTTAAGATTATCTAGAGAAGATGAAAGATTAGGTGAAAGTGGTAGTATCTCTACTCAAAGAGATTTGCTTTTGAATTATATTAGAGATAATAATTTAATGTTTATCGATGAGTATGTAGATGATGGTGTATCTGGAACAACTTTTGATAGAGCTGGATTTAATCGAATGATTAAGGATTGTGAAGAAAAAAAGATTAATATGATTATAACTAAAGATACATCAAGATTAGGACGTGATCATATTGAATTTGGTTATTATGTGGAAAGGTATTTTCCAGAACATAATATTAGATATGTAGCTGTTAATGACGGAATAGATACTTTTAATAATAGTAGCGCTAATGATATGTTAGTATTTAAAAGTGCTTTTAATGATATGTATGTTAAAGATATTTCAAACAAACAGAGAAGTTCGTTATATACTAAAAAAAGAAATGGACAATTTATTGGAGCTTATGCACCATATGGTTATAATAAGTCAAAAGAAGATAAACATAAATTGGTAATTAATGAAAAAGAAGCTGAAATAGTAAAAAGAATATTTAATATGTTTGCTAGTGGAAATTCATTAACAACGATATGTAATAAGTTGACTGATGAAAAAATACCAACGCCAAGTATATCTAAGGGAATGAATATGGGTCAAAAAAACTTACATTATGGTGTTTGGTCAACTAGAACAGTAAATGATATTTTAAAATGTCCAACTTATATTGGTAATTTAGCACAGGGAAAGCAAAAAAAGATTAATTATAAATCTAAGAAGAGAGTTCATAATAAAGAAGAGAATTGGATTATAAAGGAAAATGTAGTAACACCGATAATAGAAAAAGATGTTTTTGAATTAGTTCAAAATATGTTTAAGAGTAATAGAAATAGACAAGGTGATGGTATAACAGATAAATTATTGCTTAGGGGATTAATATATTGTAAAGAGTGTGGTCATACTATTGGTTTTAGGGCACATAAACAATTAACTAAAAAAAATGGCGAAGTTATCAGAATATATGGGAATTGTAATTATTGGACTAAAAGAAAAAAACAAAATGTATGTACACCACATAGTATTAAATATAATGACATAGAAACGCTTGTAATAAATAATATAAAAAATATGTATATTAAATATTTAAGTGAATCTAAATTAAAAAACATATTATTATTATCAGATAAATTAAAAAATAAAACAACTGAAATAAAAATGCAAATATTAAAGTCAGAAAATAATATTGAAGTATTAAATAAAAAAATAGATGATTGTTATAATGATAAATTAGAAGGAAATATTACATTGGATATGTATAAGAGAATTTGTAATAATTTAATACTTCAAATTAAATTGAACGAAACAAAAATAGAAGAATATAGAAAAAACTTATTTGAATTAGAAAATAATAAAATATTTGAACAAGATTATTATAAAGTAAAATTAAAAGAATTTATGTCTTTAAAAAATCCATCTAGAGCTTTATTAACATCTTTGATAAACAAAATTGAAATTACGGAAGAAAATAATATAGATATATATTATAAATTTAAATTAATTTGAGGGAAATCTAACATTTTTCTAGTATACTAATAGTAGAGGAGGTAAAAAGTTAAATATGAATAATGAGATTATATTATTTGAAAATCAGGAAGTTAAATTAGAAGTTAATATGAAGGATGAAACAGTATGGTTAAATGCTAATCAACTGTCTAAATTATTTGGTAGAGATAGTAAAACCATTAGAAAGCATATTAATAATGCTTTGAATGAAGAACTAGATAATTCAGCTGTCGCAAAATTTGCGACAACTGCAAAAGATGGTAAAACTTATCAAGTAGAATATTATAATTTAGATATGATAATTAGTATTGGATATCGTGTTAAAAGTCAAAATGGTGTTATTTTTAGAAAATGGGCAAATAAAGTATTAAAAGATTATCTATTAAAAGGTTATGCAGTTAATCAAAAAAGATTAGAATATCTTGAAAAAACGATTAAATTAATTGATATTGCTGGAAGAATAGATATAGAATTAAAAGGAACAGAAGCTCAAGAAATAATTAAAGTAATAAATAATTATTCAAACGCTTTAAATTTGCTTGATGATTATGATCACAAGAGAATAACTAGACCAAATGGAACTAAAGATGATAAAAAGATTACTTATGAAGATTGTATGAATATAGTTAGTAAGCTTAAATTTAATAGTGATAGTGATTTATTTGCACTTGAAAGAGATAAAGGACTTGAATCGATAATTAGAAATATTTATGGGTCATTTAATGGAAAAGATGTTTATCCCACTATACAAGAAAAAGCTGCTAACTTTTTATATTTGATTACAAAGAATCATATTTTTATAGATGGTAATAAAAGGATAGCTGCAACTTTATTTATATATTTTTTGAAATTTTATAATATTTTATATAAAAATGAAAGACAAGTTATTGATAACAATACATTAGTAGCAATTACATTATTAATTGCACAATCCAATCCAAAAGAGAAAGGTATATTAATAGATTTAGTAATGAATTTTTTGGATGAATAATGAATTAAACTTTTGTGTGTTATGGTTTTAACACCATCACTTAATAAGAGTTTTAAGTTTGAAAGTGAATGGCCTTATAATAATTCTCAGGTTTATCTGTTACAATCTGTTGTTAATGATATTAATAATGATAAGGCCTTATCTTTTGAGGAAAAGGATGATAGGTATGTGTTTACTACTTCTGTAAATTATCCTAATAATAGAAGTTTGGTAAAACAAATGATTTATTTTGATAAAAAATTGAATTTAAAAGAAATTCATGTTATAAATGAAAAAGGTACTGCTGAGATTAAGATGACATATAAAACTATTGATAATAGTCCAACATTCTCTGATGATTATTTTGCGCTAACAAAGAACATTGAAACATCTGTTATAGATGAAAATACAAAAGTTGTTACAAGTATAGATGATACAATATTCCCTATGTTTTTGCCTGAGAATACTAAGTTACAAGCACAAGATACAATAGCTAAAAGTGATGGTGAAAGAGTAATATTAACATTTAGTGGTGATAAACCATTTGTACTTGTGGAAGAAACTGTATCAATACCTAAGGAATTAGAAATAATACCTACAATAGGAGAACCAACTTTACTTATGGATACGATTGGATCATTATCTACTAATTCAGTTTCCTGGATAAGTAATGGTATGGAATATTATGTTGCATCTGAGGTTATGAGTCAAGATGAACTTATAAGTGTTGCGAAATCAATAAGTACTATACCAGTAATGAAATAGATATTATGTCTATTTCTTTTTTGATTGATAGGTAAAAATTAAGTCAAATCATTTATTTGTTATTTATTAGAGTGTTATTTAGTTCGAAAAATTAATAGTTTATATATAGAACATTGATTTTTGTGTATAACTTTGTTACAATTACATTGGTGATAGAAATGGCAAATAGAAAACAAAGAAGAATGTCAAAGGAAATAAAAAGGGATAGTAATTATGAATATGAGGAGAGGACAAAGAATATAATAATAACATTGGTTGTTGTGCTTTTAGTATTTGGTTTGTTTTATTTGATTACTGTTTTAATTAATAATAGTAATAGAAAATTAAATACTGCAGATCCAAAACCAGAGGTTAGTGAAATTCAATATTATGAAATATTAGGTGATGATACTTTTACTATGAGTCCAGATGAGTATTATGTTTTATTCTACGATTTTGAAGGACCATCTGCTGTGTATTATGATTATATGTTTAGTAAATATGCAAGTGGTAGTGATAAATATATATATAAGGTGGATTTGTCTAAGGGATTTAATACTAAATTTGTTTCAGAGAGTACAAATGAGTATGCTAGTGAAGCAGGAGAATTAAAGGTTAAGGATGGAACGTTGATAAGAATAAGTTATGGCAGAAATGTAGAATATATTGATAGTTCATCAACGGATATTGCTAATGTATTGTTAGGTTAAAAAGTAACTAGTAGTTACTTTTTATTTTGATTTTTCTTTTTTTATGATATTATTAATTTATAATAAAGGATGTTGATTTATGAAAAAAGACAATAATGATTTTACTAGTGAATATTTATTTGATGAAGATATGAAATTTGTTATTGAAAAGAAAAACTATAATAAGGAAGTAGAAAAAACTAGTGAATATCTTTTTTCATCTGATGAAGAATTTGTAAAGAATAAATATATTAATAAACCTGTTATAGAAAAATATAGTATTGATTTAAAGAAAAGGAATAAAAAAATAGATTATAAAAGAATTGCATTAATTTCTTTTCTTGCATTGTTATTGGTTTTTGTATTTATTTTGATATTTGGTTATGGAAATAACAACGAAGATAGAATGATTAGTTATTGTAATAATGTATATAAAACTATGAAAGTTAATAGTGTATATGATGAGAATGTTTTATCTAGTTGTTTATCAAATATAGATATAATTAAGGACGAAAAAGAAAAAAATATAATTTTTAATAATATTAATTCTTTGAAACAATATTTTGATTTTAAAAATTATATTTCTTTATATTATGTAGATGGTAAGATTAATGAATTATTAGATGATTCTGTAATAAACAAAATGGATAATTTGCTTAATGATTTAGATGTTGAATATAAGGAAGAATTTGAACCAGTAATAGTTGATATAAAAAAACAAAATGAATTAATTAAAAATATGGTAAATGCAGTTGATGAGTTGTTTGTTGATTCAGATAAAGTAAGGATTAAGGATAGTGTTACTTATTCAAAGTATAATGAAGTAGTATCTTTATTAGATAATGTTCCTAATTCTCTTGTAAAAAATGAATATGTTAGATATTTAGAATATGTAAATGAGAAATTAGATAATAGAAGAAAAATGGAAATAGAAAATGCTTGGATTAGGTTGAATATTCCATATGTATCTCAAAATTTGTCTAAGGTTTATAATGGTTGTGAATTGGCATCTCTTCTTATGTCATTAAAATATAAAGGTTATTTGAAGAATATGGATTTAAGAAGTTTTGCATCAGGTATTAGTATAACTGATAATCCATATAGTGGTTTTTATTTGAGTATATTTGAATATGAACCAAGAGATATAACACATTGGATTGCACCTTCTGCTTTAATTGATTATGGAATTAATTCATCTAATTATTCTAATATAATAGATTTAACTGGTAGTAATTTTGACGAATTAAAAAAAGATATAATAAATAGGAATCCTGTTATAATTTATTTAACATATAATTTTAATAATCCAAAGGGTTGGAATAATGGTGTACCTCTTAATTTACATGTTCAATTGATAACAGGTTATAATAGTATTACAAATGAATATGTAATAACTGATCCTTATACAAGAACTAATGGTAAATATGAATTTGTAGTAGGTGAACAAAAATTAAGGGAATTATATAATAATGTTGGAAAAAAGGCAATAGTGGTTAGATAGGTATTTATGTTAATAAGAAAATGTGATATAGTATTGTTATACTAGAGGTGTGATATGGCTAAAAATAGTGATAATAGATTAGTGGATATTTTAGTGGTAGTTTTTATTTCTATAATTGTTGGAATGTTGGCTGGTGGATCGGCTGTTTATACTATGAGTTATAAGAAGAATGATAACTCAGCCAATTTGAATACAGAATTAGCTGAGATAGGTCAGATATATGAAAAAATAGTAGACGAGTATTATGGTACTGTGGATCAAACAAAGTTAGTTGAAGCGGCAATATCTGGAATGCTATCTGTGTTAGATAAAAATACTACTTATTTTAATGAGGGTGATACAACCAGTTTTAATAATAAAATGAAAGGTGAGTATTATGGAATAGGAGTTGAGGTGTTAACGGTAGAAGATAGTGGTATATTAGTAATGTCTGTTCTTGATGATTCTCCTTCGAGAAAAGCTGGATTAGAGGAAGGAGATATGATTGTAGCAATTAATGGCGAGTCATTGGTTGGAAAGACGGCTGCATATTTTAATTCGTTAATATCTAGTAAAAAGGATTCTATAAAACTTACAATAAGTAGGAATGGAACTAATATGACGATTAGTATGATTCCTAAGAAAATTGTTATTGAGTCAGTTACGTCTAATACATTTTATAGAAATTCTAAAAAAATAGGGTATTTAAAAATATCAGTTTTTGCAGCAAATACTGCTTCGCAGTTTACTACCAAGTTAAAACAGTTAGAAGAAAATGGGATAGATTCTTTAATAATAGATGTCAGAAATAATACTGGTGGATATTTGTCGAATGTAGCTACTATACTTGAATTATTTATGAAAAAGGATGAAGTTCTATATAAAATAGAAAGTAAGAATTCTACTTATGATAGAAAGGATAGTACAGAAGATAAGAGGGATTATCCTGTTACAGTGTTAGTTAATTCGTCTAGTGCCTCTGCATCAGAAATATTGGCATCTTGTTTTAGAGATAATAGAAATTCTGATATTATAGGAACTACTACGTATGGAAAGGGAACGGTGCAGGAAACTGTAAATGTACTTGATAATAGTATGGCTAAGATAACAACTAAAAAGTGGTTAACGCCAAATGGTAATTGGATAAATGGCAAGGGAATTGAACCAACAATAAGTGTTGATTTAAATAATATTTATAATCAAAATCCAATATATGATAATGATAATCAATTGGAAATGGCAGTTGATATAATATCTAAAAAGTAGTAAGGTAACGATTGTTGCCTTTTAAAATGTAAAAAAATGTGTTTAGTATTATAAAAGTAAATAATATGTTTGACATTTACTTATTTGAAAAATTATAATAGAACTAAGAGGAGAAGAAAATGGAAAATATAAAAGAAGGAGATATACTAAAAATTCAGTGTTATAAGCATAATGGACAGGTTTATAGGAACTGGGACGAAACTTTAGTTCTCGAATCAAACGAAAAATTTATTGTTTGTGCAAATGATAAAGCAAGAGTTACGGAAATAGATGGTAGGAAATGGACAACTAAAGAACCAGCAATATTATTTTATTTTAAGGATAAATGGTATAACATAATATCACAATTTAAAAAAAATGGAATATATTATTATTGTAATATTGCTACTCCGTATATTATTGAAGATAAAACAATAAAATATATTGATTATGATTTGGATTTAAGAATTTTTCCTGATGGAACTTTTAGAGTTCTAGATAGGGGAGAATATGAATATCATAAAGAGAAGATGCAATATGGGAGTGATATAGATGAAATAGTGAATTATGAACTTAATAATTTGATTGAATTATATAAAAATAAAGAGGGACCATTTGATAGTAAATATTTAAGGAGATATTATGATAAATATCTTAAAATTCAAAAAAAGAGCAAAAAAAGCAAAATAAATTAAAAAAAGTATTTACAATTTGAATAATTGTGTTATAATGAGGAAGACGAATGAAGAAAAAGGGCTTTATTTGAAGCTCAAAAAAATGAAAAATAAAAAAATCGAAAAAAATCGAAAAAAGTTATTGACATTGAAAACTTTATTTGTTATATTATGAGTGCACTTTTGAAAAAGAGCGCATTGAATGATTTTTGAAAACTGAGCAAAACGTCAATTTGAGTAGCTAGGATTTAATAATAACAAACTATTTAAATTATTTATAATAATTTATTTTTATTTTGAGAGTTTGATCCTGGCTCAGGATTAACGCTGGCGGCATGCCTAAGACATGCAAGTCGTACGAAGCGACCCAATGAAGTTTGAGTGCTTGCACAAAGATGAATTTGGATTATCGCTTAGTGGCGGACGGGTGAGTAACACGTGGGTAACCTGCCTTTAAGTTTGGGATAACATAGGGAAACTTGTGCTAATACCGGATACGAGTTAGAAATGATTTTTCTAATTTGAAAGGTGCCTTTAAAGCATCGCTTAAAGATGGGCCTGCGGCGTATTAGTTAGTTGGTGGGGTAACGGCCTACCAAGACAACGATGCGTAGCCGAACTGAGAGGTTGATCGGCCACATTGGGACTGAGACACGGCCCAAACTCCTACGGGAGACAGCAGTTAGGAATATTCGTCAATGGGGGAAACCCTGAACG
>URRF01000046.1 GCA_900550145.1 uncultured Mollicutes bacterium
ATTTTAAAGATGAAGATGGTAATATAATAGAAAATAAGTTTGGATATTTTAAAAATGCAATTATTAGTAATATAAATAAGCTTAACATGAACATAGAAGATTTATGGAGTGAGGAAGAACTAGAAAATTTATATAATTCCAGTATGGAAAGATAAGCACAAAAAAAATCGTCTCTATACTAGCAGACGATCCTACTACTCAGTTGAAAATACTACATTACTACATCAACTGAATCAAATCAACACGATACTACTTGTGCTATCTGATAAGTCAATGATAACATAAAATTAGTCATAATGCAACAAAAAATTAAAAAAAATAACAAAAAAATCCAAAATATCCCACTTTTTTTACTAAAATCTATTGACATTTCTTTTTAAAACTATATAATAAATAATCGGTAAGACCAAATATCTATTTAATAATAATCTTTGAAGGGGGGAATAAATAAATGAAAAATAATGAAGAAAAGTTATATTTAGATAATGATGGCTATCAGAGATTACTTGAAGAAATAGATTTATTAAAGGCAAAACTTGCAAAAAATGGAAAAGAAAAAGGAGAGGCCTATTCTGGTGCAGTAGGTGATGGATGGCACGATAATTTTGCTTTTGATGAAGCAAATATGCAAGAAAGAATGATTTTAGGTCAACTTCGTGAATGTTATCTAAAATTAGAGAGAGCCGAAATTGTAGAAAAACACGATGATGATACATTGGTTGATGTCAATGATATTGTTACTGTGGATATGATTTTTGGACCTGATGATAGTGAAGAACTAGAATTTAAATTAGTTGGTTCTGTAGGAGCACACACTTCTGATAAGAGTGGTATTCAAGAAGTTTCAATCAATAGTCCATTGGGTAAATCAGTTTACCATAAAAAAGTTGGAGAAAAGGCAAGTTATAAAGTTGAAAGTAGAGTTTTCAATGTAGAAATTATATCAAAAATTTCTGAAAAAGAATTAGAAAGTGGAATTCAAAGAAAAAAAACTAGATAATATAAGGAGGACAATTATGAGTAAATTTGTTATTAAAATAAAATATAAATTAAAAGATAGCGTTTATTCATCAAAAAATGAATTATTTTGTTGTCCCCTAAAAAAATATTTAAAGAGTATCAATTAGTTAACAATTTTAGCTTTTGATACTCTTTTTTTCAAATGTAAAGGTTTAAGGTGATAAAAATGAAAGAAGAAAAATTTCCAATTATAAAGGCTGGATACATATTTAATAGATTTAATGCTAAAGTAAATATGCCAGTAATATTAAATAAACAAGAAGTTGAAATTGAATACCCATGTAGACTAGATGCGATGGCTATAAACCCAGCCGCAGTTTGTTATAATGATAGTATGGTTTTTACTCCGGGTGAGGTAGTAATATCTTTAAAAAAGTTTATAAAGGTTAAAATAACTGTAAAAAATGAAAGTGGAGGACAAATAAATATTTCCAACCGAACAAAAAGAAAAGTTTTAGTAAAGCATTCTTACTTATTAATGTGTAATGCTTTAAATGTTTTTCCTTCATTAGATATTGATGTTGATGATAATGATATACCAAAACATTGTGGCTTTGGTTCAAGCAGTTCTACAATATCTGCTGTTGCTTCTGCCATTAATGAATTATATTCCTGTCCAATTAATGATAAAGATTTAATTAAATATTTAGCATCCAACCACGGAGAAGAAATTTCTGACAATGATGAAGAAAATTTAAAAGTAGTTCAATGTATTGGCGGTGGTGCTACTAATGGACTAACTGAAGAAGGAATTATAATTATCGCTGGTAAATCAACTGCCATTGCTAAAATGAAATACGAATCGGAAGTATTAATAGGCTTTCCAAATGATTTCGTTCAAAAAGATGCTAAAGTATTAATGGAATTAGAAGAAAAAAATTTATGGAAGTTTAAAAAGACTGGCGAAGAATATGCTGAAAAAATAGCATACGATTTACTACACAAAGCATTACCAGATATGGCTAATGGTAATATAAAAGAATTGGCTGATGTTGTATTTGATTATAGATTTAATATGGGAAGTAATGAAAATTGTTCATTTGTTTACGACGGATTAATGAATATTAGTGATAAAATAAGAAAACTTTATGAAAATAATTACTGTGAATTTTTGGCATTGTCTTCTGTTGGTCCTGCATTCTTTGCATTAGTGAAGAATGAAAATCAAAAAAAGAAATGTAAAGAATTTATGGAAAAATTAGATTTAAAAGTAATTGAATCATCTGTTTGTAATACCAAATATATAGTTTCTAAATTTTCTAATGCACAATGTTTTTGGGAAAACGAAAATGTTGGAGAGTCATTCAGAACACGAAAGCCATCAAAATATATTACGGATCAAATTGATGCTTTAAATGTGTCTGATAAAAAGTGTATCGATATAGGATGTGGTGGTGGAAGATATTCCAAATATTTACATCAAATGAAAGCAAATGTATTAGCAATTGATAAATATCAAGAGATGTTTGATCATAGTTCAAATATAAACTTTGTTCAATGTAAAATGGATAATATTCCTGTGGTTGAAAATTCATATTATTTAGCATTATCTATTGGAGTAATACACAATGCCATAACAATTGAAGAATATAAAAATTCATTAAAAGAAATTTATAGAATTCTTAATAAAGATGGATATGCGATATTATCGACATTTACAAATGATGTTATTACTAGTGATTTGATAAAAACTGGGGAAAATACTTATTTAATTAAAGATAGACCGCCAATGGTATTATTGAGTAAAAAACAAATACAAGATTATGTGTCTGAGGTTGGATTTACAATAATTAAAATAGTTGATGAACATATAACTGATGTTGGAAGTGGAGAAAGAAATGTTTATACAATCCTTATTAAAAAATAGTAATTATGTTGTTTCTAAAAGAAATTTTCTATCAGATTATTCAAGAATTGAATCTAAAAAAATAGATATGACATTGTCTGGAAAATTTTTATCTAGTTATGGTAAATTAAAAATAAATTCAAAGGAATTTGATAAATATCCATCACACGATGAGATTAATAAGTTAGAGCAAGAAATTAAAAATCACGAAAACATACAACAAGAAATAATTTTAGGTGCAGGAGCAAATGGCATTTTACAAAATATTATAAAACTGTTTTTTGTTAAAAGAGGAAATTTGGTTACACCATTTTATACATTTAATCAAGTTGAGTTTGGAGTTACATCTTTTAATGGTAAAACATATAGAGTTTTTACTGATAATTATAAAATTAATTTTAATAAAATGAAAAAAGCTATTAATAGAAAAACGAGAATGGTTTATATTTGTAATCCTAACAATCCAACTGGTCTATATGAAAATTGTGAAAATATTATAGATTTTGCCAAAAGTATAAATGTTCCTGTTGTCGTTGATGAGTCTGGAATAGAATTTACAAATAAAAAAAGTTTATTGAGTTATAAAAATATTCCTAAAAATTTATTAATTGTAAGATCATTTTCTAAAGCCTATGGTATTGCAAATTTTAGACTTGGTTATCTTGTGTGTAACCCCGAATTTAAGCAAAGTTATCTTGAAAATATAACGACAAACGAATTTTCTGGGTTGTCTTGTATAGTTGCGAACGAGTTGTTGAAAAATGGAAAAGAAAATATAACGAATAATATTAAATCTATAACCAAAGAGAAAAAAGTAATAATTAAAAAACTTGATAAAATAGGAATTAAATGTATTTTAAGTGATTCAAACACTATAATGACAGACAGCGTTTTTAAAAACGAATTTTTAAAACTACTTGAACAAAATAATATATCAGTTGTTCCAGTATATGATGAAAATAATAAATTGCATATAAGAATTGCAATTCAAGATGAAATCGCAAATAAAAAGTTTGTAGATATTTTAGTAAAAATAATGAGCGAATATCAAGTATTAGAAGATGGAGGTAAAAAATGAAAATATCGTTAGCAACAAATTTTGATAATAAATTAATTGATCAAATTAAAGATTATCCTGTGTATGAAGTTTATGGAAAAATGAAACACGATTATATTGGTGGAGGAAGACCAGATAACACTTTGTCCAATATAGATAAAGAATTATTTGAATCTCACGTTAAAAAGGTAAGAGAAGCAGGTATTAGATTTAATTATTTACTGAATGGTAGTTGTTTATCCAATAATGAGCAAGATCCAGTGTGGCAATCTGAATTCAAAAGGTTTTTAGAATATTTAAAAGATATAGGCGTTAATGCTTTGACAATAACTAATCCGTACATTTTAATGTTTGTAAAAAAATATTTTAAAGAAGATTTTAAAGTTAGAGTTTCCACATTTGCTTGTATTGACTCTTACACAAAAGCAAAATACTGGGAAGATCTTGGTGCAGATTACTTATGTGTAGATTTTGTAAAAGTAAATAGAGATTTTAAGACACTAAAATATATGGTTGATAATTTAAAAACAGCTAAAATAGAGATTTTAGTAACAAATAGTTGTTTAAAAAATTGCCCTATGATATATACACATACAACTGGCTTATCTCACGCTTCGAATAAAGATAAAAATAGTAATTCTTATGAAGATTGGAGTTTGTTTTATTGTCAAAAAAAAGAATTAGAAAATATTGAAGAATATATTAGATCACCGTGGGTTAGACCTGAGGATATTAAATTTTACGAAAATATTGGTATAGAACATTTTAAAATTACTGAAAGAGGTTTTCCAACTGAGGAATTGGTGAAAAGAGTGAAAGCCTATACTGATAGAAAATATGAAGGTAATTTGTTAGATTTAATACAAGGACACGGCGTAGTAGCAAAAGATGATTTGAAATTACAAAGGCAAAGTGTTAATAGTAGAAAAGATATATATGAAGAAATTAGACGAGTTAGAGGATTAGGAAGACAAAGAGAATGTGAGAGACATATATATATTGATAATAAAAAACTTGATAATTTTATAACATTCTTTATAGATAATAAGTGTACAGGCAATTGTAACTCGTGTGGATATTGTAATATGATTGCTAAAAATGTAATTACTAAAAACAAAGAAGTATGTGATTATTTATTGGAATTATATAACAAATATGATGAAGTAAAGATGGATGTAAATGAGTAAGATTGGGATTGATATAGCGGATACTATTATAGATGTTTGGCCTTCTTTAATAAAAAAAGCAAAACAATTCAACCTAGAACATTCAAATAATAAACCGAGTAAGGAAAAACATTTATATTTGCCAGAAGACATATATGGCTGGTCTAAAGAGGAAAAGGAAGAATTTTGGGAGTGTTATGGACAAGAAATAACATTTTCATCACCAGTAAAAAAGGGAGTAGTTGATACTTTACAATATTTTAAAGAATTGGGATATTTAATATATTTTATTACTGCAAAGACAGAAGATACATATGCTGATTTGGAAAAGAAAATTATAGAATTGTTAGTGAAAAATAATTTGCCTTATGACAAAATATTTATGCAAGTTAGTAATAAAGGAAAATTTTGTTTTGAAAATGGAATTGAATATTTAATAGATGATTCTTTTGATAATTGTTCAAAAGCTAATCAGTATGGAATAAAGAGTCTATTGATGACTAACGAATACAATATTGACAGAGTACTATGCGACAATATGTATAGAATCAATGAATTTTCGGAAGCAAAAAAATATATTAAAAAAAATAGGAGGTTTTAGTGAAAAAAGTATTGTTTTTGGTTGGACCACACGCAAGTGGAAAAACATACTCATCAAGAGAGTATATTGCAAAAAATAAAAATATTGGAATGATTGATACTGGACCAATTATGAGAAGAATACATAGAGAAATGGATCCAGATATTTCAATGGGAGATTGGGTAAAAAAATTAGAAGTTCAGTATGGAAAGGATATTACTTCTCAATTGATTTCAAATGAAATAGGTAAAATAATGTCTAATGATGAGTGCGATAAATTTATCTTAATTGGATTTAGAACATTAGAAGGAATAGCATTTACTATTCAACACTTAAATATAGAAGATTTTAGTATTTTATATGTAGATGCAACGCAAGAATTGTTATATCAAAATTATTTAGCAAGAGAGAAGAAAAATATTTCATTTGAAGATTTTAAAAACTATTTACAAAATGAATTAAATAGTGGGCTTACAAAATTAAGGGAAATGGCACTAAATGGTGAAATGATTGATTATTATTACCGATTCAGTAATGATGATAGCTTTGAAGAAAAAATAGATAGCCATTTAACTAATTGTGAGATAAAAAAATTAAGAAAGGAGCCTAAAAATGGAAAATAATTATATTTGGCCTATTGAACCACAATATAAAGTCTTGGAACATGACAGATATGGTTTAAGACAAGTGCATATGATACTTGGAAAGCCTAGATTTCATTCTGGGTTTGATATTACTGCACAAACTCTTACTCCAGTAAAAGCATCAATTGAAGGAATTGTTGTATCAGCAGGATTAGATGAAAAGATTATATCTGGAAGTGCAAAATGGAATGAAAGATATGGCAACAAAGTTGAAATATTGGATAGAAATGGTAGAAGATTAGTTTATGCACACTTAAGAGAAGTTTTAGTTCAAATTGGTCAACAAATAGAACAAAGCCAAATAATTGGTTTAAGTGGTTGTTCTGGTGGATCAAGAATACCTCATTTACATTTTGAAGTGAGAAAATTTGATACTAGTCATTCTGGAGAAGAAAATACTATTAATCCATTAGAAATATTACCATACTATAATTTGGAAAATTTAGCAAAACACTTTGATGAAGAACCATATGCAGAAGTGTGGGAAAAGTTTCTAGAAAATCCATGGGGAATGACAGATAATGATATTCCTTATGCAAATTGCAGAAAATTAATAAGATAATAAAAATATATGGTATAATAGAGTTGGAGGATGATAAAATGGAAAAACCAATATATTTAACTGGTAATAAGGGGAAATTTGAGGAGGCACAACATATTTTTAAAGATATGTATGGATTTGATATCGAGATTAAAAATCCAGATTTTGAAATCATTGAAATACAAGCAAAAAGTTGCAAAGAAGTAGTTGCATTTAGTGTAAAATATGCTTGTGAAAAATTAGGCAGACCTTGTATTAAATCAGATTCTGGTTTATATATAGATGCTTTAGGAGGTTTACCAGGACCTTATAATGCTTATTTTGATAAACAAATTGGTGTTGATAAGTTTTTGGAATTATTCAAAAACGAAACTAATAGAAAAGCAAGATTAGAAGATTGTTTTGCTTATTGTGAGCCGGGACAAGAACCTGTTATATTTACTGGTGGTGGAACTGGTACAATAGCAACAGAAGCAAGAGGTAATTTGGGAAGATGGCACGATAAATTTTATATTCCAGATGGTGAAACAGAAACATTAAGTGAATTAAGAGAAAAAGATAGAGACTATGAAGCAAAATTTTGGGGTACTGCTAAATATGATTTTGCTGAATGGTTTAAAAATAATAAAATGTAATAAAAAAATTTGATAGGGGGTCAAATGATGAAAAAGGTTACAATCATTGCAGGACCGTGTGCAGTTGAATCTGAAGAACAAATAGTAAGAATTGCCATAAAACTAAAACAAATTGGTGTTGATTATTTAAGAGGTGGTGTATTTAAACCACGAACTAACCCAGATAGTTTTCAAGGATTGGGAGATTTGGGAATAGAATATCTTTTAAAAGCTAAAGAAATAACGGGTTTACCAATTGTTACAGAATTAATGACAATAGAACAGGTAAGAAAATATGCAGATAAAATTGATATTATACAAATAGGTAGTAGAAATATGTATAATTATGAATTATTAAAGGAATTAAGTCATTATTCAAAACCTGTATTATTAAAAAGAGGTTTAAGTGCAACATATAATGAGTGGATTAATGCTGCAAAATATATAAATAATGAAGAAAAAGTTATTTTATGCGAAAGAGGAATAAGAAGTTTTGACACAACGACAAGAAATGTCCTAGATATTCAAGCGGTTCCGTATATTAAGAATAACACAAAACATCAAATCTTTGTTGATCCAAGTCACGCTTCTGGAAATCGTTATATGATTGAACCTATGTCATTGGCGTCTGTTATTGCTGGTTGTGATGGATTAATAATTGAAGTTCACGATAAACCAGATGAGTCATTGTGTGATAAAAATCAAGCAATAAACATTGAAGCATTACAGAAAATAATGGATAAAGTAAAAAAATTACAGGGGGAATAAATAATGGAAAAGAAAAAAGTAAAAAATAAGTTTGACTTACATTCTGAAGATGAAAGAATAAACTCATTATTATTAAATTTAAAGTCTAAACCCAAAATATATTCAAGAATTATTACTTCATTAAGTTTGTTAGGAAAATTTAGCAAAAGGACCGATGTAGAATTATTTGATATCATAAGTGATGATGAGAATGAAAAAATTTTGTTATGTTGTACTGATGAAGAAAACAATATGTTTCTATTTTATGCAGATTCAACAGACAGAAAAGACTGGTTAAAAATCACAAAAATATCAAATACTGATGAAAAAACTTATGATATTTCATTGGCAAAAAAGTTTTTGTTAACATCAGAAAATATAGGATATACAAGAACGAGTCAAGAATATGGTTTTAAATTTGGAAGATTAATTACAGATGATTATAGTTTCTATAGTTTGTTTTTAAGGGATGATATAGGTTATCAAATAGAGGGTAACTTTAATGAAAACTTATCCGAAGATTTATTGACAGTATTAAATAAATTTGAAAAAATTCCAAGTCTGATGGAATACACTACAATATTCGAACAATTACTTGCTGAAAAAAACTGTAAATTTTCACAATTACAAATTTCTGCATATAAAGATTTTGCAAGAGTGGGCTTAATAAACTTAAGAGATGATGATAACTTATCAAATGATAAAAAAACAGTATTACATAGAACTAAAAAGCAATGAAATTTAGTCATTGCTTTTTATAATTTCATCAATGGATGAATTGTATTTTTTGGCTATTTGATATATAAAAGATGTTTGTATTAGTGTTTGCCCAGTTTCATATACTGAATAACTTGATGAAGCAATGTTTAACATATTAAATATATC
>URRF01000047.1 GCA_900550145.1 uncultured Mollicutes bacterium
ACTTTGAGACATTTTCGCAAGTTAATATTTAAGACATTATCACAAATTAATCATATAAAGTAAAGAAAATTGGCAAAAATGTTGCAAAAAAAGATAAAAACTAGTATAATTTATTAGGTGGTTGTTATGTTTATAGATATAACTAGATTGCAAAATAGATCTACTAATGAATTTTTATATAAAAATACGATTGTGTTGGATGAAGCTTTGTATAAAAATACTGATATAAGAAAGTTAAGTCCTGTAGAGGTTAGTGCTGATATAAAGAGAATTACTGATACATCATATAAAATGTCATTAGAAATTAAGGGAGAAATGACTCTTCCTTGTAGCATAACATTAAACGATGTCATATATCCATTTGATATAAAAACAGAGGTAAAGTTATCAAATGAGGATGAAGAAGATGAAGAATATGTAAAAATTATTCAAAATAATATTGATATTATTTCAATTATATGGCAAAATATTGTATTGGAAATCCCATTAAGAGTTGTAAGTGAGGATGCCAATAATTCTCCAGTCAGTGGGGAAGGATGGAAATTAATAAGAGAAGATGAATCAAATATATAATATTTGAATAACGAGGAGGAGTGAGATAATGGCAGTTCCATTTAGAAAAGTAAGTAAAACTAGAAAAAGAATGCGTCGTACTCATTATAAAATTGAAGAGAATGGTACTACAAAATGTTCTAATTGTGGAGCAATAATAAGACCACATCGTGTATGCAATGAATGCGGATTTTATAAAGGTAAAAAAGTATTATCAAAAGAAAGTAACTAATCAATTTAGTTATTTTTTTTAATATGAACACAGACATTTGTTCTCTTGACAAATAATAAGTGGTGTAGGAACAAGTAGTAGTCCATACGTGTTAAAACTTGGTTAGTTATATAACTTTCCAAAGAAAAAATATTAGTGTTGATATTGCAGCGTGTAGTATTCTTGAAATAAAGTATGGGAAATACTTTATTTTCGTATCACTAATTATGCTTAATACTTGCATATGAACAGAAAGTCCACCAAATGATAGTAAGAATACTGCTATTAAACCCTGTTTATATACTGGTATTTTTAGTAAACTTAAGTATTTTAGTCCTTGTGTCATTTCGAATATTCCATTTATTAAAGTTTTGTAATAATTTGGTATTGTTAAGTTATTATTTATAATAGTTGTTAATACTAAGAAAATAGTAACTGTTCCTAGTATCAAAAGAAGTGTATTTATGCTATTTATTATTGATTCTGATAGTATTTGGCCAAAACTTTTATTTGTTTTTGAATTATTCATTTTGATAAGTGCATTTTTTATAGATACTTTTGTGGTATCTTTTTTTGATATATAGTAGTTTCTGAATAATAAACCAATAAATAAATTTCCTATGTAATGAGATATAAGAATTGATAAACCAATTTCTTTATTGTTTAAAAACATAATTGAAAGTGTGCCTAATATAAATAGTGGATTTGAAAAGTGTGTGAATGTGAGTAGTTTAGTTGCTTCTTCATCGTTTATTTCTCCTTTTAATAGTAGTTCTTTTGTATATTTTGCACTACTAGGGAAACCACTTAGAATACTAAGTATTATTACGAATGATCCAGTTCCATTTATTTTAAATAATTTGTACATTATGTTTTTTAAAAGTTCTCCAATAAGTGATGGAAATCCTAAGTTTATGAGAATGTTACCAATAACAAAAAACGGGAATAGTGATGGGAATATATTGTTTTTCCATATACTAAAGGAGAAGTTTACTGATTCTAAAACGCTTTTGCTTTCTATTAAAACTTCCATTCCTATAATTAAAACTGTTAACAAAATGACTAGATTGATAAATATTTTTTTCATATTCTCTCCTTTTTTGATATACTTATAATATGGAGGTGCTTATGCTTAGTAGATTATATTCAAAATTTAAGAAATTCATTAAAAATAATTATATATATATGCTTATTATTTTAACTGTTGTTGTTGTTTTTGTTATTCCTGTTCCATATTATATAGATGCACCAGGTGGTCTTATAAATTTAAATGAGAAAATATTTGTTAAGGATAAAAAGAATAGCGAAGGTAGTTTTAATCTTACTTATGTGTCTGAAATGAAAGGAAATGTTTTTACATTTTTGACATCTATTTTTGATAAGAATTGGGATGCTATACCTAATAGTGAAAATGAAAATAGTAATGGTGGTGCTTTAAGAAATAAATTATTACTTGATAATTCTTTAAATAATGCATATTATGTTGCTAATAGTTATTTGAATAGGAATATTAAAGTTAAAAATACAAGTATATATGTGGTTTATACTGATTCAGATTCTGATACTGATTTATCTATAGGTGATATTATTTTAGAAGTAGATGGTAGAGAAATAAGTAGTTTAGAAGATTATTCGAGTGTAGTAAATTCTAAGAGTGTAGGTGATAAGATAAGTATAAAAGTTAAGAATTCTGAAAAAGAGAAATATGCTGTTGTAAAGGAAAATAATAAAAAAAATAGTACTTTAATTTATCTCCTTAAAAATAATGAATATGATATGAGTGATGTAACATTTAAGTTTAAAGATAATGAATCTGGTTCATCTGGTGGACTTATGATGGCACTTAGTATATATAATCAGTTAACTGATTTTGATTTGACTAATGGGTTAAAAATAGCTGGTACAGGTACTATAAGTGAAGATGGCTCGGTTGGTGAAATTAGTGGAATTAAATATAAGATAGTTGGTGCTGGTGAGAATGATGTGGATATATTTTTAGTACCAAAGGAGAATTATATAGAAGCGAAGGAAGTAAAAAAGATAAATGGATATAAGATGCAACTTGTATCTGTGGAAACGTTTTCTGATGCGATTAAATTTTTAACAGAGTATAAAAAACAGTAAAACCAATGTTATTAACTTAAGAGGGTAGATATTTAAAATTCTATCTTTTTTGATACACTGAAATAAGTAATAAAAAAGTAAAAACTGAAGAAATGACTACAAGAGAAGTGATTTTAAGATAGAAAAATGTAATGTAAAGAGATTAAATACAATTATGATTGCAGTGAAATAGAAATAACTAAAAGTCATTATGAAAAACTTAATAAAGAAAAACATATCTCTTAAATTAATAATGTTAGTAGTAAAAATGTTTTTTTTATTCATATTAAGTAATGTTTATACATAATAATTAGTGAAAGTGAGGAATAATATGAAACAGATAATACCTTTTACAAAAACTATTGATTTAAGTACAAATGTAGAAGAAATAACAAGTATATCGTTAGATAAAATAATTAATAGTAATAGAGATAATGAGATAACTGGTGATTTTGAATTATATTTGGAATATAAGGAGAATGATATAAGTATTGATACAGAGAGCTATACTGCTACTATACCTTTTAATATAAGTTTGGATGATAGATATGATTCAAAGGATTCAAAAGTTGAAATAGATGATTTTTATTATGAAATAGAAGATTCTAGAGTTATACTTCATGTGGATGTTTTAGTGGATGGGTTAAAGGTTGCTGAAAAGGAATTGGAAAATGTTATACCTATTAGAAAAGAAGAGGTAAGTGAAGATGAAAAGATTGAGGAAGTTAAAAGTGAAATTAAATTAGAAGAAGATAGAGAAGATGAAATAGAGGGTGCTTTAATGGATAAAAGAGATGAAATAGAAGATTTATTTAAGGAAGTAGATGAGGAGATTAAACCAGTAGAAGTTAAGGAAAAGAAATCTAAACCGATATTTGAAACTTTTGATCCAAATAATGAAACATATGTAACTTATAATGTTCATATAGTAAGAAATGATGATAATGTTGATTCAATATGTGCAAAATATAATGTTACAAAGGAAGAATTAGCTTATTATAATGAATTAAAAGAAATTAAAATGGGAGATAAACTTATAGTACCTACATATAAGAAATGAAAAGATTAAAGGAAATATTTGGTGAGTGTAGTTGTAGTAATTTAATAAAAAAAGGTAAATGCTTGATAGCCACTGTTAATGGTAATAGTGTAGCGATAAAAGAAAAAAATAATCATAATATAAAGGAAACTTATGATTATTTGTCTTCTAGGGGTTTTGATTATTATCCTAAGTTAATACTTAATAATAATAAATATAATGTATATGAGTATATAAGAGAAGTGAATAGCCCGCTTGAACAAAAGGCAATTGATATGATGACACTTTTAAGTATGCTTCATAATAAAACTACATTTTATAAAGAAATGGATATAAATGAATATAAGGAAATTTTTGAAAATATAAGTGGAAGAATTGAGTATACTATTAATTATTATAATAATCTTATGAATGTAATAGAAACCCATGTGTTTATGAGCCCATCGGAGTATTTGATAGCAAGAAATATTTCTAAAATAATGGGTTCTTTGCAGTATTCTAAGAGTAGTATAAATGAATGGTATGATTTGGTTAAAACAATTGCAAAGAAAAGAGTGGTATTATTATATAATAATACAGATATTAATCATGTAGTAAGGGGAAAAGATTTATATTTGATAAATTGGGATAAAAGTGTGCATAATATTCCAATATATGATTTATATAATTTTTATATGAGATATGCACTTAATTTTGATTTTGATGATTTATTTAATTATTATGAAAGTAAGTATCCGTTATTAAAAGAAGAAAAGTTGTTTTTATATATTTTAATTTCTATACCTAATGATATTCATTTTACTAATAATGAAATAGAAAATTGTAAAAATTGTAAGAATATGATAGATAGAATTTATAAGACGGAGGTTTTAATATTTAAAAATACCAAAGAAGGAAATACAGAATAATGCCGATATTTCTAAAAATAGAATTATGGCATTTATTTTTGATGTAATAAAAACAGTTAATAATGCTTGATAGAATACGGCAAATATGAATAAAAAGAAACACCATAAAAGAAATATTGGACCTCTAAAGAATGGGCAAAAGTTACGCATAATTATCACCTAGTATATAATATTCGTAAAATGAATAATGGTTATTTGTTTATATATTGACAATTGAGTATGTATTCAATTATAATGTTAATAGTTGAATATAAATTCAATTATAGGAGGATATATGAATAAAGAATTTTGTTGCGATTGTAATGTAATACATGAGGATGTTGTTAATGATGCAATTAGTAAAATGCCAGATAGGGCTGTATTAGATGAGGTTGCTAATTTTTTTAAGATATTGGGAGTGCCTACAAGGATGAAAATATTATTTGCACTTGATAGTAATGAAATGTGTGTTTGTGATATAGCAAATGTATTAAGGATGACTAAATCATCAATATCACATCAGTTAAATATTTTGAAGATGAATAATATTGTTAAGTGTAGAAAAAGTGGTAAAGAGGTATACTATACATTAGATGATGAACATGTAAAAGAGGTATTTGAAGTGGCGCTTTCACATGTTATGCATAAGGAGCGTTTATGAAAAAATATAAGTATAATATAAATAATTTGGATTGTGCTAATTGTGCAAGAGAAATTGAGGAGTTTTTGGATAAAAATAAGAATTTTAATAATGTGCGTGTGAACTTTAATACATTAACGCTTTCTTATGAATCAGATAAAAATTTTAGTTTGGATGAGATTAATGATTTAATTCAAAATGTTGAACCAGATGTGAGTGTATCTGAAGAGGTTATGGATAATAAAAAAGAATTTAATATTATTATATTGTTATTAGGAGTTTTAATAAGTATTTTTGCTTATTTCCTTAAGGTATCAAATACTACAAAGTTAATTCTTTATTTAATATCTTATGTTTTACTGCTTTATAGAACTACTCTAAATGCAGTTAAGTTATTGTTTAAGAGTAAGACAATTAATGAAAATGCTTTATTAACGATATCTTGTATTGGGGCTTTTATAATAGGTGATGTAATGGAAGGTGTTATGGTTATTACATTATATACTATAGGTAAGATATTAGAAGAAAAAGCAGTAAATAATTCAAGGAAATCAATTAAGAATCTAATGAATTTAAAGAGTCCATATGCAAATATTAAAAGAGGTAATAATGTAATTCAAGATGATGTTTCAAAAGTTTTAGTAAATGATATTTTAATAGTTAAAAAAGGGGAGGCAATACCTGTTGATGGTGTAGTTATAAAAGGTGTTACTAGATTGGATACTTCATCTTTAACTGGTGAAAGTGATGCATTGGTTGTGAAAAAGGGTGATAGTGTTTTATCTTCTTCGATTAATTTAGAAAATGTTATTGAGATTAGAGCAACAAAGGAGTTTTCTGAATCTACTGTTTCTAAAGTGTTAGAATTATTAGAGAGTGCCACTGATAAAAAATCAAAAACAGAAACTATTGTATCAAAGATAAGTAAGATATATACACCAGTAGTTTTATTTCTTGCGTTTATGGTATCAGTTATATTACCAACAATATTTAATGTTAGTGTAAATGATGCATTATATAGAAGTTTAACTTTTTTAGTAATTTCTTGTCCTTGTGCTATAGCAATATCAGTACCTCTTTCTTATTTTACAGCAATTGGAGTTGCTAGTAGAAAAGGTATATTGATTAAGGGAAGTAATTATTTAGATAATTTAAGTAATGTTAAAAATATTATATTTGATAAAACTGGAACACTTACTAATGGTTCATTTGTTGTTACTGATATAAAGGTATTAGATAAAAATTATACTGTTGAAGAGGTTATAGATATATTAGTGAAGGGTGAATCGTTTTCTAATCATCCTATAGCAAAATCAATAATGAAATTAAAGAATAGTAAAGTTAATAACAAAGATGTTAAAGATTATGAAGAAATAGAGGGTAGAGGAATTAGATTTAAATTAAATAATAAAAATATATCTATTGGAAATAAAAATATATGTAAATGTAAGTATGAGGCAACATTACATTTAAATATAGATAATAAACATACCGCATCGATATATATAAATGATGGTATAAAAGAAAATGTAGCAAATATGATAGAGAATCTTAAGAATAGAGGAATAAAAACATATATGTTTACAGGTGATAAAAAAGAAACTGCTATTGATATAGGTAATAAAATTGGAATAGATGAAATAAAGTATGAGATGTTACCTACTGATAAATATGAAAATTATGAGAAAATAGCAAATAAAAATGAAATAACTATATTTGTTGGTGATGGTGTAAATGATGCACCTACTTTAAAAAGAGCAGATATAGGAATAAGTATGGGGAATGTTGGTACTGATGCTTCTATAGAGGCAAGTGATGTTGTTTTAATGAATGATGATGTGGATAAAATACCACTAGCAATAGATATATCAAAATATACTAAGTATATAATTAAACAAAATTTAGTATTTGCTATAGTAGTAAAATTAGCAATATTATTATTAAGTGTAGTTGGTTATGCTAATATGTGGTTAGCAGTATTTGCAGATACTGGTGTTACGCTTCTTACAATATTAAATACTTTAAGAATTATAAAGAGGTTTAAATAGTTTTACAAATTGGTAATTTTGTGATATATTATTGTTGTAAATTTAATTAGAAGGGAGTGTGATTAATATGAAGAATTTACAAATTATAAATAATACAGAATTAATCACTACTTCTAATGTAGTAAACTTGTAGTTTTTCTTTTAAAAATGATTCTGTATTATACAGAATTATTTTTTTGGAGGATAAAAATATATGAAATTAAATATTAATGATGTAGCGGCATTGGCTATAAAAAATAATACTAAAAGAGTGGAAGTAAGAGTAGGTAAAGAAAGTAACGAATATGATTTTAGTAAGTTAAATAAAAATGATATTATAGAATTTAATAGCAATAATTTGGGTATATTTTATGTTAAAGTTAAAGAAGTTAATTGTTATGATTCTTTAGATGAATTATTTATTTTAGAGGGAACTAGATATGTAACTTTATCTATTAATGATGAAGAGAATGTAACTAAACTTAGAAAAAATTGTGTATATGCAATTCATATAGAATATCTATATAGTGAAAATACTGTTTGGGAAGAACTATATGAAAAGGCAAAAAATGTTAGAAATAAAAAAGATATATCAGGAATGATTAGTAGTGGAGGAGTTGTGCAGCAATATTAACTAAAGATCATAATATTTATACTGGTGTTTGTATTGATACTGCATCAACACTTGGGATGTGTGCTGAGAGAAATGCAATTGCTAATATGATTACTAATGGAGAAAGTGAGATTATAAAACTAGTATGTATTGATTCTAAAGGTAATGTTGGTTTACCATGTGGTGCTTGTAGAGAATATTTAATGCAACTTTCTAAAAGTAGTAAAAATATTGAAATATTAAAAGATATTAATTCGAAAGAAATAGTAAAACTTGATGAATTAATTCCTGGTTGGTGGGGATATGATAGAGTGTAAGGAAGATGAATATGCAAATAATTGAATATGAAGATAAGTATTTGGAAGATGTTAAAGATTTATTAGTTGAGTTAGAGGAATATATTGTATCAATTGATAAAGATAATTTAGATTGTGTTCATCCTGAATATAGAGAAAAAATGGCAGTATTAGATTTAGAAGAAGTTAAGAATAATAATGGTAAATGTTATATAGCAGTTTGTAATAATAAAGTTATGGGTTTAATTATGGGTACAATTATTAAATTTGATGAATATGATTATTTAGATTATAAATGTCCTAAAGAAGGAGAAATAACTGAATTGATAGTTTCTAAAAATGGAAGGAGCAAAGGTATAGGTAATATGCTTATGAGTAAGATGGAGGATTATTTTAAATCTATGGAATGTAAATATATTTTAGTAGATGTATTTGCCTATAATGAAAATGCGATTAAGTTTTATGAAAGAAATGGTTATCATGCAAGAATGTATACAAAAATAAAGAAATTGTAATATGAAGAAATAGAGTTTAATTTTTTATATAATTGTGGTATATTATAAATAAGAATAAGGAGGATATATGAAAAA
>URRF01000048.1 GCA_900550145.1 uncultured Mollicutes bacterium
AGATAGACTAGCAAGAATTATTGTCTGATTTTTTGGAAAGAATTTATAATTATTGCAAAACAAATCTGAAATATAATACTATACAAGCCTATGAAACTTTGATAAAAAAATATATTAAACCATATATTGGCAAGTATAGGTTATCAACAATTACAAGTGTAAGATTAAATACTTTTATAACGGAACTTTGTGAAGAATACGATTTTTCAAGGGCATATTTTAAAAGCATACTAAAAGTTGTTAAAGGGTCTTTTCGTGATGCTTGTGATTTATATGGTTTCCTTAAATATAATCCAGCAATAACATTACGACTTCCAAGATTAGATAAAGAAAAAGAAGATATTAAACATTTATATTCCCAAGATGAAATTGACACTATATTAAATAGATTTAAAGATAATGAAACATTCACTTGTGCATTTTTAACCTCTTGTTATACTGGAATGAGAACAGGAGAAGTATTTGCTTTGACTTGGGACGATATTGATTTAGAAAATGGAATAATATCTATTAAACATAATGTATATGATAAACCAAAAGATGAAAAAGGTAGATGGTTTATTGGGACAACTAAAACATTTGCAGGAAAAAGAAAAATTCACATTAGTGAAACATTATTAAGTGCATTAAAAAACTATCAAAAAAAGCAACAGTTGTATCAGAAATTATATGGAAAAAAATATAATTATTACCACATTGAAGATGTGGTAAATGAATATGGTAAAGCAGTAGAAAAAAGAATAGTAATAAATGATAATACAAAAAGGTATAAAGAAAAAATTAATCTTGTTTTTACAAAAGAAAATGGTTTGTATGTAGGAACTGATTTAACAAGATATCCATTTAAAATTATTCATAATGAATTAGGAATTAAAAAGTGCAGATTCTATGATTTAAGAGGAAGTTATGCAACAAAAATATTAACAAATGGAATTGAAATAAGAGATGTAGCAGATATACTTGGACATAGAAATGTAGAAACAACAGAAAATTATTATATTTCAAGTACAGAAAAATCTAAACGATTAGCAACTGATGTTTTTGATAAGATAACAAAATCTGAAATTATAGAAGAAATTATTAAATATAAATAATTGGATAGATTCATTGATAAAAACAAATATTTATAGTATAATAAATGTGCAAAATACAAAATGCACATTGGTAAATATATGATATAGATAGTATAATGACTGTAGTAAATGAATGCAAACATTGTTTGCGATTTGTTTGCAAGAGAGAAATATTTATAATAACAAAAGTACTATAAATATTATAAGTATTATAAATATGGGAGTTTCTACAACTTGTGGTTCGGGAAAAAAATACAAACAATGCTGTGGGAAGTAGCATAAAATAACGGAAAACTAATAATTATAAAAATTATAAATTGGTTCGAGTTTTATAACTTGTCCACAAAATATTAAAAATGTGTAGTAAAATAAAGGTGTGAACAATGATTATATTTGTTGACACCTTTTAAAGTCTAATAGAAACGGAGGTATAACAATGGAAGAAAACAACAATAACATTGTAATTTATCAAACTGATGATGGAACGACAAAAATAGATGTAAAACTTGAAGATGAAACAGTATGGTTATCACAACAACAGATGGCTGACTTATATGATACGACTAAACAAAATATAAGTTTGCATATTAAAAATATCTTTGATGAAGAAGAATTAGACATAAATTCAACTGTCAAGGAATTCTTGACAGTTCAAAAAGAAGGAAATCGAAAAGTTGAAAGAAAATTTAAACACAATTTCTGAAGAACAATTAGAATTGGGGAAAAAAATAAAAAAAACAAATTAAATCATACATTATGTATCGTAACAAGATATTTTGGAGGAATTAAATTAGGAGCAGGCGGTTTAGTTAGAGCTTATTCTAATTCCATTTCAAACGCATTAAAAAATTCGAAATTCTTTAAACTAAAAGACGGATATAAAATAAAAATAACATTCGAGTACAATAACTCAAAACAAATTGACAATTTAGTTAAAGATTACGAAATAACAAAAAAAGAATATGGCAAAGTAATTACATACGAACTACTAATTACTAATGATTTTTTAAATAAACTAAATAAATCAAACATAAAATACGAAATAATTAACAAAGAAATAATAAAAGAAGAAATATAATTACTTACTCCTAGGATGATACTCATCATAACTTTTTCTTATCAAATCACTTCTTACATGAGTATATATACTAGTTGTTGACATATTTTCATGGCCTAATAATTCTTGTATACTCCTCAAATCCGCGCCATATTCAAGCATATGAGTTGCAAAAGAATGTCTTAATGTATGAGGAGAAAACTCTTTTTTTATACCCCTATCTTCTCCTATTTTCTTTATTATCTTAAAAAAACCACTCCTACTCATCTTTAAACCATGATTATTTAAAAATAATATATCAGTAGGTCTTCCCTTCTTCAACAAACCCATTCTATAATTATCAATATATACACTAAGTGCACTAGTTGCATAATCACCAATAGGGACAATCCTCTCCTTCTTACCCTTACCAAATACTCTAACAAGATTTTCCTTTAAATCTATATCATTTAAAGATAAATCAATAAGTTCAGAAACCCTAAGTCCAGAAGAATACATAAGTTCAAGCATTGCCTTATTTCTATAATCATAACCATTATTTAAACTTATATCCAACAACCTAGATACCTCATCAACACTAAGCGTTTTAGGAAGAGTTTTAACAGAATTTTGCATTCCTATATTTTCAACAACATTTTTATAATCATAATGCATAGAAAAATAAGAATGAAAATTTTTAATTACACCAATAGTATGATTTATTGTCTTACTAGACAAATTATCATTCCTCATTTTTTCAATAAATCTAACAACATCCTCCCTCTTAATATTACTAAATTTCTTACCATTCAAAAAAGCAACATACTTATCCAAATCATTCTTATACGATTTATAAGTATTAACAGATAACTTCTTTTCAATAAGAACATAATCCAAATACTCCTTTACCATATCATTCATAACTATTACCTCATAACAATTATACCAAAAAAAAGATTCATAAGCATCCTTTATTCACTAACTACTTCTACATTACCAAGATTATTAACTACTGTACCAGTTATAAAAGTTGCACTAGAACTAGTACTACCTACTATACTTTTCCAATCAAATGATGTACCTGTTTTATTAATTATTTTTGTTAGATTTGGATTAGAAAAACTTAATTTATAAAATACATAATTTCCTATAATTTTAACACTATTACCTATTGTTACACTCGTTAGTTGATTAATTTGAAATGCATAATACCCTATACTTGTAACACTATTTGGTATTATAGGGCTTTTATTTTTTCCTCCATAACTTATTATTGTTGTATTATCTATACTTCCATCACTATTTCTTTTATATATAAATGCATCTTTATCTGGTAATTCATTATTATTAAATGCCCCTCCTTCAATTTCTATGACACTATCTAGTATTGTTACACTATATCCATCTATTTCACTTGGTATAACAACATCTAATCCACAAGAAGGATCATAACTTGTTATTACTCCATCTTTAAATCCAAAGCATTCTTGATTACTAATCCATCAAATTTACCCTTACCTAATATATTAACTATTGCTTTACCTTCTAAATCAAATGTAATTGTACAGCTTTTATAATCTTCTTTACTTAGTTTAGTTACATTTTCACAAGTTATGACTTCATCAATATTATTTAACTTGTTTGTAACATATTTCTTTTCTGCCTATCTGCTATTAACTTTACTGTACTTTTAAATGTATTTACTTTTGATTCTTCTATTACATCTAATATCCTTGGTATAGATATTACTAGTATTACTGCTAGTAACTCAATTAGTGTAAAGCTATTTCCTTTTTTCATATCTTATCCCTCTCTATTTTTTTATTATATTTCTATTATATCATCCCTTTTTTTTGTTTGCCGAGCTTTCTTTGATAAATTTTTTTGTTTTTTTCATATTCATCATTTTATATAGAGAAAATAATGTATTTACTTTCAAAACAAATAAATAATCTATGTTATAATATCTTATATGGAAGTGATACAATGAATGAACCATTAGCAAATAAATTAAAACCAAATAAATTATCTGATATTATAGGTCAAGAACATTTAGTTGGTAAAAATAAAGTAATATATAATATGATTAAAAATAAAAGAGTATTTTCTATGATTTTATATGGTAAACCTGGTATTGGTAAAACTAGTATAGCTTATGCAATTAGTAATGAAGTTGATATTAATGTTAGATATTTAAATGCAACTATTAATAATAAAAAAGATTTTGATGTAGTTGTTAATGAAGCTAAAATGTATAATGGAATTTTGCTTATAATGGACGAAATTCATAGATTAAACAAAGATAAACAAGATCTACTTTTACCATATTTAGAAAATGGATTAATAACTATTATTGGTATGACTACAACAAATCCATACCATAGTATAAATCCTGCTATTAGAAGTAGATGCCAAATATTCGAATTAAAACCACTTACTAACATGGATATAAAAAATGGTATTAATAAAGTAATAAAAAGTAATTTATTAGAAAATATTAAAATAGATGATGAAGTAATTGATTATATTATTAAATTATCAAATGGAGATTTAAGATATGCATATAACTTATTAGAAATTGCCTTTTATACATCTAGTGATAAAACAGTTACAATTGATAATATTAAAGATATAAATAATAAACCAGTTTATTTTGATGATAAAGATGGAGATTCTTATTATGATTTATTAAGTGCACTTCAAAAAAGCATAAGAGGTAGTGATGCAGATGCAAGTGTATATTATTTAGGAAGATTAATTCATTCAGGCGATTTTGAAAGTATTTATAGAAGATTATCTGTTATTGCATATGAAGATATTGGATTAGCAAATCCTAGTATGGGTCCTAAAGTATCAGCAGCTATAAGTGCATGTGAAAGATTAGGTATGCCAGAACTTATTATACCTCTTTCATCTATTGTAATAGAACTTGCATTATCTCCTAAATCAAATAGTGCATATCTAGCCATAGATAAAGTCATGAAAGATATTGAAAATGGTTGTGCATACAGTGTTCCAAAACACATAAATAGTACTGCATTTGGATATAAATATCCACATGACTATAAAGATGGATTTGTAGTTCAACAGTATTTACCAGATGAATTAGTTAATAGAAAATATTATGTTCCTAAAACTACTAGTAAATATGAATTGTTATTAAAAGAAATGTATGAAAAAAGAAAAAATGCCAAATAGCATTTTTTTACTTTTATCCAAAATTAAACATTAACCACTCTGGTTTAAATATCATTAATATTCCAATAAGTATCATAATTATTCCACCTATTAAATGAGAATACTTACCATACTTACTAGAAATACCTTTTATATTTAAAGTAAGCATAGCAATTACAAATACTACTATATCATCTATTAAGAAGAATAATATATATATAAGCATATAAGTCACATATTCAAATGTACTTAAATCATTAAGTGCTAAAATCTGAGTAAATATTAATGGTAATCCAGCAGAACAAGCAAGTTCTACTAAATTAACTGAAATAGCAAGAGCAATTATACCAAATATAGCCAATATAAATTTCTTTTCAGAAGTTATTTTCTTTATTTTAGTAAACATCTTCTTTCTTTTTTTCTCATCAACTATTTCACAACCATCATCTTTTCGCTTCTTTTCTTTAATATAACTATTTAAATTAACTAAACCTGCTACTAAAGCAACAATTGCAATAAATATTCTTAACCAAACAACAGTCATAAAACTTAATGCCACTTTTAACCATGCAGCCATAATAAGTAAATACATTACTGCAGATGTAAGAAGAAAAGTAATACCTAATATCCACATCTTCTTCTTATCCTTCATATGAAATAACATTCCAATTAAAAATAATAACACCCACATAGCACACGGATTAAATCCATCTACTGCTCCAATTACTATAGCAACAAGAGGTAATGATACTTTCTTCGCATCTATTTCACCCAATATAGGTATTACCTTAGTTGACTTAGGATCCACATTATATTTTATATTACTTACATCCTCACCATTCTTTACTTTCGCAATAACATCTATACTATTCTTATCATTTAAAAATTTATCTATACTATCTTTTATTGATTTTTTAACATGATCTTCAAAACCAATATAATAATCAGTACCAATTATAGTAAACGGAACTTGTCCATTAGTTACAATTCCAGTTTTATCTATAACTCTATTCATAAAATTATAATTCATTACATTTTGACTTACCTCATAAGTTACTACATCTAAATTAGAATACTCATTCTTAAGTTCTTCTAAATACTGTATTTCCTTTTTACAATGAGGACAAGATTCCTGATGAAACAAATACACCCTTAATGTTTTTTCATCTGCACTTACAACAAACGGTATAAATAACAAAAGTGCAGTAATAATTATTTTTCTTATCCTATTCATAATTCACCTACTTATATTTATTTATTACATTTATTATTTCTTCCTTTTTCTTTTCACCAATTAATCTATCTAATTCATTACCATCATCATCCAAAAATATAGCAACTGGTAATATATTACCAACATCATACTTTTTTACCTCTTCAGAATCAAAATCAATATCATAATTAGTAATATCAAGATCATTTGTTTTAACAATCTCATTCCAAACATTCTTCATTCCTATACAACTACCACACCATATAGCACTTATCCTAATTATCTTCATTATTCACCAACTTATTATAACACTTAGTAAAACATGAAACAAAATAATCTATCTCTTCTTTAGTAGTAATACTAGATATACTTATTCTTATACTAGAAGCAGCTCTTTTCTCATCATTTGTTAAATTAAGCACTGCTTTTGATGTAGTATTAGCACTTGAACATGCACTCTGAGTAGAAATATAAATATCATATTCTTCAAGAGCATGTAACATAGTTTCCGGTTTAACACCAATAACACTTATATTTAATATATGTGGTATAGAAACATCATTACTATTTATATATACATTCTTAAACGAAGATAACTTTTCCTTCAAATATTTATTGAGTTCTAACACATGATTATACTTATTATCTAAATCATTATACGCTAACCTTAACGCCTTAGAAGTACTAGCTATAAGTGGTGCAGAAGGCGTACCACTCCTATAATTAGTAGTACTTTTACCACCATGTATAAGTGGATCTATAACTATATTTTTCTTCTTTAATAAACAACCAATACCCTTTACCCCAAAAAACTTATGAGCAGAAAAACTTACAAAATCCACATTATCCATAGGAACATATACCTTCCCAATACTTTGTGTCATATCAGAATGAAAATAACACTTAGGATACTTACTAACAATTTCACCAATCTCCCTTATTGGTTGAAGAAGACCAATCTCACTATTAACACTAGCAACGCTAACAAGTATAGTATCATCCCTTATCAAAGATTCCAAATGCTTTAAATCAACTAAACCATTACTATCTAAATTTACAAAATCAACCTCATAACCATTATCCATAAGATAATTTAAAGGTGCATAAATAGAAGAATGCTCAAATGGTGTTGTTATTATATGCTTACCCCTATTCTTATACCTACTAGCAACACCTTTAATAACAGTATTATTCGATTCAGAAGAACCACTAGTATATATAACCTCTTTATCATCTATATTTAATATTGACTTAATCTGACAAGTCGCATCATCAATTAAATTCTTACTCTTACTACCAAGTTTATGCAATGAATTAGGATTACCAATATATTCATTAGATACTAAAGCAAAAGTATCCAACACCTCACTATTAACCGGTGTCGTAGCAGAATAATCCAAATATACCATTTCTATCACCCACTTAATTATACATTAAAAAAAGAATAGATACAATACTAACACAATCTTATAATATTTATAAGAATACATTAAAAGCACTAGTAACATATACTAGTACTTATCAATTTACAAATATATTTTTCCAAAATTTGGCGCCCGCTGGGTCCCTACCCACCTGGGGCGCATTTTTCGCATTCCTTTTATTATGCACTTGCTTTCAATATATATGGATCACTACTTGTTCCTTTACCACTCTCTATAAGGATATTAGATTTTAGATATATGGTCGGGAAAGCGGAAAGAGGATCAGCAGCAAAGTGGTTGTCAGCAAACCCATCACCAAAAACACGCCAGACATTGTAAGCAAAATCAGGATAAGCGTAAGGCGACATAAACCACGTAGCATCTTCTATATCCGTTGTTGTTCCATGATGCATCCAATTATTTTTTTTACATGTCATGTTAAATATTCCGTTATCAAAATCGATATCACCTGCATTCATATTTGTTTCACAATCACTTTCACTACTTGCATATGCATAATCTGTTGCATAAGGAAGTCCAATATATCCAGTCCATTCTGTTTTCCTTGTTACTGTATCATTGCAATTATTTCCACTAGAGCATATCTTTCCAGTTACATTTCCTCTTTCTGCTTTATAAAATGGTACGGTATTTAGTGCTAATGTTTCTTCATTTACTATTGTTGTATCTGTTACGTCTATTGCTCCTGTATTCCATGTATGATTATCTATTAAACTTTTTGATGCATCATCTAATTTATTTGTTGGACATGTTGTTGTTGTATTGTTTCGTCCACCATAACAAGTTACTTCTGCTCCTCCATAATACATTGTATTTAAGTAATTCTTTAAATCTGATTGACTCCATTCATTTACTCCCCAACCACTATTTATACTTGATTCACTACTATCCCATGATAAGTTACCTATTTTCTCACTTCTTATTAATTTAACATTATTTCCAAATACTCCTATTATTCTCCATAATTCATTATTAAAA
>URRF01000049.1 GCA_900550145.1 uncultured Mollicutes bacterium
AAGAAGATTCAAATTGTTATGTAGAATATTTAGAAATTATTAATAAGTTTTTAAATATGGAAAATCCAACAAAAGAAATTATGAATAAATTAATTGATAAGATATACGTAACAAAAGACAAAAAACTAGAAATTCATTATAGAATTAAAAAAAGTGAAGTATTAGTATAAAAAATGATACATTGCTTAATTGCAATTTTTAAAAATACAAGAGGGTATCACAAAAACAGTTCATACTGGTATGATGAACAAATACCTTTCATAGAAGCAGCAGAGATAGGAACAGAAAAGGTAATTAGAGATCATTCTACAATAGGTATAGTAGTAACTACAGATGGTTCTATTGGTGAATTAGAAAGAAAATGCTATGAAGAAAAAGAAGAACAAGTAATAAACGAATTAAAAGAAATAGGAAAACCATTTATAGTTCTTCTAAACAGTACACATCCTATGTTACCAGAAACAGAAAGATTAGCAGATAGTATTAAAAATAAATATAATGTACCAACAATACCAATAAGTATAGAAACTATGACAGAAAAAGATTCTTATAATATACTAAAAGAAGCATTATATGAATTTCCTGTTGAAAACATAAATGTTAACATTCCAGAATGGATAGCATGTTTAAACCATAATCATTGGTTAAAGAAAGTATACATAGAGGAAATAAGAGAATGTGTAACTGAAGTAGATAAATTAAGAGATGTTGAAACTATTAACAAACATTTTGTATCTAATGAATATATAGAAAAGGCCTATTTAAAAGATGTAAATGCACAAACTGGTACAGTTACCATAAACTTAACATCTCCAGATTATTTATATAATGACGTTTTAAATGAAATTATAGGAGTAGAAATAACTAGTAGAGCAGATATGCTTAATTTATTCCAAGAATTAAGTGAAGCTAAAACAGAATATGAACACATCAAAAGTGCACTTAAAATGGTTAAACAGACTGGTTATGGAGTAGCAGTACCTATAATAGATGATTTAAAACTAGAAACACCAGAAATATTAAAACATGGAAATAGATATGGTATAAAACTAAAAGCAATAGCGCCTTCCATACATATGATAAGAGTAGATGTAGAATCCACATTCGAACCAATTATTGGTTCAGAACTACAGAGTAAAGAACTAATAAATCACTTAATGAAAGAAAATGATACTAATCCACAAGCAGTATGGAAATCAGAAATATTTGGTCGTAGTTTAGATAATATTGTACAAGAAGGTATACAAGCAAAACTTGCTATGATGCCAGAAAATATCAGATACAAACTTCAAACAACTCTTACTAAAGTAGTTAATAAGGGATCTAATAATATGATAGCTATAGTAATATAGCTATTTTTTCTAATTAAAAGAAAATATTAAATATAAATTCATTGACAAATATATTTAATAATGATATATAATAAACAAAAAGTTAACATAATACCTATATAAAAAATAAAAATGCATTTCATGTATTAAAAAATGCATTTCATACAAGAAACGACAAAATCCTCCAAATTTATTATTAAATAATAAGGAGGGCATTATACCAAAATAATAGGAGGTATTTATGAAAACATTTAAATCAATTTTTTTAGGAACATTATTGATGGCATTATTTTGCTTATCTACAGCTACTCTTGCCACAAATATGATAGGAGTATCTGTATTTTTAGATAACATGTTTGATAAACCAAAAACATCAAACATTACTAAACAAACATATACAAGGCAAACATTCGAACCATTTGAAATATATAAAGATAGACAAAGTTACGTTGCACTTTTCGCATCAGATGGTACTGCTACTGACGGACTATGGCGTGGTTTAAATAAAAAAAATGGTAGTTGGGAAATTGAAAATTTTGGTACACAATCACAAATGATTCCAGGTAGTTATTATTTGCAATTTAAAACAACTGGTGTATACATAGGAGGTACCGGTATAACCGGTTTTTGGACCTACGACGAATAGTCAATAGGTAATTAAAATGCACTTCATTAAAAAAGGAGTTAGTTTATGAAAAGTAGTAAAAAAATATTTTCTTATTTAATTATAATTATATTGTTTATGATTTTACCATTCATTGAATGGAAAACCGAATTTAATATGACATTTGAAACATTTAAAAATGTAATAAACAATGCTGATTTTGTACAACAATGGCATTACTTAACTTATGCAAATAGCAAAGTATTTATACTATTATATCCAATTATAATTACATATTTTGGTATAAAATATTTTTTTAAGATATATCATTCTGGAATGTTATATTCAATTAGCGAAAGAACAGATTATAATTCGTACATAAAAAACACTTTTATAAAAATATATGCAAATAATAGTTGGGTATATTCTACTTTTATATTGCTTATGTTAATAGTATGTGCTGTTTTATTTAAATTTAACGAAAGCAAATTATTTTTAGTTTCCATATGAAACATTCATTACATAGTATTCGTTCTTATTTCAATAATATTATCAATCGCATTTAGTATATTTATATTAAATATAGGTCTAATTGCAACAAGATATTGTAAAAAGTTTTCAATTGCAATGATTGTTTCATATTTACTATTTATTTTTTTTGCAATTATTTCAGAAATAATGATAGGTAGCATAGTAAATAATATAATAAATATAGATGGTATTTATAATTCATTTAGTATATTTAATATGGTTATATTAGACGGAAATATATATGGAATTATAATATACTCAATTATTTTACTAACATTGAGTACATATATTGTATTTAAACTATATAAAAATAAAGACAAGGTTCTCATAGAGTATGAATAAGTTAATTTTTAATAACATTATACTATCAAAAAATATTTCATATTTAATAATATATTTATTAATATTTACATTTTCCTTAGTATTTTCTAATAATTCTATAGATATTATTAAAACAACAATAGAAAGAAATGCCTTTATCTCATTTATATTAATTCCTAGTACACTTTTATTATCTATTAACATACTAGATACTATATTTAATAATTTAATATTAATGGAACGATTTAAAGACAAAAAAGAACTTACTAACTATTTAATTAAAACTTTAATAATTTCAATTATTTTAATAAATACTATTACACTACTATTTATGTTTATATTTATTATAATTCTAAAAGAAAAAAGCATTTCATTTAATTATTTATTAATTATAAATTTCTTTTTAAATTCATTTATTATTGGATTATTTGTTATTGTACTAAGAATGTATTTTAACAAATATATTGTAATATTTATTATGATACTGTTAAGCTCTTTTATATATGGATTTAATTTAGATCTATCTACTACAATAAATAATCTAAATATATTTATTATAAAAATAATTATTATTTGTTTTGAATATATATTTATTACAATAAAATTAAAAAATAATATGTTTAATGAGGTGTACAAATGATTTCATTAATAAAAAGAGATATTTTAAAAAACACTAAATATAAATACATTCTTTATATTATTACAATATATTTATTATACTTAATTTTTCAAAAAATAATATTTCCAAATAATTTTAAAGATATTATAAAATTATTTTCACGAAATTTAGGAATATGTTATGATACAAATCATTTTCTAGATATTCTAATCATTTTACTCACAAATTTTTTCCTAAGTTATAATGCAATATCTATATTATTTACAGATTTAAAATATGGAAAAGAACAGATTTTACTTAGAATTAGTACAAAAAAATATATAATTACTAAATTAATTAGCATTCTTATTATTACCTTTTTAATAAATTTAATTATATATCTAATTCTTATCTTAAGCATAACATTGATGGGGTATAACATTTATAATTTTGTATTATTAAAATTATTTATAATGGATTTAATAATAAAAATTTTATTTCAATATATTGTTATTGCAATTTATACATTATTTAGAAAAAACATTAGTATTTTCTTTTCCTTTATAACGCCGCTTACTGCTTTATTAAAGATAAATTCTGGTAAAATTTTTTTTGCATACAATAATAATATGTATATACTTCTTTTAATTTTAATACTTATTACTATTTTTACATATTTGATATTAAAATTAAAAATCATAAATTTATTTGAAAGGAGTGAAAAAAATGAAATATAAAATAAATATAGAAAATCTTACTAAAATCTTAGATCAAAATAAGGTATTAGACAATATAAATTTAGAATTTAAAGAAGGTAAAATATATGGAATAATAGGAAGAAATGGTAGTGGAAAAAGTTTATTATTCAAAACTATATGTGGATTTTTAACACCTACTAGTGGAAAAGTATATATAAATGATATAGATATATACCAAAAGAAAACATTCCCACCTTCCACAAGAGCGTTAATAGAAAAACCAAATTTCATAAATTCATTAACTGGGTTTGAAAACTTAAAATTATTAGCAGATATTAAAAAAGATGTTGGAATAAAAGAAATTGAAGATACACTAGTATTAGTAAATTTGCAAAATGAAAAGAGCAAAAAATTTGGTAAATATTCATTAGGTATGAAACAGAAACTAGGGATTGCATCTGTTTTAATGGAAAATCCTAAAATAATAATATTAGATGAACCATTTAATGGAATAGATAAATCGAGCATACAACAAATAAAAGATTATTTACTAAAAATTAAATCAGATAAGATAATCCTAATCGCATCACATATAGAATCTGATATTAGTGATTTATGTGATGAAATAATTGAAATGGATTTAGGCAAAATAAATTGATATAATTTTCTTATTAAAAACGCCAAAAAACTCTATAAAATACTTGATTTTGTATATTAAAAATGTTAATTTATATATGTAAGCATATGTTGCTTATAAAATATGGGAGGTAAATTTAATGACAAAACAAGAATTAGTAGAATTTATGGCTGAAAAAGCTGGATTAACAAAGGCAGATGCTACACGTGCATTAGACGCTTTTGTAGAGGGTGTAACTACAGGTATAGTTAATAAGGGTAAAGTATCTTTAGTTGGATTTTTAACTTTTGAAAAGAAAGAAAGAGAAGAACGTTCTGCTCGTAATCCAAGAACTGGTGAGACAATTAAGATTCCTGCAAGAAGTGTAGTTACAGTTAAAGTTGGAAGTAAATTAAAAGAAGCTGTAAAATAATTATTAAAAGATAGAGTTTTATACTTTATCTTTTCTTTTATGATATAATTGAGATGGTGATTTGATGCTTAAAAACGGCTTACAAATAATAAAGAAAATTGAAGATAATGGATATTCTGCATATATAGTAGGTGGTTGTACTAGAGATTATTATATGAAAAAAGATTCATATGATGTTGATATATGCACTAATGCAAAACCAAAAGAACTTATTAAAATATTTGATAATGCAACTCTTCCTAAGGAAAAATATGGTGCTGTTACTTTATATGATAAAGGCGTAAGATATGAAATTACTACTTTTAGAAAAGAGTTAAAGTATGAAAATAGAAGGCCAATAGAAATAGAGTATACAAATAATTTAAAAGAAGATATAGAAAGAAGAGACTTTACAATAAATACTTTATGTATGAATTCATCTCTTGAAATAATTGATTTATTTAATGGTAAAAGAGACATTGATAAAAGAATAATTAGGTCATTAGGAAATGCTAGTGTAAAATTTAATGAAGATCCTCTTAGAATATTAAGGGCTATTAGATTTGCAACAGTATTGAATTTTAAACTTGATAAGGATGTTATTCTTGCTATAAAAGATAAGGGTAATTTAGTAAGAGAAATATCGTATGAAAGAAAGAAAAGTGAACTTAGTAAAATATTTGTAAGTAAGAATGTTAAATATGGAATAAAATTATTATGTTATTTTCACTTAGATGAGTATTTAGAAATACCTAATTTAAGTAAAATAAAAATAACGTCTGACATACTTGGTATATATGCTCAATTAGATGTAATAAGTAAATATCCATTTACTAAAATAGAAAAAGATGTAATACTAGCTGTTAATGAATTAGTGAAATCAAAAAAAATAGGCAAATACGAGGTTTATAAGTATGGACTATATAATTCATCTATCGCATCTGAAATACTTGGTATAAACAAGAAAAACATAGTTAAAATAGATAGAACTCTACCTATTAAAACTAAGAAAGATATAAAAATAACTACAAATGAAATATGCAAAATATTAAATAAAAAACCAGGTCCATTTATTAAAGATATATATAAAGATATAGAATACATGATTATATATTCTAAACTAAAAAACGATAAAGATAAAATAAAAGAATATATTATAAAAAACTACTAAAAACATACCATATTATAGAGGTGTGTTTTTTGAAAAAGATAATACTATTTATAACAGTTTCTTTATTATATATATTGTTTAATAATATTACAGTATATGGAAAAATAAATCTAAATTTAAAGAAAAATGAAATCGCTATAATATTTATACAAGATAATATTATGGTATCAAATACTACAAATACACTTTTATTATTGAATAATATAGATAATAGAGTAGAAAAATTTAGTGATTTAAACGTAATAAATATAAATAATATACCAATGAATTTTAATTATAAAAATACTTATATAATAAAAAATACAGGTATGATAGATAATATACTATATAAATTAGAACAAAATTTAATTAAAATTAAATCAAAAGATTATACATTTTGTATTTATAATAATGTTAATTCAAATATAAGTAATACATATGGTTGTAATTTTCTATATTTATTTAATACAAAAGATATAGATATAATAGAAACAGATGAAGATATAGATATAATTTTCTTTAATGAAAAACTACAAATCCCTACATATTTTCTTGAAGATATATATAGTAAATGGATAGATATATATAAATTAAATGAAACTGATATAGTAGTTTTAAAAATAATAGAAGATGATTACCAAATTTTAGTTATACCAAATAATAGATGAATGTGTTAAAATACTTATAGGTGGTTTTATGAATAAAGATATACTTAATATATTAAAGAGTAAAAATTATATTATGCCAAATTTTCTACTTACTAATTATAAAAAATTAGATTTAAGTGGAGATTTGACTATTTTATTAACTTATTTAATTAATTTAGATAGTCCAATAGTATGTGACTATAAAAAATTTAGTAATGAAACTAATATTAGTCAAAAAGAAGTAATGGGTATGATAAATGAACTTTCTATAAAGAAAATGTTAGAAATTAAAGTATCAAAAAATAGTAGTGGTAAGTTTGAAGAATATATAAATTTAGATTTATTTTATAATAAAATATTTATGATAATTATAGATAATAAAGATGAAGAAACTAGTAATATATATTCTATATTTGAAAAAGAATTAAATAGAACTCTATCGCCAATAGAATATGAACTTATAAATGGTTGGTTAGAATGTGGTTATAAAGAAGAAATAATTATTTCTGGATTAAGAGAAGCAGTATTTAGTGGTGTTAATAATTTTAGATATATTGATAAAATATTATCAGAATGGAGCAAAAAGGGGATAGATTCTATAGATAAGGTTGAAAAAAATAAAAAAGAATACAAAAAAACTACACAAAAGGTTGAAGTACCTGATTATGATTGGTTGAGTGAAAATGAATAATATATTTGAATATTTAGATTATCTTTTTGAAAATCCGAAATGTGAACTAGAGTATAATAATGATTTTGAATTTTTAATAGCAGTTGTATTAAGTGCTCAAACAACGGATAAAAAGGTGAATTCTGTTACAAAAGAATTATTTAGTAAATATGATATGTATTCTCTAAAGGATGCACCTATTAACGATTTAATAAATATATTAAAACCGCTAGGAATGTCTATAAAAAAGGCATCTTTTATTAAAAATATATCAAAAGAAATTACAGAAACATATAATGGTATTATTCCTGATGATATAAATACTCTTATGAAAATGGATGGAGTAGGAAGAAAAACAGCAAATTTAGTATTATCTACTTTATATAATAAACCATATATAGCAGTAGATACACACGTAGAAAGAGTATGCAAAAGATTAAATTTAGTAAGTAAAGATGCAAATGTATTAGAAGTTGAACAAGAATTATATAATATTATTCCTAATGACAGATTAAATAAAACTCACCATCAATTAGTTTTATTTGGTAGATATTATTGTAAAAGTATTAAACCAAAATGTGATACATGCAAATTAAAAGAAATATGTAAAAATTTAAAGAAGGCTGAATATTATATTTGCGATTTAAGTAAAAGAGAAGAGTGTTTTGCACTTTATGAGAAATATAAAAATGCAGATATTGATTTTTTAGTAAATAATGCTGGGTATGGGCTTTTTGGATATTTTGATGAGACTGATATGCAAAAGGAACTTGATATGATAGATTTAAATGTGACGGCGGTTCATATTTTGACTAAGTTGTTTTTAAAGGATTTTGTTAAAAATGATAAGGGTTATATTTTAAATGACGAAGAAACATTTAAAAGGGTGTTTAAAGTAAAACATACAACAGAGCAGATTCCTGATGAATTAAATCTCATAGTAGATTTAGGCGGAGTGGTAGATGATGTGTTTGTGTACCACAAAGTATATGGTGTCATAAAAGTTGACATGAACATAAAGTCCCGTCGTGATGTAAAAAAATATATTGAAGGAATTGAAAGTGGCGTGTCTACACCGCTTATGCA
>URRF01000050.1 GCA_900550145.1 uncultured Mollicutes bacterium
GTACTGCTTCGGGAAGTAAATACCCATCATGCCGAGCTTGGCCATCTTTTCGACGGTCTCCATGGGGAAGCGCTCTTCCTCATCGAGTTCCTCAGCTAAAGGCTTGACTTCATTTTCTGCAAATTCGCGATACATTTTGCGGACCAGCAGATGTTCTTTGGACAGATGGAAATCCATAGTCTTTTGCTCCTTCACTATAAAAATAATTGGATTGTCTAATTTTTCACAAATCAGTTCCGTGACTCTCATTATATCCTGTGCGTTTCATTTTCGCAAGAGGAACTATCATTCCTTTTTGGAATTCGTGCTTTTCGCCGAATTCATTAAAGTCTTTTTGACATTTCCGTTCCTTTTATGACAGTTTTCTGTCATTTTCAGGAATCCTTTCCATTCCAAAAGAGAAAAGGGGGGGGGGGGTTTTCCCCCCCCCCCTTTTTTACCAAAAAATTTTTTTATTCCCCCCCCCCCCCATTGTTTGTCAAGAGAACAAATGTTCTTTTTTTAAAAAAAATAAAACCCTTAATTAAGGGTTAATTATTATATTGGAGGGCCTAGTCGGATTTGAACCAACGCTCGGGGAGTTGCAGTCCCATGCCTTACCACTTGGCTATAGGCCCATCGACATTATGATTATAGCATAATATTTATTATTATTTCAATAATTTATTATAATTAATGCAAAAAAAGAAATAACGTTACTAAAAAGTATCGTTATTTTAATATTATTTTATATGATATATTTCTTATAGAAAATTCTATATATATATTTGTTGCATCTTTAATTTCTTCATTTACTGCTAAATAAACATCATTTAAATTATAATTTGTAGGTGTAATATTTTCTATTTTTTCATTGTGAGTTATTTCTTTATATACATATGAAATTGTAGCGTATTTATTTAGGAATTCATTAAAGTCAGTTATAAATGAAATATTTTTATCTTTTATAAATTCATAGGTTAATTTTAAAACTAATCCATTAGTGTTTACTATTGTTTTTTCCTTTTCGTCTATTGTGCAAGTATAATAGTCTTTTATGTCATATTCTTTTATTTCTAATGTAGTATTTAATAATAATGTTTTATTAAGATTTATTATTTCACCTATTTTTATATTTTCTTTTTTTATATCATTATCTAAATTCATAGGCATTATATCTATTCTTTTATAGTTTAATATCTTTGAAGTAGGATCATCTGTATACCTAATATTCATATTATTAGTTATATCTTCATCATCTACTATAAATACTGCAATATATTTTTTTTCTTCATTAAAAAGAAGTGCTTGTGAATCATATCCAATTCCTATATCTATGAATGAATTATAATTTGAGGTGTTTGGTGAGTATATGTGATTATTTGATTCTAGTGTTAAACTATTTAAATTAATTGAACTCTTTTTTTGTTTGTTGTTTTTTAAATAAAATTCAACAATCAAGTAACTTTTATTCTCTTTTAATTTTAAATTACCATTATAATTGTATTTTGTAGTATATGAAGATTTTATAGACATATCAAAATTATTTAGTTTTATAATTTCTCCTTGTTGAAAATGCTTATTATTTACTATATTTCTAATTATGAAACTACCTGGTATTACAATTATCATTAAAAATAATATTATAATTATCATTGCTTTATTTTCTATGTAAAATGATTTAAAATCTTCTTTTTTTATTTGAAGATTTCTACTTATTTTATCAAAATCAATTCCTGATGTTATTTCAATTTCTTCATTATCTGTCACTTCTATTTGTAGTTCTTGTAAATCCTCTCCAAAGTGGAATTTTTTTATATCAAATCCAACTGCTCTAATTGCAATTAGTACTATAAATATAATTTGTATTATTAGTGCAATTAAACTTATATCTCTGTAAATTCTAGATAATTGCGGAGATAAACCTTCTATATAAATTGTTGATATAACCATTCCTGCTATAATCAAAAAGATTATGAAAAGAATATAGTATATAATAATTATTATATATAATAATTTGGGTTTATCTTTCTGTTTTAATAAAATAAATATTATTATAGAGAGTGTTATTATTAAAATACTACTTATAAATAGAAATAGTGGTAAGTAGTTTGATGATATATATTCTGCACTAGAAACTTGTCTAGTGGCAACATATTCATTAAAAAAATTAAATATTATGTTGGCTCTATTTACAATATATATTGATAATACTAGCATAACAAAATGTATTAATTTAAAATGTTTGATTAAAAAAGCATATGGTTTTCTAATAATCATAATTACCCTCCATATTTTATATTGAAATTATACTATATTTTTGTATAAAAAAAAAGATATATGTTAATCTTTATTGTTCAAGCTATATTTCTTTTTTTCGTTCATCATATATTGTGTAATTTTAGTTTCTATTTCACTTAATGAATCTTTTGATAGGTTTGAAATAACAGCAAATTCTTTTACTGTATCTATCATTATTTTACCCCATAATATACCTGAATTAACTTTTAAATCATTAAACATGTCTGGTGTTATTGCGTAGAAAAAATATCCAAAAAACAAACGTTTTCTTGCAAATACTAATCTTTCGCTAGTAAGTGCAATTACAAAAGTATTTGGTATTGCTATTGAATGAGCATTTTTTTGACCCGCAAAAATATAAATTACTTTTTCTCCTGGGTTTAAATGTTTTTCTAAGACTTTACAATGTTCTTTTAATCTAAATGCTATAGTTGAAGGGTATTTCTTTTTAAATTTTAATACTTCATTATACATATTTATCACCTCTATATTCCATTTTCACTTAAAAAGCTTATAAGTGTTCCTTTATCCATACTTTCCATTTTATAATCTATGATATTACCTTTTTCTACAATTAATGTAGTTGGAGTAAACCATTCTTCATTAAATATTTTATTTGAATTATCAAATTTTTCCCATTCTTCTTCAGTATTTATTAAATCTGTATTTAGATAGTATGGTTTTATATTTTTATCTTTTGCAACCTCATCTAATACTTTTGAATAGTTATCGCAAGCATTATTTCCAGTTCTTCCTATATAAATAACTATTTTTTCATTTGATTTAATTAAAGATAAATATTTATTTAAATTAATTTTAACAAATGAATTTATTTCTGATGAACTGTTTGAATTGTCAATAAATTTTTTTAATGCCGAATACTCTTTATATCCACTAATTCCATTAACCTCTTTACCACTAGATATTGATAATAACATTGGAGCTTGCCAATTTGAATTGAAAACAGAATTACTATTATTTAGTTTTTCTTTATCTTTTTCGCTCAAATTTCCTACATTTAATTCTAATATTTCTATTTTGTACTCATTTTGTAATTTTGATAGTTTTGTTCTAAGTAAATCACAATAAGTGCATTTATTTGTTGTTACAAATACATAATTCATTTCTTTTTTATCATAAAGTTCTATATATTTATCAATGCTAATTTTCTTGAATGATGCTGTATCCTTTTTATCCCTTAAAATAAGCATCAAAGGAATATATATAATCGTTATAACTATCAAAATCATTGTTACAATCGTTAGCATTTTTTTATTTATTGTGATTTTTTCATCAGAGATCTCATCATCCAATGATTTATTATTTTGTTTTGATATTTTCTTTACTTTATTCTTTATTTTTGCAATTAAATCTTTTAACTTGTTATTATTTTTTATATCTTTTATTATTTCTTGTTTTTTTTCGGTATTTTTTGGTAAAGTTTGATTTTTTAATTCTGTTATATTTTCTGTTGATTCTTTAATAACTTGTGGCTCAGCGGTATTTATATCATTAGTTTCTTTTTCTATTATTTTTTTAGAATTATTGATCTTACTGTCAACTTGTGTAAATTTCTTATTACTTTCATTAATATTTTTAATTTTTTTATTGTTCTTATTATTTTTTACTGTTTTTGACTTATTATTTACAGTTTTACTGTTTTTCTTTTTGTTATTTGATACAGTTGTTTTTTTCTTTTTTTTATTATAAGAAGTTGTTTTTTTCTTTGACTTTTTCTTTGTATTTGACTTAGCCATACTTTTCACACTCCACAAGTTTCAATATATTTATTATAGTTTATTTATATGTTTTAGTCAATTCAATATGAATTAATTAGTATTAGCACTTTAATAAAGTTTACATATATTATTACAGATATCATGACATCAAAAAATAGAGGTGAAAAATGAAAAATATTGTTACATTAGATAATATTGATGTTTGCGGGGTATGTATAGTTTACGATATATTATTCGAAGGCAACAAAAGATCAAGAATTTTTGATTTAGGAATAATTCCTAACACAAGGATAGAAGTATTGTATAAAAGTCCATTTAAAAACCCTACTGCATATTATATAAGAGGCACTACTCTTGCTCTTAGAAACGAGGATGCAAAAAAAATATTAGTTTATGAGGTGGAAAATGGGATTGACTAAAAAATCTATGGGATTTAATCTTAAAGAAAGTGAAGTTTATAAGGACAATGAAAGTGACATTATTGTTGCACTTATGGGAAATCCCAATGTTGGCAAAAGCACAATATTTAATGCATTAACTGGGCTAAATCAGCATACCGGTAACTGGACAGGTAAAACAGTTGCTAAAGCGATTGGAAAGTTTAATTATAATGATGAGGATTTTATTTTGGTTGATTTGCCTGGTACTTATTCGCTATCTTCTGATTCGAAAGAAGAAGAAATTGCTAGAGATTTCATTTGTTATTCAAAGCCAATGGTGACAGTTGTTGTTGTAGATGCAACTTCTCTTGAGAGAAATCTCAATCTTGTACTTCAAATAACAGAATTAACTAACAATGTAGTACTGTGTGTTAATTTAATTGATGAGGCAGAAAAGAAAAATATTTGTATAGATATAGAAGCTCTTGAAAAAGAATTAAATATACCCGTTATTAAAACTAGTGCTAGATCTAATAATGGTCTTGATAAGTTAGTTAAGTGTATATATAAATATAGTATATATAATACTATTTTACCTAATAGAATAAAATACAATGATGAAATTGAAAATTCTATAAGTGTAATTAAAAGTTATTTAGATAAAATTTTTGAAAATATTAATACAAGATGGTTAAGTATTAAGTTACTTAGTGATGATAAAATTTATGAATCTTTAAAAGAGAATTTAAATTACGATATATATGAAGATAAAACTTTGTTAGCAATAATTGAAAACGAGAAGAGTAAGTTTATTGATATTAAAAAGGAAATTATTAAAAAATTAGTATTAGAATCAGAACGAATATATATTAAATCTGTGACAATAAATAATGTGAATTATAATAAAAGAGATAGGAAAATAGATAAAATATTAACTTCTAAGTTAACTGGTATTCCTATAATGTTGTTACTATTTGGTTTTATTTTCTGGTTAACTATTGTAGGGGCTAACTATCCATCTGAGTTATTATCTAATGTTTTATTTAAATTTGAAAGTATTTTGTATAATGTGCTCTCTTATTTAAATATTCCTATTTGGATAAAAGATCCAGTAGTGTACGGAATATATAGAACTCTTGCTTGGGTAATATCTGTTATGTTACCTCCTATGGCTATATTTTTTCCACTATTTACATTACTTGAGGATTCTGGATATTTACCAAGAATTGCATTCAATATGGATAATTTATTTAATAAGTGTTCATCTAATGGTAAGCAATCACTTACAATGTGTATGGGATTTGGTTGTAATGCCTGTGGTGTTGTAGGAAGCAGAATAATAGATTCTAAAAGAGAAAGATTAATTGCAATATTAACAAATAATTTTGTACCATGTAATGGAAGATTTCCTACTTTAATTACTCTTATAGCAATATTCTTTACTACTAGTACTATAACTTCTTCATTATTACTTGTATTATTAATTATGCTAGGCATTATTGCTACTTTATTAGTGTCTAAATTATTATCAAAAACTATATTAAAAGGAATGCCATCATCTTTTATATTAGAACTTCCTCCATATAGAAAACCACAAATAGGAAAAGTAATAGTTAGATCAATATTTGACAGAACTTTATATGTTCTTGGAAGAGCAATTGTTGTTGCAGCGCCTATGGGGCTTATTATATGGCTCTTATCAAACATATCAATTAATGGAATAAGCATGCTTAAAAACATATCTGATTTTTTAAATCCTTTTGCAAATATTTTTGGATTAGATGGGGTTATAATGCTTTCATTTATTCTAGGGTTTCCTGCAAATGAGATAGTTATTCCTATAGCAATAATGACATATATGCAAGAATCTATGTTAACAAGTTTAGATATAAGTTCTTTAAAACTTCTTTTAATAGATAACGGCTGGACTATAATAACAGCACTTTCAACTATGATATTTTGTTTATTTCACTTTCCTTGTGGAACAACTTGTTTAACAATTAAAAAGGAATCTGGTAGTATTAAGTGGATGATTTTATCTATTATTCTTCCGACGATAATCGGTTTAACATTATGTTTTATTATAAATATTCTTTCTTATATTATATAAACTAGCTTGGCTAGTTTTTTTCATTGTTTAAAACATCTTTTCTAAGTTTAATAACTTCATCTTTTAGTTTTAGTATTTCTTGTTCTAGTGTTTCTAGTTCTCTTCCATGTTTTATACTTGATTTCTGTGCCTTATTTTGTTTTAGTGTTGAACCTTGTGCATTTATAGTTAGTATTACTTGACCTAAAAGCTCAAAGAAATTTCCTAATGAATTTTGTTCATTTAGTGTGAGTGAAGGAGCAATTGCAAAACCAGCCAAAGATGCAATAAATGTAAATTCGTATGAATTAAGAGAAAAAAGCCAACTTGAAAATGAGTTGAAATCTTGACTCATAAATTTTTCAAATTCGCTTTTATCCATTTTATCACCAATAAATTTTATGTATAATAATCATTTTATATTATTTATTGCATCTTTTATTACTTGTATTGAATGAGTTAATTTTTTTTCTTCTTCTTTATTTAAAGTAACATATATTTTTTCTTTTACACCTTCATTATTAAGTATTGCTGGAAGACCAATAAACACATCATTTTCTTTATCGTAATTAGAAACTGTTATTATGGTGTTTTCTCCACCTAATATTGCATTTGTTATTCTTACTAAGCACATACCTATACCATAGTAAGTAGCGCCTTTTTTCTCTATTATTTTATATGCAGCTTCTTTTACATCAATGGCAATATTATTCATTTCTTCTTTACTTAAAAAATCACTTATGCTTTGTGAACCAATTGTGACTGAACTCCAAGGTACAAATTCAGAATCTCCATGTTCACCAATCACATATCCATGCACATTTTTTGGATTTATACCAAGTTTTTCACCAACTAAAAATCTTAATCTTGATGTATCTAAACTTGTTCCTGAGCCGATTACTTTATTCGGTTTAGCATTTGAATATTTGAACGTTAAATATGTCATTACATCAAGTGGATTAGTTGCAACTAGAAATATGCCATCAAATCCAGATGACACCACGTCACTAACAATATCCTTGAAAATTACACTATTTTTGTTAATTAAGTCCATTCTTGTTTCACCTGGCAATTGATTTGCTCCTGCTGCTATGCATACTATTTTTGCGTCTTTACAATCGTTATAACTGCCTACTTTAATATTTATTTTAGAAGGTGCAAAAGCAAGGCAGTGGTTTAAATCCATTACTTCTCCTTCTATTTTATCTTTATTTAAATCTATTAACACAAGTTCATTAACATAAGTTCTTTGATTTAAAAGAGCATATGCATAACTCATACCTACATTACCACATCCAATTATCACAACTTTATTATTCATATTTACCTCCATTTATAGTATTTCATAGCAACTATATATTAAACATGCTTTATAAAACTATTTCTTTTAATAGTTATGCGTTTAATATCAAATATAATAAAAAACCCTTACTATACTAAGGGTTATTTTACTCATGGCAGGGGTAGAGAGAATCGAACTCCCAACAGTGGTTTTGGAGACCATTATTATACCATTTAACT
>URRF01000051.1 GCA_900550145.1 uncultured Mollicutes bacterium
ATTTTCCATTATATCCTTTACTAATTGTTCTAGTTTTTCTTTTTCATCTATACATACATCAAACACTAATTCATCGTGTATCTGTAATACCATTTTACTCTTAAAATGTTCTTCATTTAGCTTTTTATGTATTTCTATCATTGCAAGTTTAATAATATCAGCACTAGAACCTTGAATTGGTGTATTAAGTGCTATTCTTTCACCACTTTGTCTTATTATATAATTTTTATTGTTTAATTCATCTATTGTTCTTTTTCTATTCATTATAGTTTTTACATAACCACATTCATGTGCTTCTTTTATTTCTTTATCCATATAATCTTTTATACCTGGAAAAGTATCCATATATTTTTTTATAAATCTTTGACCATCTTCTATTCTCATATCTAAGTTTTCTGATAAACCAAATCCACTTATACCATATAATATTCCAAAATTAACTGCTTTAGCTTGTCTTCTCATTTCTGAATTAACCTCATTTTCATTTACTGAAAATATATCCATTGCTGTTCTTGTATGTATATCCATTCCACTATTAAATGCTTCTACTAGGTTTGGAACTTTTGATAAATGTGCAAATATTCTAAGTTCAATTTGTGAGTAATCTGATGAGATAAATAGATCATTTATTGGTATGAATGCTTTTCTTACTAGTTTTGCATATTCATATCTTGTAGGTATATTTTGTAAGTTAGGATAAGAAGATGACAATCTGCCTGTTCTTGTTAAAGTTTGATTATATATTGTATGTATTCTTGAATCATCAAGTATATAATCTTGAAGACCAATAACATATGATGTATATATTTTATTCATCATTTTATATTCTAATATTTTATTTATTATTGGAAATTTATCACTATATTTTGTTAAGTGTTCTTTTTCAGTTGTTCTCTTCTTGTTTGCAGGTACCCCTAATTTATCAAATAATATTTCTCCTAATTGTTTTGGAGAATTTAAATTAAATTCGCATCCTGCCATATTAAATATATCTTTTTTTAATAGTTCTATTTTTATGGATAGTTCTTCTTCCATATTTTTTAAAACATTTATATCAACTTTCATTCCAGTTAATTCCATATCAATTAATACATTAGTTAAAGGCATTTCTATATCTTTAAATAATGAAATGCAATCTTCTTCTGTTAATTTATTTATGAATTTATCTTTAGTTTCATATATAAATTTGGCTTTTATAACACATTCTTTTGATATTGAATTTATATCAAAGTTTTTTTCTTTATATAATGTTTCTAAGAATTTAACACTATAATTATAAGCATTAGAAACATATGCAATATCATCTTTAACGTTATAATTTAAAAGATATGCTGCAATCATTGTATCAAATGTATAATTGGTAGAATCTATACCTATTTTTTTTAATGCAATAATTGTTTTCTTTATATCATAACTATATTTATTTATCTTAGTTAAAAATTCTGGTTTTTGTTTTAATACATCTAGTGGTATATATGCACTTATTTCTTTATTATATATACCCATACCCAGTATATTAGATGTATGGTAGTTAAATCCATCTAATTCAAGATATACTGCTATATCATTAGTTATATTTAGTTCATTTATATCTTTAATTATTTTTACATCAACTGAATCTTGTTCAGGTACATAACTATTTTTAATAAGTGAATAAAACTCTAATTCTTCATACATTTTTCTAAGTTCATTACTAGGACCTTTATACAAAATATCATCAATTGTTAAATTAGTTGGTACTTCTTTATATATGGTAGCAAGTTGTTTTGACATGAAGGCAGAATCTTTACCCAACTCTAACTTTTCTTGTAATTTCCCTTTTATTTTATCTAAATTAACATAAATATTTTCTAAACTACCATATTCTTGTAGTAGTTTAAGTGCCGTTTTTTCGCCTATTCCTTTTACACCTGGAATATTATCTGATGAATCCCCTTCTAAGCCCTTTAAATCTATTACTTTTATTGGTTCAATACCATATGTATCAAAAAATGTTTGTCTATTCATCATTATATAATCTTTTGCTTTTAATAATTTTACAGTTACTTTATCATTTATAAGTTGTAACAAATCTCTATCACTGCTTATTATTAATCCTTCGTAATCCTCACTATTAGTTATTAATGATGAGAATGTACCTATTATATCATCTGCTTCATATCCGTCTATTTCAAACCATTTTATTCCCATAGCATCCATTAAATCTTTTGCAACAACAAATTGTTTTTTTAATTCATCTGGCATTTCTATTCTTCCTGCTTTATATTCATGAAAATTATCATGCCTAAAAGTTTTACCTTTATCAAGTGCAACTAAAATATATTCTGGTTTTTCTTCATTTAATATTTTATTTATCATATTTGAAAAGCCATACAATGCATTTGTCGGAAAACCCTTTGAATTTTTCATTACATTTCCCATATATGCAGTTGCATAATAACTTCTAAATAATAAATTATTTCCATCTATTAATACTACTTTTTTCATATTACCACCTAATATTATTGTAACATGTATTAAGAGTAATATAAAGATTTTATTTGTAAGACATTTGTTAAAATGTTATATAAAATATTAATACAAAATAAAAACCCTTATAAAATAAGAGTTCATTTTCTTAATGGCGGAGCAGGAGAGATTTGAACTCTCGCACCAGTTGCCCAGTCTACACCCTTAGCAGGGGCGCCTCTTCAGCCTCTTGAGTACTGCTCCAAGACCAATATAATTATAAATTATTTTTTTAAATTTGTAAAGGAGTATTATAAAATTTCAAATAATACTCCTTTTTCTTGGTTACTAACTTTTATTTTATAACCATATAATTCTAAACTTTGTTTAACAATAGACAATCCAAGTCCAAATTTACCTTTTATTCCTTTTTTATATTGAGTAAAAATATCCTTTATTAATTTCTCATCTATTTTTTCTCCATCGTTATAAAAAGTAATCTTGTTTTTTGTTACGGTAACTTTTACTATTTTATCTGCATAAACTACAAAATTACCATAAATATTATCTATTATAACTTTCCAAATATCATATGTACCTCTTCGTACATTCTCATCTTGTATATCAAGCCCCCAATCCACATCTCTTCTTTGCATTTTATATTTTTCTGTCAAATCTTTAAGTAATTCAGTAATATCTACTACTTCATCTTTATATTCGTTATTATCTTTTAAAAAGTTAAGTTTATTTAATTCTAGTATCATATTAACATCGTTTGCTAGTACTTTTATTTCATCTTCAATAGTTTTTAGAGCTTCTGTTTCGGTTATTACTTTATCATTAGCAGCTTCTACATAGCTACTTATAACAGAAATAGGAGTTTTTAATTCGTGTGACAAATTTTGAAACATGTTATTTTTATACTCTTCTTTTGAATTTATTTCTTTTCTCATGTACTCAACTGAATTGTTTAATGAATCAACTTCGTCTTTTAACTTAAACTTAAATTTGTGGTCATAATCTTTATTATCCAAATTATCAACTTTGTCTTTTACTTTAGATATTCTGTTAACAAGAGTATTACCCCATATAGCAAGAAGTGAGGTTTCTATAAATATAGTAATAGCTACTACGGGAAATATTGTAAGATTTAACATTCTTCTTTGAGATTTTATATAAGAATCGTCAGTTAGTGTAACTATTTTTTCGTCATCACTAGTGTCCATACTATAGTAATATGTTCGGTTTCCAATTATAAACTTACCTTGGTTACCTCTTACAATTTTTAAAATTAAATTAACTTTTTTTGTGTTAAAATAATCTTCAAAATTAGAGGAAATGTATGTTCCAGTAGAATTTTTAACTATAAAAGCAATATTGTTACTACTAGAATCTGTATTACTTTCTATAAATGATAGTGGTTGATTTAGTAATTCATATATATTTTTCTCATAGAAAGGAGTGAGTAAGTTAGGAAGAATTATAATAAGTGAAATAAGTGAAATAAGTAGTGAAAAAACTATAATATATCCAAGTTGTCTTTTTAAATCTAAATTTTTAACATAATTTATTATTTTATTTTTCATAATAATCTATATCCATATCCATAAATTGTTTCTATTTTTAGTTCTTTCATCTTACTTCTTAATCTTCTAACTAAATCATCCACTACTCTATCATTTCCATAATAATCTTCTTTCCAAATAGAATTTAATATTTCTTCTCTGGAAAAAGATTTACCGACATTATTAACAAATAATAGTAATAATTCAAATTCTAAAGTAGTTAACTTTATTTCTTTATCAAATAATGTAACAGTTCTTTTTTCTACATTTATTTTATAATCTTCATAAGTAATTTTATCGAACGTGTCTTTATATACTCTTTTAATTATATTATTTACTCTAAGTACAAGTTCTTTAGGAGAATATGGCTTAGTAATATAGTCGTCACTACCAAGTTCTAATCCAATGATTTTATCTAAGTCCTGATCACGAGCAGATGTGAATATAACAGGTACTTTATCATCAGTTTCTCTTATTTTTTTAATGATATCATATCCGCTAATATCATCAGAAAGCATTATATCAAGTATCCACAAATGTATTTTAGTAGTAAGTTCTAGGGCTTCTTTTCCACTAAAGCATTGGATAACATTGTAACCTGCACTTTCTAAGTATGTCTTAATCAGATTATTTAAGCTTTTTTCATCTTCAACCAAACATATATTAAACATAATTATTCACCTCTTACATTATATCATTTATTCTCTATAGAATCACCTCCTATGTTTCAATGATATAAATAAAGTTACAATAAATTATCATAAGATTGTGGTAAATTATGTGAAAAATAGAACTTGTTAGGTTCTATTTATATCTATACTCCTCTTTTTATACCTCTTTGTCTTAACCATAATTTTCTTATATTATCTATTGGTATTACTGTAAAAGATAGAATTATAGTTATTATAAATTCTTTTATTGTTAGTCCTGATGTTCTAAATAAAGTTCCTCCATAATAAATCATTATTATTTGCATAAATACTATAAATGTCATTATGAGAATAAATACTCTATTACATCTTATATTTGATAGTAAGTTTATTTTATGTGTTCTTGCATTAAACGCATTAAATACATCTATGAATATTAGAAGTGCAAAAAATGCAGTCATAAAATATTTGTCTGTACCACTTTTTCTATATAATTCATAAAATATTGGAATTTTTAGAAATAATATACATAATATAGATGAATAAATGCCAGTTATTAATATTTCATTTATCATATATTTATTTATTATTGGTTCATTTTTCTTCTTAGGTGGTTCGTTCATATATTCTTTAAGTGCTGGTTCAAAAGAGAATGCAAGACCAGATAATGTATCCATTACCATATTTATCCATAGCATTTGTATAACTGTTACTGGGGTATTTACTCCTATAAAAGGACCAATTATAGATAGTGATAATGCACACATATTAGCTGTTAATTGTAGTATTATAAATTTTCTTATGGATTTAAAAATAGTTCTTCCATATAGTATTGCTTTTGAAATTGATAAAAAGTTATCATCAAGAATTACTATATCACTTGCTTCCTTAGCAATTTCTGCTCCACTTCCCATAGCAAATCCAACATCTGCTTTTTTTAGTGCTGGTGCATCATTTACACCATCTCCTGTCATTCCTACTACATAACCTAATTCTTGTGATAATCTTATTAATTTACTTTTATCTTGCGGTAAACTTCTTGCTACTATTCTTATTTTAGGTAATATTTTTTTTATTTCTTCATTATCCATTTTATTTAGTTCATTACTTGTAATTACTATATCGCCATCTTCTACTAAACCAAGTTCTTTTCCTATGGAATAAGCTGTATCTTTGTTATCACCAGTAATCATTATAGTACGTATACTTGCATTTTTTACAAGTTTAATTCCCTCTTTTGCTTCTTCTCTTATTTCATCTTTTATATAAGCAAATCCAAGAAGAGAATATTTTTCGTTATTTTCACCAACTGCAAAACATAAAATTCTAATTCCCTTTTTTGAAACATTTTCAATTTTTTCTAGTATTTTTTTTCGATTTGTAAGTAACTTTTTATTCATGTTTTCGTCATAATAGTAACTACACATTGAAATTACTTTTTCACTAGCACCTTTAATTAGATATGTGCCATCATCTAATGTAACTTTTGAGTATTTATTTTTACTGTCAAATGGTACTCTTTTTACAACTTTATTTTTCATATTTTTTTTGTGAATAAAGTTTAATAAAGATCTGTCTGTTATATTTCCACCTATTACTTTTCCATATTCATCATAAGTACTTTCATTATTAAGAGAAAAAGATTTTATAACTAAATCATATAATTTAGTATTTTTTGATATATCTATTTCATTTATATATTCGGTTAATGTAGGAGTTACAAACCTGATTACTTCTAATTTGCCTTTTGTAAGTGTTCCTGTTTTATCTGTAAAAAGCATACTAATGCTTCCTGCTGTTTCGATTCCCATCATTTTTCTTACTAATACATTGTTTTTTAGCATTCTTTTCATGTTAGATGATAGAACTAATGTAATCATCATAGGAAGTCCTTCTGGTACTGCTACAACTATTATAGTAACTGATAATGTTAGTGCATATAGTATGTGACTACTCATGATTGGAAAATTAAATATTGTTTGTTTTATTAAATTTATGTCAAAGTTATTGTTTATTACTATAACCGAAAAAAGATATGATATAAATACTAGCGTTGCACCTACATAACCAATTCTACTTATTATTTTTGCAAGATTTCTAAGACGTAGTTTTAATGGACTTTCTGGTTGACTTTCTTGTATTTCCTCTGCTAGTTTTCCATAAAATGTAGAATTACCTACTTTTTTTACTTGCATTATTCCTATACCACTTGCTACTATTGAACCTCTAAATATTGAATCGTTTGCATAAATATATTTCTCTTTTGATTCACCATTTAAAGATGACTCATCAACACTTACTTCTCCATCAATTAATATACCATCTGCTGGTATTTTATCTCCTGATGATAAATAGATGATATCATCAACCACTACATCATCTATATTAATTTCTGTCAAATTACCATTTCTTTTTGCTCTACATTTTATTTTTGATGCCTCCTCCTGTAATCTTAAAAAGGCCTTTTCACTACCATATTCAGATATAGTTGATATAAAGGATGCTAGAAAAATAGCAATTACTATACCTATTGTTTCATACCAATCAAATGACTTTATTAAGAAAACAATCTTAATTGCAAGTGCAATTAATAGTATCTTAATTATTGGATCTCCTAAAGATTCAATTAAAAGTTTGAAAAAACTACTTTTGCTTTTGGTCACTAATTTGTTTGTACCATATTTTTTGACACTTTCTATTACCTCTTTATCAGTAAGTCCATTCTTTTTATCATTCATAGATTGTCCTCCTAAATAAATATATTAGGTAAAGATCAAATTTAGAATAATTATTATATATTTGGATTTGCTAAATTTTAAAATATATGATAGTATATGCTTATTCGAGGGAGGTTTATATGTTTGATTCAAAATATTATAAGAAAAAATATGTGTTTACTGATAAAAGAGATATTTCTACTTTAGTTGAATTAAATGAAAGTAGAAGTGAGTATTATGCTTTTATTCCAAGAAATGGTGGTACTAATTATTACATTGTTTTAAGGGATTTAAATGATGAATCATTTAATAATGGAAATTTATCAACTTTAAAAGATTTCTTAGTAAGCAATTGTACTGACGAGAGGGAATTTGATGATTGTTTTAAAAGAACAAGAAGAATTGTTTCTAAGATATATAGAATTAATTTAAGAAAAATGAGTGAAGAAAAAGTTAAAAAATATTCAAAAACTATAGATTAAAGAAATAAACTAAAAGAAATAGCGATTGTGAACTTGTCAATAAAAAGTAGACACTAAAAGAATATTATTTAAACCCTAGTTGA
>URRF01000052.1 GCA_900550145.1 uncultured Mollicutes bacterium
ATATAGTATAGAAGGTGGACTAGATGTAGTAATACCAAGTAATATAAATGGTAAAAAGGTAGTAGCAATAGGAGATGTTGCATTTACAACAAGAGGTGTAGAACCAACTGGAATAAGTACAAATAAGATAGAATATAATATACAACCATTATATAATAAAAAAGATAATTATGAAGTGGTTCCGTTAGGTACTGCATCAGATGGTTTAGGAATAACAAGTGTAATAATACCTAATACAGTTAAAATTATAGGAGAAGGTGCATTTAGGCATAATAACCTAACAAGTGTAGAAATACCTGATACAGTTATAAGTATAGGAGATTACGCATTTTATTTTAATAAACTAACAAGTGTGACAATACCAAACAGTGTCACAAGTATAGGAAATAGTGCATTTTATGGTAATAACCTAACAAGAGTGACAATACCAAACAGTGTCACAAGTATAGGAAGTCGTGCATTTCATGATAATAAACTAACAAGAGTGACAATACCAAACAGTGTCACAAGTATAGGAAGTGGTGCATTTCGAAAAGTTGGTTCTTCTAATCCAAATTTAACAAAAATAATAAATAAAACAGGTAAATCATTTGATTGGGGGAGTATAGTAAATGATAGTTATGGTTATAATTTTGTAACAGGTACAGTAGTAAATAGTTATGGTAATGTAGAAGTAGTCAGTGAATAATAAAAGAATCTTTTTTGAAGATTCTTTTTAATATATTAATTTTCATTTATGATTATTTGATTTAAAACATTACTATATTCACTTTTATTTAAATATGATTTATCAAGATAATTTTCTTTAATATTACTATATTTATAAGTTAAAATTTTTCTAACAGATTCATTTATAGTATTTATATCTATTTCTTCATCGTCAATAGCTTCTTTTATATATTTTATTGCATTTTTACTACCATTAGGCATAAGTAATAAATCAACTCCTGCGTTTATTGCCATAGTATATATTTCTTTATCAGAATAATTATTCGTTAATGATCCCATATTAAGTGCATCAGTTATAACAAGTCCCTTGTAGTTATATTTATTTTTTAATAGGTCAGTAACAATCTCTTTTGATAAAGATGCAGGTATACTACTATTAGTAATTTTAGGTAATGCTATATGCCCAACCATAATCATATTAGTATCATTAATTGATTTTATAAATGGTAATAAATCACTATTTTCAAGTTCATCAAGCGTTTTATTTATTATAGGTATTTCAAAATGTGAATCAGTTTCAGTATCTCCATGTCCAGGAAAATGTTTAATACAAGTATTAACTAAATTATCTTCAATTCCATTCTTTAAAGATGTAGCCATATCATAAACAGTATTTGGATCACTTCCAAAACTCCTTTTACCAATAACAGTATTATTTGGGTTAGAATATATATCCATTACAGGTGCATAAGTAAGATTAACACCAATTGTTCTTAATTCATTTGCAATAATTTCTCCTACTTTATAAGCAAGATTTTTATCTTTAGTTTGACCTAAATAATACATATAAGGTATATCAGTTACTGAAATATCTCTAATTCCTTTAATTCTTTGAACAGATCCACCTTCTTCATCAGTAGATATTATCATAGGTATATCAGAATCATTTTGCATGCCCTTAACAAAATTTAATGTTCTATCGTAAGTAGTTATATTATCGCTCATTAATATAAATCCACCAGGTTTAACTTCTTTTATAATATTACTTAAATTCTCATCATATTCATCTCCAATATAATAAACAATAAGCATTTGTGCTATTTTTTCATCAATAGACAAATTATCCATCTTGTAATTAACTTTTTCCTCAATCGATAATTTTTCAAAATCTTTATTACTTACTTTTTTATTGTTAGAGCATCCAGTAAGAATTGTTATAATAAATATAAACAAAATAATAAATTTTTTCTTCATATAACCACCTCTTTAAAATTATAACATGTAATGTGCTTTTTATCTAGGAAACAAATAAAATATATGTTAAAATATATATAAATGGAGGATATATGAAACTAATATCAATATTACCGATAGACAGCTATATAGTTGTAAATAAAAGCTTATTAAATGATAATGATAGGTTAATTTTAACCATGTTATATCAACCTATAGTAGGTAGTATTGCTATAAGCTTATACTTTACTTTATGGGCAGATCTAAATAAAACTGCAATAATGAGTAATGAATATACTCATCATCATCTAATGAATACAATGAGTTTAAAATTAGATGATATAATTTCAGCAAGAAAAAAATTAGAAGCGATAGGACTTTTAAAATCTTATTATAAAATAGGTCAAATAAATAACTATGTTTATGAAATATATAGTCCACTATCATCAAATGAGTTTTTTACAAACCCACTTTTATCATCTGCTTTATTATCAAGTATAGGAAAAAAAGAATATCAGTCATTACTTTCATATTACAAGATACCTAAAATAAATATGAGTGAATTTGAAAATATAACTACTAGTTTTAGTGATATATATAAAATGTGTATTAATGAAGAAGCGATAGAAAGTAATGTAAAGAAAAAAGATAAATTAGATTTGGTAATAGATGATGTAGTTGATTTTAATTTTATCATCTCATCCATGCCAAAAGGTATATGTAATTTAAATACATTTACAAGTTCTATGAAAAAACTAATAAACCGTCTTTCGTATTTATATAATTTTGATGATACTACGATGCTTGAAATGATTAAAGATTCATTAAACGAAAAAGGTATGATAAATGAAAATGAACTTAAAAAGAATTGTAAAAACTATTATTCATTTGAAAACAAAAATCCTCCAAAGCTCATATATAAATCATCAAATAAGAAAATAGATACTAAAGATATTAAAAATATTAAAGAAAGATTAATTGAATGCTTTGAATGTACTACTCCATATGATTTTTTAACAGCAAAGTATGGAGGTGCAAAACCAACTAGTAAAGATGTAAATTTAATCGAATCTCTTCTTGTTGATCAGCAACTTAATCCAGGAGTAGTAAATGTACTTATAGATTATGTCTTAAGAATTAATGATAAAAAACTAAACAAAAACTTTGTAGAAGCCATCGCAAGTCAATGGAAATTAAGTAATATAAATACTGTTAGTGAAGCAATGAAGCAAGCAGAAAAAGAATATAGAAAGAGTAATAAACTGAAAGAAACTAAAGAAAACTATAATAAAAAAGAAGTAGAAAAATTACCTACTTGGTATGGAAAAAATATTAAGAAAGAACAAATGAGTAATGATGATATCAAAGAATTAGAAGATATGTTAAGTGATTTTGTATAGGTGTTATATGGTAGATTTAAATAAAACAAATATGTTTAACAAAAATGTTATATCAAATTTAAAAAAAGAATATTTAAAATCAATGAAAAATAGTGATTTTGAGGAATATATTAGAAAAATACGCCTCCCGCATGAAACATTAATGAAATATACATCAAGATTAGAAACATGTTTTAAAGAACAAACAAATTGTTCAAATTGTAAATGTTTAGAACAATGTAAAAATGAAATATATGGTTTTTATTTAAAAGAAGAATTAGATAAAGATAAACTAATATTCGAATATAAAAGTTGTAAATATAAAAATAAAGAAATAAAAGATAGTAAAAGTAATGAAAATGTATATATATTTGATATGCCAAGTGAAATAAAAAATGCAAGAATGAAAGATATATATATAGACGATAAAAATAGGAAACAGATAATAACATGGTTAACTAAATTTATTCATGAGTATGATTCAAAAAAGAAAATAAAAGGATTATATTTAAATGGTAACTTTGGATGTGGAAAAACATATCTAATATCAGCAACATTTAATGAATTATCAAAAAGAGGAATAAAAAGTGCAATAATATATTGGCCTGAATTCTTAAGAAGCTTAAAAGAGTCGTTTTCAGATGATTTTAAAGAAAAGTTTAATTATATAAAAAAAGTTCCATTATTGCTAATAGATGATATAGGTGCAGAAAATGTAACACTATGGGGTAGAGATGAAATATTAGGAACTATACTTCAGTATAGAATGGAAGAGGGACTAACGACATTCTTTACATCTAACTTAACATATGAAGAATTAGAAAGTGCACTATCTTTATCAAAAGGCAAAGTCGATTCATTAAAAGCAACAAGAATAATGGAGAGAATAAAAAATTTAACAGTGAATATGAATTTAATAGGAGAAAATAGAAGAAACTAAGATAGAGGCAATTTATGGAATTTAAAGAAGTATTAGGAAAAGAAAATTATAATATAGAAGAAATAAAAAACGATATGGGTTTTAAAGACAATAAAGAACTTATTAAGTATATATTCTCTTCATTTATAAAAAACATAAATGAAAATGAAGATAATAGTTATTTATTTAATTCATTCAAATTATTAAGTAGATTATTTAAAGATTATTACTTTGTAAATGATTCATTATTTATATCAAAAATTAATGAAATAAAAGAAGAATTGAAAGGAAGAATATCAAGTATTCCAAAAAATGAAAGAAATACTGATTATTGTAACTTTTTAAGAGAATCAATAAATAGATTTGAGAACTTATCACTTGCATTAGTTTTTGAATTATTTAATGAATATGAAGGAGATAGTACAAGTTTAATTAAATATTTAGTATATAACGTAAAAAATTTATCTTTAGTTGAAAAACTATTAGATAATAATCCATATGCAGTATTTTTTAAAGATGCTAATAATGATACAATATTCGAATTAACTATAAAAGAATATTTAAACGAAGTATTTAATGATGAAAACAAAGAAAATTTATTTTATTACGATGAGGTATTAGCACAAATAATGTCATCAAAGAAATTCAAAATGACACCAGAATTAAAAAATAAAAGTTATAAAATCATGCAAGATTATTTAACTAACAATAAAAAAAGAAATACAGAAACATCATATTGGATAAATTCATTAAAGAATAGAATATTAAATATTGAAGATTACTCGCATTTAAATATTAAATATGGTATAGAAGGTGATTTTGATCAATATCTAAAAAAGCTAGATCCTACTTATAAAAGTAATGAAAAAGAAAAGCAATTTAAAAGAGTAGAAATTGATGAATATTTACTAACAATAGATGGACCTGATGCAACAGTTTTAGATGATGCATTATCAATAAAAAAGATAAAAGGTAATAGATATATATTAGGTGTACATATAGCAGATCCCCTTGGATATTTAGGAACTCATTCACCATTTATAGAAGAAGCATGCAATAGAGTAGTATCCGTATATGCAAAAGATAGAATAATACCTTTATTTCCTACTGAAATAACAAAAAAATATTTATCACTTGATAAAAATGAAAAAAGAATGGCAAATTCATATTATTTTGAAATAGATGAATATGGAAATGTATTAGATTATTATTTCCTAAAGACAATAATAAAATCAAATGCTAAATTGAATTATAATGATGTAATTAATACATATCAAAAAAATAGTAGAAGAAATGAACTTGATAAATCAATAGATGATTTATCCGAACTTCTAGAAATATTAAAAAATAAATTTAAAAAAACAAAAGAATACGATTTACATAAACAACTAAAAAATGAAATTACAGGAACTAGAATAACGGGAAATTCATTACCAGAACAAATAGTAGAATATACAATGTTACTTGCAAATAATGTAATTGCTAGTTACTTTCATAGTAGACACTTACCATTTATATATAGAGTTCATACACTAGATAAAAATAATGATAGTAGTATATTAGATAAGTTAGAAAAATACTCCAGTTTTAAACCAGTAGCAAAAGAATGCTTTAATTTGCTTATAGCAGAATATCCTAATGCTAGATATGATTATGTAAATCTAGGACATGCAGGACTAAATTTAGATGCATATTGTCATGCAACAAGTCCATTAAGAAGAGCATCTGATATATATGTTAACAGATGCTTAGATACTTTTTATTACAGCAATCCAACAGATAAAGAAGCATATGAATTAGAAGAACTTATAAAAGGAGAAGTAGAACGTATAAATTCAAAAATACAATTAGCGGAATATTATGTAAGAGATGTTGGAAGAAGTAAAATATTATCAAAAAAACATAAATAATTTATATTATGTTTTTAAATTTAAAAGTATCATAAGTAATGCCGAAAGACAAAGAATTTGAAGAAGATAAACATTTTTGCATTGTAGATCTCTTTTTTTGTCTTTATTTCTTTCAGTAATTTACAAATTATTTAATATAATTTAAAAAAATTAATTATATTAAATAATTGTCTACTTTTACTTGACTGATGCACTTAGAGTTTTATCAAGCAGAAAGAGGAACAAAAGGAAAGATATGCTCTAGTGGAATTTATTGTAATGATACAGTAACAAGAACAACCACATTGACCGGATATATTGCAACAGATTGGGCTTACGCAAGTGAGAATACAATATGTGAAACAAATATGCAAGCTCAAGATAGTTCAAATAATTATATATGCAAGAATAATAACTGGATGCAAAGAAGTACATGGGCATGGTATCTTTCTCCTGATGCCCATGGTGCGTATGCTATTAATGTGTGGCTTGTGGGTGGTGATGGCTATGCTCACAGCAACCATGCGGATCTCTCCAGTGTTGTTGCGCCCTCAATCTATCAAAAAATATAGAATATTTGACATATTTTGTTATAAGTGGTAACATAACATGCAATTAAGAAGGAAATTTGGTTGGAGATACTAGGGGGAATTTATATGACAAATGTAAATGCTGAACAATTTTCTACACAAAAAGAATATTATGAATATTTAAGAAAATTATGTTTAAAAATTAAAAACAATCAATTAAAAATTGGCCAAAATGTTATTAAAACAGTTTATCCATTTTTAAGAAATTATAAAATAGAAATCGAAGGTGAGGAAAATATACCAAGGGATTCAAATGTAATATTTGTTGTTAATCACAGTACTTCTCATGATATATTTACTGCCTACGAATTTTTGTCTCTATTAAAAAGACGTGGAAGTGTAATGGTTGCTACTGATTGTTTAAATAAACCAGTAACAGAAATTTTTAATATTTCAAATGCAACATTACTTGATAGAAGAAATAAAGAAGAAAGAAAAAATGCTGTATTAGAATTATCAAAAAAAATTATTGATGGAAATGATGGTGTTATTTTTGGAGAAGGTACATGGAATTTACATCCAATATTACCTATGCACATTATACAGAATGGTGCCTCAAAAATCTCATCAATAGCGCAAGTTCCTATTATACCTACAATTATGGAATATATTGAGGTAGATAATCCTGTAAATTCAGATGCAGAACTTTTTAAAAAATGTATTATAAGATTTGGAAAACCAATATCTAATAATTATGATATTAGTGTAGTAGAACAATCTAATATTATAAGAGAAGAAATGAGTTTAATTAGAAAACAAATATGGAATAACTTTGAAATAAAAAGAGAAAAAATTAGTGAAATTGAAGTGATAAAGTAAAAGTAGACACATAAAAAGAATGTGATCTACTTTTCTTTT
>URRF01000053.1 GCA_900550145.1 uncultured Mollicutes bacterium
AAAAATTATTGAAAATACAGGACACGTTGTAAATGAAGAAAAACCACAAATATTAGCAAAAGTTTTAGAGCAATTTTATAAAGAACTTTAAAGTATAAAATACGAAAAGTTTATTTTTAAAATAATATATGTTAAAAATATCTAAATAAGATTTATCTAAAAAATGTTATTCAATATATTTTGTTAAGTTTTGTATGGTATAATTAGTATGTATTATTAATTTAAAACTTGTGGAAGGGAGAGGAAAGATGAATAAAATTTTAGTTGTAGATGATGAAAAGGAAATAGCAGATTTAGTTGAATTATATTTGAAAAATGAAAATTATACAGTTTATAAATATTATTCTGCTAAAGAAGTGCTTGATAATATTGATAATTTAGATGTAGATTTAGCAATTTTAGATGTTATGATGCCTGAAATTGATGGATTTATGCTATGCAATAAAATTAGAGAAAAATATACTTTCCCGATTATTTTTGCAACTGCAAAAGTAGAAGAAATTGATAAAATAAATGGCTTGATGATAGGAGCAGATGACTATGTAACAAAGCCTTTTCAACCTTTGGAATTGATTGCAAGAGTAAAAGCACAGTTAAGAAGAAGTCAAAAGTATAATAATTCAAATCAAAAAGAAAATGTAATTGATTTTAGAGGGATACTTATAAATAAAGATACTCACGAATTTTATTTCAACGAAAAAAAGGTCGAACTAACAAAAATAGAATTTGAAATATTATGGCTATTATGCGAAAACAGAGGAAAAGTAATTAAAACAGATGAATTATTTTCTAAGGTATGGGGAAGTAAATATTTTGAAAAAGATAACAATACTGTAATGGTACATATTAGACATTTAAGAGAAAAAATGAATGATATTGGAAAGAAGCCAAAATATATAAAAACAGTTTATGGAGTGGGGTATAAAATTGAGAAGTAAAAAAAATAAATTATTGAAAAAAACATTTATAAATTTTGTAATAAAAATATTGGTATTGTCTATATGTATACCATTATGTATGCTATTGGGTATTTTCCTTTTGGCGGTACTAATTGATAGGCTAAGTTTTCAATGGCTATATGATATTTCACCAGAAGTTTACAACAATTTTAGAGATTTTTTTTCCAGCATAACAACCGTTAGAGCTCTTGTAATTCCTATAATAATAATTTGGGTAATTGGTACGTTAGTGCTACTATATAGATTATTGAAGAAAGTTTTTGGATATATTGATGAAATTGGAAAAGCAACTGAAGAATTAGTAAATAAAGATGTTGAATATATTGAATTGCCAGATGAATTAGAAGAAATCAAAAATCACATGAATCACTTAAAAAGAGAATCGGAGAAAAATGAAAAATTAGCTAAAGAAAATGAAAAAAAGAAAGATGAGTTAATAGTTTATTTAGCTCACGATATTAAGACACCTTTAACATCAATGATAGGTTATTTATCAATTTTGGATGAAATAGATGATATGCCAAAAAAGAAACAAAAAAATTATATTTCTATTGCATTAGATAAATCATATAGATTAGAAGATTTAATCAATGAGTTATTTGATGTGGCTAGATTTAATTCTGAAAAAATTGTTTTAGAAAAAGAGGAATTGAATCTTAATTTGATGTTGGAACAAATCATTGACGATTTCTATCCCACTTTACGAGAAGTAAATAAGAGTATTAAATTGAATTATAATGAGCCAATCAGTATAAATGGTGATCCAGATAAATTAAGTAGAGTATTTAATAATCTTATAAAAAATGCTATTAGTTATAGTAAAGAAGAAAGTGAAATTGTAATCAATTTGAAAAAAGATAATAATAATGCAATTGTTGAAGTAATAAACAAAGGGAAACAAATATCAAAAGAAAAATTAAGTAAAATATTTGAGAAGTTTTATAGACTAGACTCTGCAAGAACATCAAGAACAGGTGGAAGTGGATTAGGTCTTGCCATTGCAAAAGACATAGTTGAATTACATAACGGAACAATAATTGCCGAAAGTAATGAGGAAGAAACAACTTTCCGAGTTACATTACCATTAAAATAAATTTAAGAAGAATTTAAGATTTATTTAAGATAGAATTAAAGAACAATCATTCATAAATCAGTATTATTGATTTGAATGATTGTTTTTTTGTTGATTGGAGGTGCTGCAAATGGCAAGAAAAAGGTTAACACAATTATTTCCATTTTTATTACCATTACGAATATGGCAAAGGAACTTATTTTATCAAATTGGAATGAAGTTTGACGGAAATAAGTATTCTAAAAATTTTGGAGAAAAATTAAAATATGAAGTTTGTAAGACTAAAACATTGATGATAAACGAAAATAGTGGACACGATATTATTTATCAAAAAAACAAAGTCGAAAACTTAAAAATAGCAAGTAAAACTATGAATCATATTTTAATATATCCTAATGAAACATTTTCCTTTTGTTATTTAGTTAGAAACAGTAAAAAGTACGGAAAATATAAAGATGGTTTGATATTGGTAGATGGAAAAATAGTAGCAAAAAAAGGTGGAGGGCTTTGTCATTTAAGTAATTTGTTACATTATCTATTTTTAATGAGTCCACTTACAGTTACTGAAAGGCACGGACATAAAGTAAAATCTTTTCCTAATCCAGATAAATCTTCTTTAGAAGGAATTGACGCAACAATTAGTAGTGGTTGGTTAGATTTAAAAGTAAAAAATGAAACTAACAATATATATCAAATAGACATTTCATTTGATGAAGATTATATGTATGGGAAAATATTATCAAATAGTGAATCAAATGTTGATTATAAGATAGTAAATGGAAATTTAAAGTATGTCAAAGAAAACGAAAATATTTATGAATGCGTTGAAGTTATAAGAGTTGAAATAGACAAGAAAACAAGAAAAGAAATCAGAAAAGAGAAATTATATGATGAGAAAGTTCTTATTGAATATGAATTGCCAAGTGATGTTAAAGTAGAGGAGATGTGATTTTTATGAAAAAAACAGTAGCAATTTTATTTGGAGGGTGTTCAAGTGAATATGATGTATCACTTGTATCTGCAACTTCCGTAATTAAAAATATCAAAAAAGATAAGTACAATTTATTGATGATTGGAATTACAAGGGATGGGGATTTTTATTTATATAATGGTGATGTAAATAATATTGAAAAAGATGAATGGTTAAATGAAAAAGAAACCAAACGAATTACAATTTCAACAAATAGAAGTGATCACGGAATTATAGTTTTAGAAACAAATGAAATTATTCAAATTGATGTTGCTTTTCCAGTATTGCACGGTCAAAACGGAGAAGATGGAAGATTACAAGGACTATTGGAACTTGCAGGAATAAAATATGTTGGGTGTGATATGACTTCATCTGCGATATGTATGGACAAGTATTTAGCCCACGAAATTGTTTCTTCAAATGGTTATTTATCACCTATATCTTATTTATTTAATGAAAAAGATAGTTACGAGATGATAGAAAATAAAATTCGTAACTTACATTTTCCATTGTTTGTAAAACCTTTGAAAGCAGGATCATCTTTTGGTATTACAAAAATAAAAACAATAAGCAAATTAAAAGAAGCATTAAAAGAAGCATTTAGGTATGATAATAAAGTGATTATAGAAGAAAATGTAGATGGATTTGAAGTTGGATGTGCTGTATTAGGAACAGATAAATTAATAATTGGTGAAGTGGATGAAATAGAGCTAGAAGATGGCTTCTTTGATTATTTTGAAAAATACAATTTGAAAACAAGTAAAATACATTTACCTGCAAGAATTAGTAAAGAAGAAAGAGAAAGAATTAAAGATACTGCTCTTGCTATTTACAAAATATTAGGTTGTAGTGGTTTTGCGAGAGTTGATATGTTTTACACAAAAGATAAAAAAATCGTTTTCAATGAAGTAAATACTATTCCGGGCTGCACATCACATTCAAGATACCCTAGTATGCTAAAAGAAATTGGTATTCCTTTTGAAGAAGTTATTGAACGTTTAATTGAATTGGGGTGGGGAAAATGAAAAATATAACTTTAAAAAAAGAAGATATTGGAAAAGGAGAATTAGTCCTTATTAATCCAGATTATACATTGAAAAGTACAATAAATAATCTAGTATCCTTTGATGAAGAATACAACAATATCAAATTAAATAATATTGCAAATTATTCTTTACACTTAATACTGAATAATATAAATGCTGAAAATAAAATAGTCCCTGTAAGTGGGTATAGAACACTTGAAGAACAAAAAGATATATATAATACATCTTTAAAAGAGAATGGCAGAGAATATACGCAAAAATATGTTGCACCACCTAATGCTAGTGAACATCAAACAGGTTTGGTAATAGATTTAGCATTAAATGAGGGAAATATTGATTTTATTTGTCCTAAGTTTCCTTATTATGGTATATGTCAAAGTTTTAGAAATATTTCTCCAAAATATGGATTTATTGAGCGATATAAAGACGAAAAGAAAGCAATCACGAAAATATCAAAAGAAGAGTGGCATTTTCGATATGTTGGTTATCCACATTCAAAAATAATAACAGAAAAAGATATTTGTTTAGAAGAATATATAGATTTTTTGAAAGATTTTATATATCCAAATAAGCCTTTAATTTATGAAGAATATAAGATATTTTTCATTCGTTATAAAGACGAAAGTATTAGTTTAGATGTGGAGGAAAATTATAATATCTCTGGAAACAATGTTGATGGATTTATTTTAACTATCAAAGGAGAAAAATAATGAGTAAAAAAATAAATATTGATATATGGAGATTTATAGTATCGTTCTTGATTGTTGCTATACATATTTCACCATTTGCCAAAATTAGTCCTGAATTTGATTTCTTCTTTACAAGAATATTAGGAAGAATAGCAGTTCCTTTATTTCTAATGATAACTGGATATTATATATTAGACAGGGCTTTAAAAGATAAACAAGTTTTAGTTGACTATACAAAGAAAATACTAAAAATTTATCTTCTTTGCATATTACTTTATTTACCAATAAATATCTATATGGGTAGTTTTAAGAACATTGATATTATTGCAATATTAAAATATGTTTTTATAAATGGAACATTATATCATTTATGGTATTTCCCAGCACTTATTGTTGGAGTGTGGATTACATATTATTTAGTTAAAAAATTAGGACGAAAAAAGGCTTTAATTGCAACGATATTATTATACATAATAGGTGTGTTTGGAGATAGTTATTATGGCATAACTATTATGAATCAGATTACAAAAAATATATATGAATTAATTTTTAATATTTTTGATTATACGAGAAATGGCTTATTCTATGTACCAATATTTATATGTTTAGGACATATTGTAAAGACAGACACAAGAAAAAACACAAAGCTTAATTTATTGTACGCTTTATTATTCTTTATTCTTATTAGTGTGGAAGGAAGTATTTTACATTATTATAATTTACAAAGACACGATAGTATGTATTTATTTTTACTTCCACTTATGTATTTCTTGTTTTGCTATTTAATGGATCATAGTAAAACATCAAATAAGAAAATAAGAAATATTGCAACATATATTTATATTTTCCACCCACTTTTTATTGTAGAAATTAGGTTTGTTTCTGGCATTATTGGAATGGATAAAATATTTGTTGAAAATAATTTAATACTTTATCTGTTGGTTTGTATAACAACAACAATATTTGCCTTTTTAATAGAAAAAATAAAGGAAGTAGTAAAAAATGAAAGAAAATAATTTGTTAAAAGACAGAGCGTGGATTGAAATTGATTTAGATAATTTAGTAAATAATATAAGTGAAATAAAAAAAATAATTTCTCCAAAGACAAAGATAATGGCAGTTGTAAAAGCAAACGCTTATGGACACGGAGCATTATTGATAGCAAGAAAATTATCAGAAATTGGTATAACTGATTTTGCAGTAGCCACATTAGAAGAAGGTATATATTTAAGAAAAAATAATATACAAGGAAATATTTTGATATTAGGTTTTACTAATTTTGATGATTTAGAATATGTTATAAAATATGATTTAATTCAAACTATTATAGATTATGATTATTCTGAAAGGATAAAAGAATTAAATCTTGATGAAAAGTTAAAATGCCATATAAAAATAAATACTGGTATGAATAGATTAGGAGAAAAATATAATCATTTAGATAAATTATATAAGATTTACGAAAATGAAAAATTAAATATTTTAGGAACATTTAGTCATTTATGCGTTGCAGATTCTAACACAAAAGAAAATATTGATTTTACTAACCGACAAATAGAATTATTTAATGAAACTATAAAAAGAATTAAAACAAAAGGATATGATACTGGAAAAGTGCATTTACAGAGTAGTTATGGTGTAATAAATTATACTGGATTAGACTATGATTATGTGCGAGTTGGTATTCTTATGTATGGAATAAATAGTTTATACGAGTCATATCAATTAATACATTTGAACTTAAAACCTGTTTTGTCATTGAAAGCCAGAATTACAAGTGTAAAAGAAATAAATAAAAACGATTCTGTTAGTTATGGAAGAACATATATTGCAACAGAAAATAGAAAAATTGCCTCTGTATCAATAGGATATGCAGATGGAATACCGAGAAATTTATCTAACAAAAATATGCAAGTCAAAATAAATGAAAGTTATGGCACTGTAATAGGTAGAATTTGTATGGATCAATTACTAATTGATATTTCTGATATATCAAATGTAAAAGTTGGAGATATTATAACAATTATAGGAGAAGATAAGAATATTACTGCTGAACAAGTCGCTGATAAAGCGGATACTATTACAAATGAATTGCTATGCAGACTTGGAGATAGACTAGCAAGAATTATTGTCTGATTTTTTGGAAAGAATTTATAATTATTG
>URRF01000054.1 GCA_900550145.1 uncultured Mollicutes bacterium
GGTAATAATGTAAAACTAGTAAGAAGCGAATCATTAGGCAGTTTATCATGGGATACTAGTGATGAATCAATAAATGGTGGTGCAGGAATAAATCAGTGGGGAGAAAGTACAGATGCAGATGGAAATGAATATGCTGGTGCAGATCTACAAGTATATTTAAATAAGATGTATTATGGTGGAGATACAACAGTGACGTGTTATATAGGAAGAAAGAACGCAACAACGATATGTCCAAAAGATAGTAAGGGTAATTTCCTAACAATAAATGAAACATCAAAAAGTTTAATAGATAATCATATATGGAACACAGGAGCAATTGAAAGTAAGGTAACAGATACACTTTCGTTTTATAGTGATGAAAGAGGAACGAAAACAGGTAAGATATGTACTAGTGGTGATTATTGTAATGATACAGTAATAAGAACAACAGAGTGGACAGGATATGTAGCACTACCATATGTAACAGACTATGTATATGCAAGTAGTGAAAGTGCATGCGAAATAGACATGAAAACAAAAGACAGTTCAAATAATTATATATGCAAGAATAATAACTGGATGCACGACACTGGCAAAGGTAGTTTTACATGGTATTTATCTCCTAAAGTTGGGTCTAATGCTGTATGGCAAATATATGGAGATGGATTTACTAATGTCAATTCACTTGCATACATGAATTACTACTTTTTTCCCGCCTTATATCTAAAATCTAATGTCTTAATAGAACGTGGAAATGGAACAAGTAGTGATCTATATATATTAAAAGCAAGTGCCTAATAAAAATATTTGTTGTTACTAAACAAAATAAATTAAATGCATAGAAAATTTTAAAATACTATTTTTTATTGAAATTTTTATATTAAAATTGTATACTTTTTACAGTAGGTGATAATGTGAAAAAAAATGGATTTACTTTAATAGAATTGTTAGTATGTTTTATATTAATAACATTTGTATCGTTATCTTTATTTAAAACAGTATTATCTCTTTCACAAAAGCAAATAAAAAATATTTCATATAATGAGTATCTTACTTTCGCATCTGTATTAAGTAATACATTACAAAAAGATTTTGAAGAAAAAAAGATAACTAGTTTTGTATCTTGTGGAACAAATTGCTATGATATTACATATGAAGGTAATGAAATTATTAGATTAAGCATAAATAAAAGTAAAAGAACTTTTACTTATGGAAATACAACAGAAACTTTACCTAATAGTTATATGTTTTATTCTGATTTAATGTTTAATTCATATGAATCAGGTGATATTCCTGATGGAGTAAATAAATATATAACTATAACAATACCAATAAAAGATAAAAATTCAGTTAGTTATAGTGATATTAAATATATGTATCAATATAGTGACAATATAAGTTTTAGCTAAGAAAAAAGCCAGAAATAAACTTTTCTGACTTTTCTTATTTTAAAAATAAAATAGTTATTATTCCCATTATAATACAATAATAAGCAAAGTATGCAAGTTTTCCATTTTCCATTACTTTCTTAAACCATTTTATTGAAAAATATGTAACAACCATAGATACAAACATTCCAAGCGTGTATGGTAGAAATAAAGAATCCGCATTACTACTAGTAACTAAATCTTTAACACTTAATACCATTGTTGCCATACTAATAGGCAAATATAACATAAAACTAAATTTGAATGCAGTATCTCTTTTTAAATCTCTACTCATTCCACCCACTAATGTAGAACCACTTCTACTTATACCAGGAAATAACGCAATTACTTGAAATAACCCAATAATCAATGCATCAACAAATGTAATGTCTTTTTTTTCTTTTGTACCCTTAATATTACTTACTAACAATATAAGAACAGCAGTTATAAGAAGTGATACTCCAACAATTTTTACAGATGTAATTCTTTCAATAGTATCTTTTAACAATAATCCAAATATACCAGCCGGTATTGTAGCAACAATTATAAGAAGTGCATATTTAAAGTTTTCATAATACTTATTTTCTTTTGTTTTTATATACATAAAGAAATCTTTAATAATACTTATAATTTCCTTTCTATAAAAATATACAATTGCTATAAAACTACCAAAATTAGTAATTATTTCAAAATTCAAATCCTTAAATGCCTCTACATTAAGAATAGAATTAAATATTACTAAATGCCCACTAGAAGAAACCGGTATTGGTTCTGTAAACCCCTGAATAAAGCCTAAAATTAAATACATAAATAATTTCACATTTATCACCTCTAATAAATTATATAATAAAAATAGAAATTAATAAATAAAATTTATTAGGTGGTTATATGTTTTTACGTGGTATTCTACTTCTGCTTGGAATAACTTTGACAGTTATTGGACTAACAAATATAATTCTTTATCTAAATTTATTAGTTAATGGGTATACTTTTTTAGAATATGTTAATTTTATTATTAGAAGATTTGAATGTCTTTCTCTAATAATTGGCATTCTTTTAATATATTTATCTATATATAGGAGGAAAAAGTGAAATATATTTATGATATATTGTTAAATTACAATGAAAGATTATATGAATTTTATGAATGGGAGGATAATGATTATTTCGATTATGTAAAAAAGATAGAAGTTATAAAAGTATCGAAAGATACAATAAAAGATATTATTAAAAATCAAATAATGATAGATTCGGAATTAGTAAAACAACTGCACAATACTTGTGAAGTTTATACAAACAGAAGCGTAAAAAATGTAGAATATGCATGTCTTTTCTGCTCTAATTCAACAGTTGTAGCAGTAGAATTTAATTATAAAGGAATATCCATAATGAAAAGTGATTTATTAATAGAAGAAGCATTGGACATAATTGAAATTATGAAAAAAGTTAAACCAGTAGATATTAAATATCAAATATTAAATAAAAGTGAATTTAGTTTAACTACCAGATCTGAAGAACAAAAATTAAATTTTATGAAAAGAGAGATATCAAATATTTATAAAAATAATGATTTTGATAAATTAAAATATATTTATTATGAATGCTTTAATAAAGAAGAAAATAGTTTAGTAGATATGTATAATAATTTGATGAAATACATAATATCACTCCCAACTAATTTATATGAAATTCTTATGATATACCAAAATGGTTTGAAAAAATAATAACATTTAGTTATTGTTTTTTAATGGATAAAAATAAGAAAACAATTAACAATCATATATTTGATTTGATATAATGAAACAAAAGGAGGTAATTATGCATAAAGAATACGAATGTACTATACTTGAAATAGACACTAAATTCATTTCAAAATTAGAAAATATGGGTGCTAAAAAGATAGGAGAATATTTTCAAAAAAGATATGTATATGAGTTTAATCCAATTAATGAAAATAAATGGATTAGATTAAGAACTAATGGGATTAAAACCACACTTGCTATAAAAGAAGTAATAAATAAAAATGAAATAGGAGGAACTAATGAAATTGAAATAGAAGTTTCTGATTTCGAAAATACTAACAATATCTTAAAAGAACTTGGATATGTTGCAAGAAATTATCAAGAAAACAAAAGAATAAAATACTTATTAGATGATGTCAACATAGATATAGATTCTTGGCCATTAATTCCTACATATGCTGAAATTGAGGGAAAAAGTGAAGAGGAAGTAAAAAAGATTATAGAAAAATTAGAAATAGATTCTAGCAAAATTACTACAATGGACGTTACTAGTATATATATGGAAATATATGGAATAGATATTTTAAAAATAAAAAACTTAGAATTTAAAAACTAATTTTATTAAAAGTTCACATACAATTTATAAAAAGTGTACACGGTGTGATTTTTAAGAGAAAATTTTACATATTAATTACTAAATTACTAAATCCCTAAATTCCTATTTTTGACAAATACGTACAAATGTGCTAAAATAGCAATCATTTGTTAAGGGGGTTGTTTATAATGAAAGAAGAAATAATTGAAAATATTTTTAAACAGGCACAACAAAATTTTGCTAGACCAATATCAAAAGAAGAAATAATAAAAATAATAGATGAAACTGAAAATAAACTTGGATTTGAATTGTCGGGTTATGCTAAACAGGATAAACCATATCGCCAATTTTTTGATGAAAAAACACTAAATTCTACATTTCCAAACAAAAGAATAGCTAGTGTAGTGATAGAAAAAGCAAATGAGGTAAAAAATGTTATTGCATATAGGAGTGGAAAAACGGTTACATATGGTGAATTATCAGATAATATATTAAAATATGCATCTATACTCAAAAATAATTGTAATGTAGGAAGTAAAGATATAATAGTTATGTGCACACCCTCTGTAATAGAGGCAATATATGTATTCTTTGCAGCTAATTTAATAGGTGCGATAGTAAGACCGTTAGATCCAATTAGCAATAAAGAAACAATAGAAAAATGTGTAAAAGAATCTAATTCCAAATGTTTAGTTACATTGGATTTATCCTATTCCAAATTAAAGGATATAAAAGTAGATAATGTAATGTATTTACCAATTGCTGATTCTATACCATTTGCATCTAAATCGCAAAAAGTATTATTGAAATTATTAGAAAAAATATCTCTACTAAAAATAAAAATGGATAAAAATTCTAAATGGAGAAGTTTTGATGAGTTATTATCAAAATTAAATGCTGAAAAATTAAATATTTATGATTTTGAAGAACCCTTTAGAAAAGATGAAATTGCAGCTATCTTTCCTACAAGCGGTTCTACCGGTGAATCTAAAGGCGTAGAAATAACTAATGAAAATTGCTTGAGTTCTGTTTATAAACAATTATATTCAAAATTCGATATAGACAAAACAGATTCACTATTTAATCCAATGCCACCTTCTAGTTCTTATTTTTGGTATGATATAGTTTTAGCAGCAGTTTGGCAAGTGACAACATCTCTTAGTCCACTGTTTAATCCTAAAAAATGTGCAGAAGAAATATTGAAAGATGAAAGCACAGTTGTATTAGTTGGACCTTTATTAATACAAAGAATTTGTGATTACATAGAAAATATGGATAAAAAAGGGGTAAAAATTGATTTATCTAAGAAAAAACACTTCATATCAGGGGGAGATTTGCTTGAATTAAATCTTGAAAAAAGAGCAAACAAAATTTTAAAAAAATGTGGTTCAAATAGTGTAATTGAAAATGCATTAGGAACTTCAGAAACATGTGGACCAGGATTAAATCCTAATGGTGTTTTGAAAAATAAAGATACATATTATGAAGGTTCTGTTGGAGTTGTATTCCCAGGCAACGAAATGGCTATATTTAAATTTGACGAAGAAAATAATGAAAGAAACATCCAAGATGAAAATTATAACAGAGGAGTTATGTATTATGAAGCGGGAGAAATTTGTTACAATGCAAACAATCCTAATGTGTTTAGAGGATATTACAACAATAAAAAAAGTACTGAAGAAACAATAATAACACACTCAGACGGAACAAAATGGTATCATACAGGAGATTTAGGGTATATGGATCCTGCAGGACATAGTTTTTGTTTAGGAAGAAAGTATGGTTTAATAGTAAGAGATGGACATAAAGTATGGGCTCCAAAAATAGAAAATATTGTAAAAAGCGTACAAGGAGTAAAAGATTGTGCAATAATAGGTGTTTCTAATAAAAAAGAAAAAGAAACTCCGGCATGTTTCATTGTTTATGAAGATTATTTAACACAAGAAATGAAAAATAATATCAATTTAGAATTAAAAGGAAAGATATTATCTCAACTAGATAATTTCCATATGCCAACACACTATATAGAATTATCTGAGATTCCAAGAAATTTAATGATGAAAGCAAAAATTAAGGAACTGAAAGAAATATATGACAAATTATCTGTAGAAGAACAACCAAAAAGAAAAAAACTTATATTCAACAAAACTATTTTTGAAAAGTAGGTAAATTACCTACTTTTTTAATTTCCAAAAAAATGATATACTATTTTAAAGTAGGTGTAATATGAATGTAGTTTTTACAATAAGTAGTTCAATATATGTATTCTTGCTTTTATTTGTTTTCTATTCTAAGAAGAGAATAAATCATCCGGAAACTAAGATATTTTCAAAAATTTTGCTATGTACATTTACTGGAACTATTTTGGAAATAATAAATTATTATTTGTTAAAAATAGGATTAAATAAAAATGATACTATATTTGTAATAAGTACAAAACTTATATTGATATATTACGTATTTTGGACATCATATTTTTCAATGTATGTAAATATCATTTCAGATAGAATAAAACTGAATACATTATATAAATTTACAATCCCAATATTATCAATTATAATTTTAATGTTAAAAATCAATTACTTAAATAAATTAAACTTGAGTATTCCTACAGGATATGCTGTTTATTTGGTTTATGGAGTATCTTTTGTATACATAATATTAGGGATAATTAAAGTGGTTACCACATTCGAAAAAAGATTAATAAAGAAATATCTCCCATTACTAACTTTAATAATTTTATCAACAATTGCTACTATTATACAATTTATAAAACCAGAAATATTACTCATGAATTTTATCCATACCATAATATTATATATATTATATTTTACAATAGAAAATCCAGATATAAAAATGATGCAGCAACTAGAATTAGCTCGTG
>URRF01000055.1 GCA_900550145.1 uncultured Mollicutes bacterium
AATTTCCCCCCCCCCCTATTTTTACTAATATTTTTTTTTTATCCCCCCCCCCCCCTATAGTTTGTCAATATAAAAAGCATATTTTTTTATGCTTTACTTAACTTTACAGTGGCTTTTTTTAGCCACTTTGTCAAATAATGACCACTATAAGGAGAATACTCTTATAGTCCATGAAGGATGATCACTCATCCTTTTATATTATTTTCAATATTACCTTTATCTATACCCGCATTCATTACTAATCCAATTACAAATACATATGATAGTATGTAAAACCAAATAAGTAATATTATTATGTTTGAAATACTACCATAGAATATATCATAATGTGCTACATTTGATACCCAAAATGAATATATTTGGGTTGTAATCATCCACATTATTGTTGTAAATATTGATCCAGTTGTTACTGTTTTGCTTTTTATTTCTTTGTTTGGTGCGATTGTATATACTAATTTTATATTAAAATATATTAGGAAAAATGATATTGGATATTTTAGTATGTAATAAACTATTGTTATTCTATTTGATAGTGTATCTGATTTGATAAAACTTAGTAATAGTTTTAATATTTTATCACCAAATGCAGGAACAATTATCATGAACATAATAAGTGTAATTAGTACAAATGTCATTATAAATGCTTTAATTCTCTTTGGTAGTGGTTTTTGTGGTTTTATTTCGTATATGACATCAGCAGCTGTTATAACTGAATATGCTCCTGTAGATGCTAGATAAATAGCTGTAATTAAAAATATTAGAATGCTTAAATCAAATCCTCTACCATCTATTAATGGTAGTAACATTGCACTAACTGCTTTTGGAAAGGTATTTGAAATAAATGTTGTTATTGAATCTAGTGATAATGAAAATACTGATGCGATAATAGCAACTAAAACTATAACAGGAATTATTGTAAGTACAAAAGAGAAAGCCAATTGTCCAGGTAAAATAGACATAACCGGCTTTCTAATAATTGTAAATATTTGTTTTATACGTTCTTTTAATTTATTAATCATTACTTTCCCTTATTTTCTTTAGTTTTTTTTATATCTAGTACTGCATCATTTATAGCATCTTCAATTAATTTAATATCATTTAATATCATACTATAACCTAATGTTGCTCCTTTTTCATGTGGTAATTCTTTCATTAATTTATATAATTTTCTCATATAAAGTACTACTTGTTCTTCTGGATAACCCACCATATATATTATAAATTCATTTCCATCAGTTCTTAGTATATCTGTATTTTTTAACTGATTATTTATTAATATATTAGCAGCTGCTTTAATAACTGTATCTCCTTCTTGATATCCAAACTCATTATTAACTTGTTTTAAATCATTTAAATCAATGACTATTATTGATTGTGGATATACTTTATTATCATCCCATTTATCAATATTATAATTTAAATAATTTCTATTTTTTAAAGATGTTAGTGGATCTATAAATCTTGATTTTTCTTCATTTAATTTTATTTTTCTTTCTTTATTTTTTCTTATTACCGCTATTACTATAAGTATTATTGCTACAAATATTAAGTAATAAGCAATTGATATAGTTTCAAAGAAATTATTATGTAAACATTGTTTCATACCATTATTTCTAAATTCAGTATGATTAATATTTGTTAAATAATATTGAAATATATCTGAGAATATATTATTTGTACTATCTCTTTTAATTAAAAAGTTATAGTTTATATCTGCTTTTCCTTCATATACAATATAATAATCTTTTAATTTTGTATTTTTGTAATAATTATAAGTATTCATATCAAGTAATATAAGTGGTTCTTTATTTTTAAGTAAACTACTTATTTTTGAATATGCTTTTATTGTTGCTTTTGAATTGTTGTTTACATATTCTGTTAACATTGTATCTTTTAATGCATATATTTCTTTATTAGTTAAACTCATCCAAGAATCAACTGTAACGTTATTATCTATATGTGTTAATATTACATATGATGCATCATATACATTTATTGTTTCATTACTTCCTTGTGAATCTATACCATAATAGTTAAATATTATGTCAACATCTCCATTTTCAAAACCCTTTGTTAATTGTTTTATTGAATTATATTTTTTATATTGAAATTCTACTCCTGCAAACTTTTCAAAACCATTTAGGAACTCTAAATTAATTCCTTTAGTATTTGATATTTCATAAGGTATATTTTCTACATATCCATATATATATTTTTTTCCTTTAAAATTTGACTTGTCTTTTTCATCAATGTTTTTTGCTTTATAATAAAAATCATTCATTTTTGTTGAATATAATCTACTAAAGTTCTTTCTATACCATTTGTTATACATTTTTATAAATATTTCATTTAATTTAGTATTATTGTTACTCAATGTTAATACATATTTATTAGTTAAACTAGTTAAATTATTTACTATGTAATAATTATTAGTAACTATTTCTTTTAAATATCTATTTTTTGGAATAATAATATAATTTACTTCATTCGAATTAAATGCATTAAGTAGTTGAACATCATCTTCATAGTTGGTAAATGTTAAGTTATTACCATAAGTTAAATATTCACTAATACTTGTCATACTAGTTGTTAATACACCTATTTTATATCCTTCTAATTTGGATATATCTTGTATTTTTTTATTTTCTTTGCTTATTATTACATAATTATCTTCGTAAAATAATAAGTCATTTCTACCTAAGTCATCTGTTTCTTTTATTATTTTAAATAAATAATTAGTTTTTGGTTCAGATGAATTTAGGGAATATGATACTCTATTTAATGATAAGCCAGTTTCTGCTTCAAAATAATCTAGAAAAGATAGAAATATATCTCCTTCTTCTAATGAAAACACTGGTAAATCATTCATAACATAGATATCTATCATGCTTTTTTTATTATCTTCTATCCATTTTTTATCTGATAAAGATAATTCTGTTTTGTTATCTTTATATCTTAAGAATACTAAAATTCCTACTACTAATAATAGTACTAAAGCAGCAACTATTATTATTATATTTTTCTTATTCTTTTTCTTGTTCATCTTCTTTTACCTCTTTTACAATTTCATCTGATACATAACTAATTTCTTTACTTTTTTTGTTTTTGTAACCAATCATTTTATAGTTTCCATCTTCATTTGTTATAAAGAATTCGAAATCATAAAATGCTATTTTTTCTTCACTAAATTCTTTTAATATGTCATTACATTTTTCTTTCATCTTATCTTTAGTATTATCTTTATTTGTTACTTTTATATGTATATTTACTATTTTCCCTTTAATAGATATACTTGCATCTGTAAAGTTTTCATCTTCTTTTATTTTATTAACTAATTTTTTTATTTCATCATCTGTAATAGGCACTTTTTCTATACCATCTAATCTGTTACCATATACTGATTTAACATCTGTTGGATACATATAAGATTTTATGGCAATAAACATGAATGTTAAGAATATAGCTAGTAATACTAAAACTATTATTACTCTATATTTTAAAATAAAATTCCATATTTTTTTCATTTTCTCAACTCCTAGATATTTTATATTATACTATAAATATTAAATATATTCAAATAATATGTAAATATTAAAATAGTTTACATTAAAAATCAAAGTATTTCTACTTTGATAATTATTTATTATTAATTGGTTCGTAAACACTTCCTATAAACCAAACTTCATGTGTATTTTTATCTCTTATTAAGAATATATATGGTTTATCAAATGTTAAATCAATTTCTTTTACTGGTACTTCATATTTATATTCAAATGAACATCCTGCTGCACCAGCACCTCCTGCTAATGTAGCTGCTGATGCTTTTATTCCTTGATTTGAAAATTCTATATTTGATTTATGAATTGTTTTATTTATATAAGCTTTTTCTTTTGTTATATTAGTAAGATTTGATTTTTCTTTATCAAAAACATCTACAATGCCTAGTTTTTTTAAATCATTCATTAAATTAAGTTCATAATCAAATTTAAATAATGGTAAACGTCCCTTAATTCTTGTTATTACACCTTCTTCAAAACTATCTAATTCAATTTTCTTTAAACTATTAATTATTTTATTTAATTTTTCTACAGTTATAGTTTCTATATACTTATCTAATGTTTGATTTGTTGGCATAATACCAATATATTCTAAAGTAGTTCCATTATATTCTTTTAGTTCTTTTTCAAATACTTTTACTTCATCATCAACATAAAACTCAAAATCAGTAGAACTAGAAATTTGTTTATATCCTGTTTTTATTTCTTTAATATATCTATCTAATACAGTTTTTTCATCTTCATATGGTCCTTCTCCACATGTTTTATTTTTAACAAATTCTTTATATGCCTCTGATACTGTTTTTCTTATATTTTCTTCTTTAAGTATAGTTACAATATCATATTTATTTGCAGATGCACCTATATCTACAGATTTTGCATTTATACTATTATTATTAAAACTTAATGTTGGATATTGAATTTCATTTTCTCCAATTTTACTAACATATGCTCGGTAATTTTCATGAGGATAATCTGCTATCCATCCCATTCTTGTACCAGGATAATTTGAAACATTTTCTGAAGTAGACAGAGGTTGAATTAAATACTTCCATTCCATATCAATTGATAAAGCATTTATTAAAAGAAAATCATTGTCACTTACGTCATCTACTATATTATTTATTAATTTAAATGTTTTATTGCTAACCCAATTATTTATATTAGATGTGGTTTTGAAATCATCATATATAACTTCAGCATTATATTTTTCTTTTAAACTATTTATATACTCTTGTTTAATGCTATTTTTATATGAGTTTCTTACAAATAAACCATTTGCAAATGACATATTTGAGTTGTTATTGTATTTTTTTGGTTTATACTCTCCAACTACAGATTCTATTTGATTTTTTGAATTACCATTTGCTGCATCGTTTAACATTTCTAAAGTATATTTTATAGATAGTGGGCTATATAGCATATTCTTTTTACCATTTTCTAATTTTAAGAAATATAAGTCAAAGGATTCAAGTTCATTTCCAAGCATTTTATTTGGCAAACTAACTTTCTTAGTTTCTCCATTATCTATAATCTCTTTATCTTTTTCTAAATACTTATAACTTAATACTAAACCATTTAATAATATAATCACTAAAATCATAAAAACTAGAACACATATCGTATATAGCAAGGCATGTACTAACATAACTAGTTACAATAACTCTAACCATACCAGCATCAGGGTGATGATCAATAGCACCTAGTACCAAAGAAGCATCTTCAATACTTTGATTGACATCATTATGATCAGTTAAAAAATAATTATATTTAGAAATATCTTTCTTATCTAATATAAAAGGGGAGTAATCAAAATTATCTATAACTTGTTTTGTGCAGTCTTCACTTATCTTTTCGCCATCAAGAACTGCATACAGAGCATCATACCCCAAAGACTGTAACACCTTACTCATTAAATAAGAAGAAAAGATTGTATCAGTATCAGGTTTCTTATGCCCAATAACTAAAATCTTTTTACTTCTATCTAAATTATTAATTAAATCTAAAATACTACTCATCAGCTAACTTGATGAATAATAAGGAAAACCTCTTGCGATTGTTTTTGCTGGAAATGGCTGTGTCAAATTAACATTAATATTAGATATTGCCTTATAATCCTCTAATGCCTTTCCTAGCTGTGTAGAAACCTTATAGCCTTTGTTTTCCATTTTCTCAGTGAGAATTTTTATCTTTTTTCTTAATTTCTTCTTTAATCGCATCTTTAAGTTCATCACCTCTTAAATCAGCAAACATATTATCAGAAACATACTTTAATTTAATCTCATTAGGAGTACCTTTAAGAT
>URRF01000056.1 GCA_900550145.1 uncultured Mollicutes bacterium
AACCAGATTTTGGAACTGGTATGGTTTTAGTAATGAGTATTGTTGCTTTACTTTTTATTTCAGGTTTAAATATGAAATTCTTTTATATTTTAGGTTTTGTAGGAATAATAGGAATAACTGCTTTAATTGTTATTGCACCATATCGTATGGCTAGAATAACATCTTTTATAGACCCATGGAAAGATCCTTTAGGAAGTGGCTTTCAAATAATTCAAAGTTTATATGCCATAGGTCCAGGGGGACTTTTTGGAACAGGTTTTTTGAATTCCAGACAAAAAAGTTTTTACTTGCCAGAACCTCAAACTGATTTTATTTTTTCAATAATTTGTGAAGAATTTGGTGTTATCGGAGCATTATTTGTTATTATTTTATTTATTATTATTTGTTATACATCAATAAAAATAGCATTACAAAAAACAGACCTTTTTGGAAAATATTTAATATTTGGTATAATTTTTCAAATAATATTTCAAGCAGTGCTTAACCTATCTGTTGTAATAGGTCTTATTCCTGTTACTGGAGTAACCCTTCCTTTTTTAAGTTATGGAGGAAGTTTTTCTCTTTCACTTACAATTGGTCTTACTTTAGTACAAAGAGTTAATGTGGAAACGAGTATTTTAAAGCAGGAAGAAAGAATAAAAAATAAAATTAGAGAAATTTAGAGGAAATAGCTTTTTAATAGAGAATAATCTTGTTAGGAGGTTATTTTTTTATGAAAAAATTATTTTTTAAATATTGGAAATATTTAGTAGCGTTTATATTAATACTTATTATTTTTGTTATAAATTTAAATTATAATGAAGATGATTCGTATGAAAATATTAGTGAAATACAAGAAATAAATGAAAGTGATGAAGAAGAAAAAAATACAAAATTCGTAGAAATAAAAGGGGAGGTAAGGAACCCAGGAGTGTATGAAGTGGGGGATGTAAGGATAATTGATGTAGTTAAATTAGCAGGTGGTTTTACTGATGAGGTAGATACCTCTTTAATTAATTTAAGTAAAAAAGTAACTGATGAGATGTATATCAAAATATATTCTAAAAAAGAAGTTGAGGATGCGAGAAATAGGGTTTTAAATAAAGAACCAACTATAATTGAAGTTATAAAAGAAATAGAAAAGGAATGTGTATGTCCAGATGTTAATAATGATGCTTGTATAAATAATAGTGATAATAATAATACATTTGATTTAAATGTAAGTAATGAAAATAGTAATGAAAATGTTTTGGTTAACATAAATACCGCATCAAAAAGCGAATTAATGACTATAAAAGGGATAGGTGATAAGAAAGCAGAAAAAATAATTGAATATAGAACAAGTAATAAATTTTTAAAGATAGAAGACATAATGAATGTTAGTGGTATTGGAGAAGCCATGTTTGAAAAAATTAAGGATTATATTACAGTCTAATTATTTTTATCTGTTTTTAATGCTATTTGTTGCTATTTTACTTTATTTTAATGCTTGTGATAAAAGTAAATATGATATAAATGATGATGTTATAATTGGTACTATAACCAGTTACTATATTGATAATGATAAATTAGTTATTACTATATTTGGAAAAGAAAAAGTTTTATGTAATTATTATTTTAAAGATGAAAATAATACATTTGATTATGAATTGGGTGATAAAATAAAGCTGTTTGGTAAACTAAAATTACCAAGTAATAATAGTATTTTTAATGGATTTAATTATAGAGAATATTTGAAATATGAACGTATAAATTATATATTTGATATCGATAAAATAATAAAGATAAGTAATAATAAGAGTATTATGTACAAATTGAAAAATAGTATAATAAATATTATTAATAAAAGTCCTAATAAGGATTATTTACACACATTTTTATTGGGCAATAATAAGTATATTGATAAAGAAGTAATGGAAAGTTATAGAATAAATGGTATAAGTCATTTGTTTTCGATATCAGGTATGCACATATCTTTATTATCAATGATAATATTAAAATTATTGAAAAATTATAAATTTAAAAAAGAAGTTGTAATACTATTTTTACTTATATATATGACTCTAACAGATTTTTTACCTTCTATTTTAAGATCAGGTATATTTTTTATACTGATATATTTGAATAAGAAATTTAATTTGAATATATCAATGTTTAAGTTAATGATTATATTATTATTCATTTGCGTTTTAATTGATCCTTATATAGTATATAAAATTGGTTTTCAGTATTCATATACAATTAGTTTTTATCTAATTACTTTTAATCAGTTGATAAATAAGAGTAAAAATAAACTATACAAACTATTTATTGTCTCTTTTATATCTTTTATTGTTTCAGTTCCCATTACAATAAATAATTTTAGTCAAATAAATGTTCTTAGCATATTTCTTAATATATTTTTTGTACCTATTGTTTCATCTATTATATTTCCATTATCACTTATTACATTTCTTTTTCCTTTTTTTAACAATCTATTTACTATTTTAATCAACATATTTGAACTGTTATCAATTACTTTTTCTAAAATAGATAATTTTATATTTATTATGTCTAAAATAAGCACTTTATTTATTATAATTTACTATATCATTATATCAATTACGCTTTATTTTCTTTCAAAAAATAAATATAAATATATAGTTTCATTGATGTTTATATTTGTAATTCATTATAATATAACTATTTTTAATAAAGGATTAGAAATAACTTATATAGATGTAGGGCAGGGGGATAGTATATTTATTAAATTTCCTAATGATAAATCAAATATTTTAATAGACACAGGTGGGAAGGTTACATATGGTAATTTAAAAAATAATTATTCTGTAGGTAAAAATATAGTTGATTATTTAAAAAGTATGGGTATAAGAAAACTCGATTATCTTATTATAACTCATGGGGATTTTGATCATATGGGTGATAGTTTATATTTAATTGATAAATTCAAAGTAGAAAATGTTATATTTAATTGTGGGGAGTTTAACGCTTTAGAAAAAGAATTAATTAAGAAATTAAATAAAAGGAAAGTAAACTATTGTTATTGTATCAAGGAATTAAATATAGGTAAGTATAAATTAGATTTTTTAAATACTAAAGTTTATGACAATGAAAATGATAATTCAAATGTTATTTATACAGAATTTAATGGTTATAAGTTCATGTTTATGGGAGATGCAGGAGTAGAGAAAGAAAAAGATATATTAGATAAATATAATATATCTGATATAGATGTATTAAAAGTAGGACATCATGGAAGTAAGACAAGTAGTAGTAAAGGGTTTATAGATGAAATAAAACCAAAGTATGCCATTATTAGTGTTGGAAAGAATAACAGGTATGGTCATCCGAATAAAGAAGTGTTAAATAATTTAGATAATTCTAAAATATACAGGACAGATCAAGATGGAAGTATTATGTTTAAGATTAAAAATAACAAATTAAAGATTGAGACATGTAGTCCATAGGAAGGAGTAGATATGAATTACTATAATGAAATAAAAAGTGAACTTTTAAATAATGAGATAAATAGAAAAGTAAAAAATTATTCGATTAATAAGAGTGATTTGGATGCATATTACAACGTTGGAAGAATGTTAAGTGAAGCAGGTAATCATTATGGAGAAGGAATAATAAAAGAATATTCGAAGAGATTAACATATGAATTAGGTAAAGGTTATAGTAAGAGAAATCTATGGTTAATGTTAAAGTTTTATGAGTTGAATGAAAAAGTGCAGACACTGTCTGCACAATTATCTTGGTCACATTATTGTGAATTACTATCTTTTGAGAATACTAATAAAATTAATTATTACATAGAATTAGTTAAAAATAATAATTTATCAGTTAGGCAGTTAAGAGAAAGAATAAAATCTAATGAATATGAAAGACTTCCGAAATCTACTAAAAATAAATCAGCAGAACAAAAAGAATCCGATTTAGTTGATTTTATCAAGAATCCAATTTTGATTAAAAATAGCAATAAGTATGATATATTTTCAGCTTCTTATAAAGAGAGCATAATCATAGATAAAAGTATTGACATTGATTATATCATGTGTAATAGTGGTTGTTTGTATGCGGCTCAAGCCTCAAACAGAAATGAAGAAAAGGAGTCAATTTATTATTTATTGTATCAGATAGATGTTAAATCGGGGAAGAAAATAGCTCAATGGTTTGATGCGGTATATTATAATAAGGGTTGGAATGATGAACTCATTCATGGAAATATATTTTATAACATTAGAGAAAATAAGGATCTATTTGTCCTAGGTTTGATGGATACCATTATGTGTATAAAGGGCGATGCGGTATTCCCTTTTTTAGCAATAGAAAGTGAACGATTGGTACAGAAAGAAGATTTTCTGAAAGATGAAAAAGTTCCAACTTCCAATCCAAGAGTTCGTGGTAAGCGTATGATGTCTTTACTGACTCGTCTGTCTGCTCAGAACAAAATCTATCAAATATCTGATGTCTTTGAGTGTGACTCTATGCTGTATTTTAGTTGTATGGGACGAATCCTCTATTTTGTGCAATACGATGAGAAAAAACGAATAGCTTTTACTTATTCTCGGGTGGCAAATGATGTTTTATTTCGAATGATTCCTGAATATTTTCAATTGCCGAAATTTTTGTGTGCAGATAGTATGGGAGGATATTATTATATTTCAAATGATAATCTGGCCGAGCTGAAATATTTTATAGATGAGGATAATATATCTGAAAAATTGATAAATCGAGAAAGCATAAAGGAGTTAAATGAAGATTCAAATCCTGTAATACTCTATTATGAATACAAGAATTGAGAAAACATTTTTTATATTTGTTGTAGCCTGTATTATACAGATTATTTATATGTGTATAAAGAATGAATGCGAAATGAGTACCTTGCGTAAGAAAACTGATGTACTATCATCTTATGTGATATATTCTGTTGAAATGATAAAAGATATATCAATGGGAAGTATAAATTCTACTGTTTTTCCGGGAAAGAATATTTTGATATATTGTTTTTCAGAGGATATGTGTGATGAATGTATATATCAAGATCTTGCAGAGTTATATAAGATTCAGGAAGATATTAGAAAGGATAAAATATTGCTGCTTCCGGTATATAGAACAACTCGTACCAATCAAATAATTCTTAGAAATAAGTTTAGTAATTTTAGATATATGAATGTTTCCACTGATTCTATAAAGTTCCCGTTTCATAGAGAAAATGGAACTGAACAAAGATTTTTTGCTTTTATAGATGAATTTGGAAGACTCAATTCTTTCTTCTTTCCTAAAAAGAACATGCAAGATATGACGCGTATATATCTTAGTGGTGTAAAAAGTAAGATGGAATATTTTGATAAAAATTAAGTTTGTGGAATTGTTTTCTAAGCAATGCTTGAAACATTTGAGTTGTGGAATTTTGTGGTGTTTAGGCTTTGTGCAAACTTATGTTTTTATTCGGCTTTATTGGTTGGTATCGTGTGTTATTCCCACTTATTCCATGTCGCCTACCTTACTTGCAGGAGATTACATTATAATCTCTTTACGTATTCCAGGAAGGCGATTGGTGAGAGAAGATAATGCCCGTTTAGGACATTATATTATAAGTCGGAAAAAAGGCGATCGCAGTGTGCGTGTAGGTGATGTGGTGGTATTTAACTTCCCCTATTCTAAAGGAGAGGAACAAATGAGAATGAACTTTGACTTGTATTTTTGTAAGCGGTGTGTAGCTATTCCGGGAGAAACTTATATTTGGGAATGGGATGCAGAA
>URRF01000057.1 GCA_900550145.1 uncultured Mollicutes bacterium
CATTATTTCCAAATACTCCTATTATTCTCCATAATTCATTATTAAACAATACATAATTATTTGGATTGCTTCCATAATATCTTATATTTTGATCAGGTGTATTGTCTTTTTTTAATCCATCTTTTATTCTTGTTTCTTCATCATTATATAAATTTGTTATATGATCCACAATAAATATATTTTCATCCGGACAATTATCTACCTCATATTTGTATTTTGTTACTCCATCACTTGTAATCTTTTTAACACATCCTGTTAAAGGAGTATTATTAATAGGATTTTTTAATCCAGAAGTTAAATAATCACTTTCAATTAACTTATCTATGCTAACACTATCCATTGTACCATTTTCAGTTAAATAAACTTTTCCTGCATTTTCAACTATTTTTACTATTTTATTATATTGCTTTTCTTTTTTCGAACCAATACTTCCACTTATCTGAGGTAATGCAACTACAACAATAATACCTAATATTACAACTATAGATAATAATTCAACTAAGGTAAAACCATTTTTTTTCATAAAGTCCTCCTATTTAATTTCCAACTCCACTCTAAATCTTTGATTCTCATTAATCTTTAATGAATAAGTTTTATCATTACAAGACATAGTAGATGTAATTTCTCTTTGAAATATATCATTTAATTCTCCATAATCTTCTACATTTGTTTTTGTTTCTATATATATTGCATAAGTACCTTTATTTAAATTAGATATATCAATAGATTTATTAAACCAAGCTCTAGTTTTATCAAGGTTATCAGGCACTAACAATGTTATTTTATATTCCCCATTATCAATATACCCTAAATCAAATTTATATCTCTCATATGTAGTAATATTTTCAAATATAATACTTCTTTCTACATTAACACTAGTATTGTAATTACCACCTACATTAAATGACGAACCATATAATTTTAATAAACCATTTTCTAAAGAGATGCTTTGATATTGATTTATCATATTGTCAGATGTAGGTGTAACCTTATCATTTATAAGACCATTATTTCTTACAAATAATTCTATTGGTATAGTTTTTAAATAATAATTCGTTCTAAATTGATATCCCTTATTATTTAAATCAGTATATTTAGATACAGTTTTCTTAGAAAATAAATCACTCAATACCTCTTTTGATTCATATTCACCACTTCTCGCTCTTATAAATAAATTATAATTACCCTCATCTATATCCTTTAAATCTACTATTCCAGTAAACCAAGAATATGTATAATCATAATCTTTATCAGGAACTTTATAATTAATATTAGATAAATCCGTTATTCTTTCAAGTGGTAAACTAAATGATTTATTATCATTTTCTACTATCAAATCATAAGTTATATTTTTATCAACAGTATTATCCATACCAGTTATAGCCAAATATCCCTTTATTTTAATCTTCTTATCTTCTGTTAAACTCAATTCCTCAAGTGCAAACAAACCATCTTTCTTTATATACTCATTATTAACATTCTCATCCATTAAAGTTATATAAGATGAATGAACATAGCCATAGTTATTATCCCAATTGTAATGATCATTTATTGTAGTATCACGAATAAGATCATCTCTATTTTCATTAAGCAACGCATCTGTTTGAATCTTATACCACGTACTATTACCATCTATAGCTTCACCAGCAACTTTATCAAGTATTACTACAGACATATTAGACACATCATTATAATAAGATTCTAATTTATATAAAGTTAAGGAAGAATTATTTGCTTCTTTCTTTACTGGTACAGGTGTATCAGTTACCTTAATACCAATTTTTACACTTTTATAATCTTTTAAATCACTATAATTATCTATACTATAATAATATGATGCGATTTTTTCTCCCCAATAAGGATCAGATGCATATTTAACATTAACTCCACTATTTTTATTACCCAAATGACTTCCATAATATCTAGCAACTGCATCCTTTGTTTCTGCAAAACCAGCATTTATCATATAATATGCATGTCTATATATGCCATCAGAAACATTTTTATATTTACTTGCAGACTCCATTACACTCGAATCAAATGCATTATGACCAAATATATTATTTTTTGTTCTAGCCAAATAACTTGTTCCCCAACCACTTTCATTTATTGCAGTTGAAAAAGATGTTATAGCATTTACACCATATTTATTCTCTGCATCTATAAAAGTTAATTCTTCACCATATAAAACAGATTTATCCTTTGATGTATAATTTCTTGATTCAAGATAATTCCTTATATTATCTGATGTAATATTTGTCTTACTCCTTACAGGCAAATACATATAATAATTATAATATGGTATCTTATTTACTGCATTTATATTTATACCATTTTTATAATCATTTAACATACTTTCTAAAGAAGTATAAAAATATATTCCATCATAACTATAATACTTAATCATATTATCATTTTCGTCCTTTTGCTTTAAAGAACTTGGTGCAGGTCCCAAAGTAAGTGAAGTTGCATAACAATTATTTGCTGTTATCTTTCTTGATAATCTATGAACTAATTCATTAGAACCATTTACATAATAGTAACTAGGACTTTTTACAACAGACAAGGGAACAATATCAAATCCATCATATCCAGATGCATCAAGATATAATATTGAATCAATCCATCCAGTAACACCTGCTATCATCATTTTTGCTCTACTTTTTTCATTACTATAATCTATTAACGCTGCATCAACACCACCAAACATTCCATGACCATTTATATAAGTATAAGCTCTATTACTCGTTTCCTCTTTATAAACATATGATGTTGTACTAGTAGTTCCTGTGGTATTTAAATCAACTAGTGCATACTCACTAGTTAATATATCATTAACATACACCCCATCTGTATTTTTCTTTTCCCCTATTATAACAAGGGTCTTATTTGGTAATGATTTAATTGTTTTCATATAATTAATCGCATCATCATACTTATCAAAACTTTTTAAATACTCTATATTTGTACTATCATAATTCATAGAAACACCATTACTGCATGAAGTAGAAGTTCCTAAATCATTTATATAAACAACATGATAATTACCACTCTCAAAATTAAAAGTAACTAGTGCATAAGCAGGTGCAGTAAATAACAAAAACATAAATAATAAAACATATATAATCTTTTTCATACTACCTCCATACTATACCTAATTATTATAACATTTATATATTTAAAAGTAATCCCTTTAAAGAATTATTTACACAATATATGTAAATAATAATAATAATTTTAGAATTACTAGAACAATATTTAATTTTAAGTTATAATTGATAAGTGCGGAGGCAATATGAAAAAGGTAATGAAAAGAATAAAACGTAAACCAACTTCATTGTTTATGATAATATTTAACATTTTATTTTTATTTAGTTCAATATGCTTAATATATACAATATTAAGAGTTGCAAACATTGAAGATTTACTGAGATATATGGCAACATTCCTTATATTTCTATTTATTATTTTTTCTTTTTTAGAAACATTTAAATTAACATTTAAAGGAAAAAATATTGCTATTATTTTATGGGGAATAATATTAGTACTCTTATTTATAGGTGAATCAATTGCTTGTGGTATGATAAATGGTATATATGACAAAGTAAAAAACATATACAAAGAAAACAATACATACTCAACTTCACTTATAGTATTAAGTAACAATAAAATCAATGATATTAAAAATTTTAAAAGTATGAAAATCGGAGTAATAAATGATGAAAATAGTACTGATTATAAAATAGCATATGAAATAATTAAAGAAAATAAACTAGAATCAAGTAATGAAATAGTAAAATATAATTCAACTGGAGAAATTATTGAAGCGCTTTATAATAAAGAAATTGGTGGTTCTTTTGTTCCATCTAATTACGTATCAATGTACACAAATATTGATAAATACAAGAACATAAAAGGAGAAACAAAAGAAATAATATCAAAAACAAAAGTAATAGAAAAATCATCAACTTCATCAAACAAAAAAAGTAATGAACCATTTACAGTTCTATTACTAGGTATGGATTCAACAATGGACGATATAAGTAAAATCACATCATTTAATGCAGATTCAATTATGTTAGTTACATTTAATCCATCAACATATAATGCTACTATATTAAGTATCCCAAGAGATACATATGTACCAATTACATGTATTAAAAATAGTCCTAACAGTAAAGTTACACACTCCGGATGGAATGGCGAATCTTGCGTAATATCAACACTAGAAAAATGGATGGATATAAAAATAGACTATTACGTTAAAGTTAATTTTACTGGTGTTGTTAATTTAGTGGATAAATTAAATGGTGTCGAAATAGATGTTCCATATAGTTTTTGCGAACAAAATTCAAAACGAGAATGGGGTAAAAATACTGTTTACGTAGAAAAAGGAAAACAAATATTAAATGGAGAACAAGTTCTTGCATTCACAAGAAATCGTCATCCAAATCCTGATATGTGTTCAAGCAAATGGACTAATTATTACTCAGATGACATAGTAAGAGGTCAAAATCAACAAATAGCAATGAATGCCATATTAAATAAAATAATTAAAACATCAAATTTAGATACCATATATTCACTTTTAGATGTAGTTGGTAAAAATATAGATACAAATATGAAAGTAGAAGAAATGACATCTTACTACAATGTAATTAAAGATATTGCATTAAATACCATAAATAGCGATAAAGACATAATATCCTTTGAAAGATTATACTTACAAACATACGGAAAAAACTTATATGATCCACTATTAAATTTACCAGGTATGTCAATGCAAATATACTACAAAGATAGTTTTAACGCAGTTACAAAAGAAATGAAAACAAACTTAGCCTTAGAAAAACCAGAAACATACAAAAGCATAAATTTCTCAATTAATAATTTATATAAAGCAACAACAATAGGAAAAGGAAACTTTAATCAAGAAGATATAAAAACTGTACCTAATTTTATAGGAAAAGATAAAAAAGTTGCACTAAATTGGGGTAAAGAAAACAACATAAAGATTATTATAGAAGAAAAAGAAATAGAAACAGGTACTAATAATGCTATTATATCTCAAAGCATTCCATCAACATATATAATTGATAATATAACTTCCAAATCAATAACAATAACTACTGCAAAAGTAACCAAATCTAACATCAACAATAAAGATAAAGATAATAAAGAAGAAGATAATAAAGAAATAAATAATGATAGTAAAAAATATCCAACTGAATAAAGAGCCAGTTCACGAGAGTGTACTGACTCTTTTATTTATGATCCTGCTTTTAGTATGTATGGATCACTACTTGTTCCTTTACCACTCTCTATAAGGATATTAGACTTTAGATATATGGTTGGGAAAACGGAAAGCGGTTTAGCAGCACCGAAGTTGAAGCCAGTAAGCCCATCACCAACCACAAACCAGACATCGTTAGCATCGAAAGTATTAGCATTAGGCGACAAATACATTGTATAATCTTCCCAAGTACTTCCATAATGCATCCAATTATTATTTTTACATTTATATGGAGATGATTGATCTATCTTTGTATTGCAATCATTTTCACTACTTGCATATGCCCAGTCTGTTACATATGGTAAACCAACATATCCAGTCCATTCTGTTATTCTTGTTACTGTATCATTACACCATTTACTACTACTACATATCTTTCCATTCACGCTTCCTCTTTCTTCTTTGTAAAATTCAACTGTATCTAAAGTTTTTATTGTACTATC
>URRF01000058.1 GCA_900550145.1 uncultured Mollicutes bacterium
AGAAATGCTAAAATCCATATTTTCAGCAAAATAATTTGCTATTTTTTCTAAAGACTCCTGTTTCCAATGTGTATCTGTTTTATAATAATCTTCTAGTTCTAACATATCAAATATTCGTATATATTTAGCAAATGATAAATTTCTGTTTAATAAATTTTCTAATTTATTGTAATCTAATTTTAAATTTTCATCATTTATAAAATAATTTTTATCTGGAACTATCGTAAAATATACATTGTTTTGATCAGTTAAATATTGCTCGTATATTTGATTTATTTTTTTTGAGATATTTAAAACTGATTTCTCATTTAATGGATATGTTTGGCTTATTATGTAATCTCCATATTGATAAAGATTATTGTAATCACTTTTTCTAAGCAAATTAAATTCTGCATTTATTTTAAGCTTTCTAAATTTTTCTCTTTGTACAAATTGGTCTGTGGTGTATTTATTAAATTTATTGAAGAAAGTACCATTAAAAACTGTTTTGGCAGAAATTTGAGGAAATTGTTCCAATTTTCTTCTTTCAGCAATAGAAATTGTGTCATCTTTTTTTATTATATTTGCTATGAAAAAAATTACAATTATAAATACAAATGCTATTGTAACTACAACATTTTTTAATTTATCGTTCATATTGCCTCCTTAAAACCTAAAATATAGAAATGGATTATATGAATTATCTACCAAATATGCGGTAACTATAATCAATATTGAAGTCATTGCTATTGGCTCTAACAAATTTATTATTTTATTTGCATTAGTTTTTGTTTTTAGTTTTTCTATTATGTTTTTTAGTAATGGTGTGCTTCCAATTATCGCTATTACTAATACCACCAAATAACTTTTTAAATAATATACTGTACTTGCATTTATTAAGCTTTCTCCATTTGCTCCAAATAGGCCTATAATATTATTCCACGCCTCCCTTATACTATTTGCATTAAATATTATAAAACTTATCATTACTGTAAATAAAACATAAATCCTTTGTAAAATCGAAGGCGTTTTCTCTAAATGTTTTGTCAAAAATAATTTTTCTATTATAAGCATTATTCCAAACATTAATCCCCATATTACGAAAGTCCAATTTGCACCATGCCAAATTCCTGTTAGAGCCCAAACTATAAAAATATTTCTTACTAAAATTATAGTTCCCTTCCTGTTTCCACCAAGTGGAATATATACATAATCTCTAAACCACGAGCTTAAAGACATATGCCATCTTCTCCAAAATTCAGTTATACTTTTTGATATATATGGGTAATTAAAGTTTTCAGGGAAATTAAATCCAAATATTCTTCCAAGACCAATAGCCATATCACTATAAGCTGAAAAATCAAAATATAACTGTAGCATATAACTTATACCAAATATCCAATAAAATATTACGGTTGTTTCATTTAGAGCAAAAGCTTTAGTACATAGTTCTCCCAATGCATTTGCTATTAATACTTTTTTAGCAAGTCCAATAGAAAATCTTCTAATACCGTATGCAAAATTATTAAAACTATGTACTCTATCATCTAATTCTTTTTCTACTGTCTGATATCTAACAATAGGTCCTGCGACTAACTGTGGAAATAAAGATACATAAGTGGCTAATTTTATAATGTTTTTTTGAACTTTGACTTTACCATTATATACATCAATAACATAACTTATAATTTGAAATGTATAAAATGATATTCCTATTGGTAATGCAATATTTAATAATTTAATATTAGCATTAGATATATCATTAATTGTTTGTATAATAAAATCAGTATATTTAAATATTATTAATAAAAATACATGTATAAATAAAGTTGTTATTAATATATTTTTACTTTGATTTTTATATTTATCAATTAAAATAGCTCCTATATAAGCAATAATAATTTCTGCAATCATTAAAAAAACATATTTAGGTTCTCCGTAAAGATAAAATAATAAAGATGCAATTAATAAAATAATATTTTTATATTTTTTAGGTGTTATAAAATATATAATTATTAATGCTGGTAAAAAATAATATAAAAAACTAATACTAGTAAATAACATTTTATCCTCCTTTAAAAAGGCACCTTAAAAGGTGCTTCATTATTCTTCTGCTGGCATTTCTGGCGGAAGTTCTATATTTTCTTCGTTATTTGATTTTTCTAATTCTTTTCCAATATTATTATTTACATATTTCTTAAAATCATTATATACTGCTTTAGCAATATCTTTATCAGCCATTACAGAAAATATTACATTACCACTGTTAGTGATATATAGTTGTTCTGCAGAAACACAAATCCAACGACTCATATCAATATTATCTAACATCTCTTGTTTAATTTTTTCTACATCAGCATTATCTTTAACTTTAACAATAGCCACTTGATAAGCTTGTGCGGTCATCACTGGTACTGATACAGTAATTGATTCAATTCCATCATTTGTTTTTAAACCAGTATAGCTAGTAACTTCATCAATATTCTTTATATCTACTTTCATAGTTTCAAGTTCAGGTAAAACATTTTTATTGTTTTTATTTATTGTATTAATAATGTCATTAATATCTTTTGGTGTATTAAAACCACCTTTATTGCCACTACCTGATACTAGTATGAATATTACAAATGAGATAACTGCTAATAATATCAAACCTAATATAAAAATATTTTGTTTTTTCATTTCTATCTCCTCCCAATATTTAAATTATATCATACTTTTACTGAATTTGGTAGAAAAATTATTGTATTTTACAAAAATTAATTTTTAACCATTTAAAAAGTAAACCATTTCTGATTTACTTTGATAAATTCTAAATATTTATTACTATTTTGTATCAATTAATAATTCTTTTGGACTTTTCTTTAAATTGCTTGATGAAGATATTAGTAAAGATATTATAAGAACTAAAGACATAAATAAAACCACATATATCATTAATTTTGGGGATATATTAATTTCTAAACTTGTTAGTGTTTTATTAAATCCATCTACTTCAGCTCCACCTCCAAGTTGGCTAGATGCTCCTTGTTTAGCAATTTGTTTTGCTATAGTACCAGTGACTTTACTTAATATGTTATTTCCAATCATACTTGCTGTATAAACAGCTAGAAAGTATGATCCTATAAATGCTGGAATTGATACAAATACAAGTTCAATAACAAATTGTCCGAATATTTTAGCTTTTGAAATTCCTAGCGAAAGTAAAATTGCAATTTCTTTTTTTCTAGCATTCATCCATAAAAACAATAGTAATGAAACTGTAACACCTGCAAATAATAATGATCCTGCAAATAATTTGTTAGCTATTTTATATATACCTGATATAGACTGTTGTAGTGCTGGGTAATTATTTGAACTTTTAATCAAATTATATTGTTGCCAATCTATATCGAGTTTTTCAATATTTTTAATAACTTTATCTAAATTTTTATCTCCTTTTACAAAAAATGTTGCATCTTGATATACTGCAGTATCCTCTGTATTTCCATATACTTTTGCAGCCGTATCTAAATCGGTTATTAAAGTATTTTCGTAAAGTTCTTGGGCTACAGTAACGCCCCCTGCATTATGGCCATCAAAAAGACCTTTTATCTCGACTTCTACTTTTTCATTTGCTCCTTTTTCATTATCGGCATCAAATAAATTAGATTTTATTTTTATTTTATCTCCAATTTTTAAATTATTTTTTTCTGCTAAGTCTTTATGCATTAAAATCTTGTTTTTATCATTTTCATTTAAGTGTTCACCACTAGATAATTTGTAAGCTCCTGAGATAAACTTATTTTCTTTTGATGAATCATTAACTCCTGTTAACATAACAGCTCTTTTAAAATTTTTTGCTCTTTCTGGTGATTGATTTGAAAGTGTTTTTTGAGTTTCTATTATATCATTATCTACTAAATCAGCAACACTATTAATTCTTTTTACATATGAATCAATATCTTTAGATTCAGCAATTTTTTTAATATCTTGTCCTTTTATATTGCCACCACCTCTTGGTGTTCCAAAATTAACTCTTCGGTTTATTTCCATAGAAAAACTATTTGTTATATTTCCAAAAGTTTCTTTTGAAGCTCTGTTCGTAGCATCTTTGATCGATAAACTAATAAGACAAAGTGTTGACATAGCTGTTATAACTAACAATATAATTATTGATTTTAGACTCTTTCTAGTTACATATGCAAATGCATTTTTAATCATTATTTGACCTCCTGAGTAATTTTGTTTATTTTTTTAAGCTTTCTATCTCTTAATTCTAAAATAATGTCTGCAGAATTTGCAACTTCTTTACTATGCGTTACCACGATTACACACTTATTTCTTTCTTTTGCTAACTTTTTAAGTATTTCAATTATTTCACCAGCAGTATCAACATCTAAGTTTCCAGTAGGTTCATCTGCTAAAATTATTGGGGCTTCTGAAACTAATGCTCTTGCAATCGCCACTCTTTGTTGTTGTCCTCCTGATAACTTCATTACATTTCTATTTATTTGACTTTTATCAAGCCCTAATTCAAATAAGATTGTTTCGGATGCATTTTTATTTACTAATCTAACATTTTCTAAAGGCGTTAAATAATCAATTAAATTATAGTTTTGAAAAACTAACGATATGTTATTTTTTCTATGATTACTATAGCCATCTTTCTCTATATCATTTCCTTTAAATAAGATTTGACCTTTCCCAGGTTTATCTAAACCTGCTAATAGAGAAAGTAATGTTGACTTTCCTGCCCCTGATTTTCCTATTATTGCATAAAATTTTCCAATTTCAAATTTTTGATTTACTTTAGATAATACTAACTCACTTGAATTTGAATAATTATATGTTACATTTTTTATTTCTAATATATCCATTGCAATCTCCTAACTTATCTTTGATAATATTTCTTTTGGTTTTTTTACTAATATCATTGCACTTGCAATAATAACTGATAAAACAATAATTACTATTAATATTCCATAACTTTGTAAAAATATTGTAATATTTGATATTAAATTATCGTTTTTTAGTAGATTATTAATATTTATTGTCGAATTATCAGAATTGATAAATCCACCTATTATTTGATTTAATATCACATTTCCTAAAAATAAAGATGCTACTATAGATGGTAGTGATATAAATATCAACTCAAATATAAATTGAGCTATAATTTTTGCTTTACTTATTCCTATTGATAATAATATTCCTATTTCATAAATTCTTTCCCTTAGCCATAAAATTAATATTAATGATAAAACTATTATTCCTCCTGTCATAATTGAATATGTCATAATCTTTATTATATGTTTTATCCCTTCTACAGATTCTAAAGTTTCTTCATATACATCATCATTTTTTTCAATATTGAATTTTGACCAATCAATTTTTATTTCTTTAATTTTATTTAATACTATATTTGTATCCTTTGAACTATCTGAAAATATTTCAAGTTTATTTACAACTTTATTGTTTTCTGCGTTGTTTAATGCTGTTTGGCTTGATTCATAATCGATAAATACCATATTTTCGCTAAAGTCTGATGTCATTCCTGTGTATTTTTCTTGTTTTTTTCCAGAAAAAATCCCAATAATCTCAAATTCATATTCTGTTTTTATTTCATTATTGTTTAAATCAAATAGTTCAAGACGAATTTTATCATTTAATCCTAAATTATTTTTT
>URRF01000059.1 GCA_900550145.1 uncultured Mollicutes bacterium
CTAATTCTTTAGTGTTTATTACTATTATTTTATCATCTCTTTTAACTTTACAAGTGCTGGTTTCATATTTTTTTAAATCTCTTAATACTAAAGTAGCTTTTTCTTCTTGTATAAATCCAACAATAGCATTTATAAAAACTACAAAAAGTATGACAATAGCATCAGTATACTCGTGGGAATAAAAATATCCATAAAAATATAAAAGTAGTGCAACTACTAATAATATGATGATCATGGTATCGTTAAATTGTTTTAAAAATCTTAAAATCCAAACCTTTTTCTTTTTATTTAGAATAATATTTTGTCCATAATCTTTTAATCTTTTCTCAGTTTCTTTACTATCTAATCCATCAATATTACTATTTAAAATTTTAAATATTTCCTCTTCATTTTTAGAATACATTATATTGCTCCTTTTTACCTACATTTCTGAATCTCGAATGCATGTTCTGTATCATATAATCTTTATTTTACAACTTAATTCTTATTTTTTTTATATTTTCTTATATTTAAAAATATACATTTTATGTTATCTTCATCTTCAAAAGAATTTGTATATTAAATCTTTACTGTTTTTCAGGTCCTTGTTGGTCAGAAAACCAGTTTTACAATTTTAGCATGTCATTTTTTTATTTCTTCATTCATAATGGTACCTCTGTTTCAACAAATTACTATTTATCTATCACTTCAATATATAATTATACCATTATTTTGGTAAATTTTATTACTAAATTAAAACATCCAAGATTCATCCAACATTTGGAAGTAAAATAGAACCTTGCAAACCCTTTAATTAAAAGGGATAAATCGAAAGTATGGTAGAGTTTTTCCATATTTTAACTCAATTTTGCAAGTGCAAAATAAGAAATGATAGCACTATAAAGTCTTTATTTATAAGACATTAAGTATAATGGTGCTATCAATTCCTTTATCCTGCTTAATAATTACCAAATATTTACTTAAAATAACTTGAAAAAATGTAATTTTTAATATACAATTTTTTCCAAGAAAGGAGAGTTGTTAATGGAAGAAACTTTTAATGTAGGAAACCCAACAAAAGAAAATATAGATTATGCTTTTAAAAATTTGATTTTTTATATTACAGCTTCAACTCAAATAGATATATATAATGAGCAAAAAGAGAATTTTAAAAAAGTATTTACTGAAATTATTGAGATTTTAGCAACATATGTAAATAAAGAAAGTTTAGCATCTATAAATGAAGAAAAATTACAAAATATAAAATTCGATTTAATTGATTTAGATGCTGAAACAAAATCTTTAAAATCTTATTTTGCTGAATGGTCTTTGTTGTGGTTAGATGCAATTATTTCTTTGAGAATGTCAGAAATTAAATTGGGAGGTATTAATAATGGCAGATAGAGATAAATATGGAAATTATGTAAATGATAAAGGGGTCACTATAAAAATTAATACAGATAAAAACGGTAATGATCACATCAGTTTTTATGGTGGTGAAGTAGATAAACCTCATGATGCAGCACATGTTAATATAAATTATGATAAAGAATCTTGGAGTTCTACAACGCATAGTCCAGATAAAAATGATACAAATTCGGGGTCTGGTGGTTGTTATTTGACTTCGGCCTGTATGAAGTATTTTCAAGAAAATTTTGATGATAATTGTTATGAATTGACAGTATTAAGGTGGTTTAGAGATAATTTTGTATCAAAAGAAGATATAGAACACTATTATGAAGTTGCACCTATTATTGTTGAAAGTATTAATAATGAAGAAAAATCAGATATTATTTATAATTATATATATGATAATATAGTTGACTATTGTGTTGTGCAAATTGAACAAGGAAACTATGATAAAGCATATAGTAGGTACAAAAGTAGTGTTTTAACATTAGAAGAACAATTTGCAAAGCCATCTTTACAACAAAAATTTGTAAAAACATTAAAAAGAACTATTGTGTAAAAATTAATAGATTTATGAAATAATACTAAAATAGTTTACAATGTAGCTGTAGAATTTTTTTGGTTAGTATAATAATATTAATCCGAAATTTTTAACAAAGTTTTAATATTTTATGATATACTTATATCAATTAGTAGTTTATTACTACCTATTATACAAAAAAATAAAGGTTGTCCGACTTCAACCTTTATGGCTCCATAGTGAAATCTGCTCGAACTTTTCGAGTTTTGATAAATAACTAATCTAGAAATAGATTAATTTTTTTGCGTTTTAGAAAACTATCCTACTATGAAAAAGAAACTCGGATATTTATCTCCTGTTGAATACAGACTTAAATATTCATAATCAAATATTTTTATTTAGTGAGTACTTGACAGGTAGTACTATCTCTTTAATTTTTTTTTTAATTAAAATGATTTCTATCATCTATTATATATTCAATGGCTTGGCTAGATGTTATTGCCATAGAAAAGCATTTGTTTTCAACTATATCAATATAATTTTTTTGATTCAACACTTTATGTTCACCTTTTCCATCTAAAATACCTTTTGAAAACTCTCTTAACTTTAAATTATTAAAATTCCATTTTTCTAAATATGGCTTAAATCCCATTAACTCAGCAAGAAATGTAATAAATAATTTTACTCTATCCTGTTATTGTTCTATAATATCATAATTATTATTAATTAATTTGATATTTACTGGTTCACCTTTTGAATTTGATATTATTAATTTATCGCCTGTTCTTGATCTGTTTTTATATACATATTCATCTTTTTTAAATCATATGTACATTTACAATTAAGTTCTTCCCTCTATCTTAAGAAATCATTTATTTTTTCCATTATTGTTAAGAACGAATGATTTCCACAAAATATAGGATTTAAAATATTATATTTTTCTTTTACATGTAGAAAGTCAAACCAATCTAGGCAATTTTCTGTATATCCAAATAAAACAGTCCATACGCCATCACTAAATAGTAATGGAATAATTGCGTTGTCACTTAATTTTATTTCTTTTACATTACTTAATAGTGCAAGTAGGAAATGAATTGTTGCAAATGGATATTTTCTTTGAAAATCTTTGGTTTTATCGAAATTTCTTAGATTATTAATTTGAATACAGTTATCGTAATTATACCAATTGTTAGGTAATTTGTTTTTGTTATAGCAAACCATGTGATGTCCTATACTTTTTATATTTTTGTTATAAACATCCATATCTAGAAACAAACAATCTTTAGGATCTACGTTTTCTTTAGATAACATAACTTTTCCATCGTAATATCCTACTACTTCTGCATCAAAATAATTTAAATATAACAATGCACTTAATAAGTCCATCACTATCTGGACTTATTATTAATTTTTGCTTTTCTTCTTTTATCCATGGATATTTTTCCAATATTTCTTTATAATTCATACAACCACCTGTTGTAATTACATCACATGATTATTTATTGTAAAGTTTATTGATATTGTCATAAGGAATTATTACATTAAATTCTCCTTCGCTATAGGGAGCGATTTGATAATATGGATAAAATAATAATATTCCATCTTTAGTAAATGCAAAGTTAATAAAATTTTCTTTTTTTGGTCTTGTTCCTTCGAAAAACATTGATGCACTTACTATTCTTTTATTATTTTTTAATTTTTCTCTACTTATTTTCGAGAAAATATTTAGTATTTGATTATTATATTTTATTAAATCCTCTATAGAAATAACTTTATTTTTTTCTTTATCATATACAACTGTATACATTCTATGATTTGGATGTGCACCACCAGTATAATCTTCTATTCTAAATACATAAGATATATAATTTTTATATTCGTAATTTTCGTATAGTATAATTAGCGAATAATATTGATTTTTTTGTTCTGGAATATATTTTAGTGATGATTTAAATTCTTTTAAATATGGCAAAATGTTTTCTTTTATATTATTATTTAAAGTAGGATATTTTGTTATTGGATAATAAATAAGTATTTTGTAATCATATGTTTTTTCTTCTATTTTATATTCATCATTATTTGTTTTTATTGCTTTTGCATTTAATGTATGCATAAAAAATAATATGTTAATAATTACTAGTATAATAAATATAATTTTTCTTTTCATATTAAATATTATTCTAAATTATAAAACTCATTACTGTTTGTAATGAGTTAGTTTATTGATATATTTTTTACATATAATTTATATCCATTAAAATCTATATTACTATTTGTTTTATCTTCATTTGTAAATGATGTTACATAACTATCACCCATTAATTTTATCTTAGAATCTTTATCTATAGTTAAACTAATACTTTTTGCTCTATTATTATTATTTATCATACCTTCATAATATGAATTATTCATATTCATTATAAGTGTTGAAATATTATCTATATCTATATTTCCAATTACTGTTTGTTTAGTTAAATTTAATGTTACATCTCCACCATTTGAATTACTATTTTCCCAAGAATCAGATTTTGCTCTTAAGAAATTAACAGAGGCATCATTACTTTTAATTGTGGATCTTCTACATTTATTAAATCAACTTCATTT
>URRF01000060.1 GCA_900550145.1 uncultured Mollicutes bacterium
ATTCCTCCAAAATATCTTGTTACGATACATAATGTATGATTTAATTTGTTTTTTTCTAAGCAATCTAAAATAGGCATACCTGCTGTACCATTTGGTTCTCCATCATCATTAAATCTTTTGGTATTGTTAATTATATATGCATAACAATGATGAGTTGCGTCTTTGTATTTTTCTTTTATTTTATTTAAGTATATATTTATATCGTTTAAATTGTTAATATAAAAAATATTTGTTATAAATTTAGATTTATTGATTATTATAATATTTTCTGAGTTATTTACACAAAACATAAAATTCACCATTTCAATTATATCATAATAGTTGTATAATTTTAATGGTGGTGTTTATGGATTTATATCAATATGAGAGAGAATTATATAAAAATGGAATTAAATATATAGCAGGTGTTGATGAGGTTGGTAGGGGACCTTTAATAGGACCTGTTGTTAGTGCTTGTGTTGTATTAAGGGAAAATTTTATTCCTGAGGGTTTAACTGATTCGAAAAAGTTAAGTGAGAAGAAAAGGGATATGTTTTATGATATTATAATGGAAAATGCGTTAGGTGTTGGCATTGGTATAGTGGATGCGTGTGAGATAGATAAGATAAATATATATGAGGCATCTAAGAAGTCTATGATTTTGGCAATAGAAAATTGTAATTGTAAAATAGATCATGTTTTAATAGATGCGATGAAACTAGATATTAATATACCTAGTACTTCTATAATAAAGGGAGATGCGAAAAGTATTTCAATAGCAGCTGCATCTGTTATAGCCAAGGTAACAAGGGATAGAATGATGTATGAACTTGATAAAAAGTATCCTATGTATGGATTTAAAGATCATAAGGGTTATCCAACAAAAAAACATGTTGATGCGTTAAATAAGTATGGATTAATAGAGGGGTATAGAAAAACGTATGGTCCAGTAAAAGATTATATTAATTCTATCTAAATGTTATATCATCGTCTTTTATAGTTAATCTTATAAAACTTGCTATTAAGGCGAATATTGCTGCTATTACTTGTTTGTATTGACTTTTATTCTTCTCTTTTTTTAAACCGATAAATGCATTTATAATGAAATAAATAGCAGTTATAAATAATATTTTTCTACCTAATTTTACGAGTGTGTTTTTTTCTTCATCTGTAATTTCGTTATCTTTTTGTGTAACATAAATATATATTATTTCGGCAATAATTATTAAAATATAAGCAGTTGTATTAAGTGTTTTCTCAGTTTCGTTATTCATTTTTATGCACCTCGTATACAAAACTTGACAAAAAGTTACAAATGTGTATAATATTACAGCAAAAGAAGGGGATTAGTATGAAATTAAATAAGTTTTTAAGGATATTATCGGTTATTTTTGAGTGTTCTTTAATAGGTAGTATCGTTTTATATGTATATAATTATTATGTAGCAAGTAGGAAGTATGAAGTTATTCCTGCTGATTTAAGAAAAAATTTAAATTTGTTTGTTATAGTTGGAATAGTATCTTTAATTATATTTCTAATAATAAAATATGTTTTATATTTAAGAAATAAAACAATTAATGGTGAGGTTTCTCAATTATCATTTGATTTGGAAGAAAGGGAAAAACAATATAAAAACTTAGAAGAACCAGTTACTGAAAGGGTAATAATATATAAAGATTCTTATGATGTTCCAAAGGATAAGAGAATGAATTGTCCAAATTGTGGTAGTGTTATAGATAAGAATGCATTTGTGTGCGTTAAGTGTGGATATTTACTTAAGAGTATAAAACCTCAAGTGATGGAGAAAGTTATAGAAAAACCGGTTTATAGAACAGTTTATAAAGATAGAAAGGAATATTTTAGTAATAAGGTAAATTTAAAAAATATTCTTATAAATCTTGGTTTAGTAATTGCTATAGTTGCTTGTTTATTTGTAATAATAAATATGGCAGTTGAAAGGGGTATAATTAAATAAAACAATCGAGTGATTGTTTTTTTTTGGAATTTAGAATATAATTAGAGGAAGTAAGGAATTTATTACAGAATAATATTATTGGAGAGTGATATTTTGAAAAATTTAGTAATAGTCGAATCACCAAGCAAATCAAGGACAATAGAAAAGTATTTGGGTAATGATTATAAAGTTTTGTCTAGTAAGGGACATATAAGAGATTTAGCAACAAAGGGGAAATATGGATTAGGTGTTGATATTGATAATCATTTTGCTCCAACTTATGAACTTATTAAGGGTAAAAAGAAAATGGTTAGTGAATTGAAAAAAGAAGTAAAAGCTGCTGATATGGTTTATCTTGCAACCGATCCCGATAGAGAGGGAGAGGCAATTAGTTGGCATTTGAAAGATGAGTTAAAGATTAAAGATTCTGATTATGAAAGAGTAGTGTTTAATGAAATAACAAAGGATACTGTTATAAAGGCATTTAGTAAGGCAAGAAAGATAGATGATGATTTGGTTCATAGTCAAGAAACGAGAAGAATATTAGATAGAATTATTGGTTTTAGGTTAAGTAAGTTAATGCAAGCCAAAACAGGTGGAAAGAGTGCTGGGAGAGTACAGAGTGTAGCACTTAAATTAATAGTGGATAGAGAAAGAGAAATCCAAAATTTTATTAAAGAAGAATATTGGACAATAGTGGCTAAATTTAATGATTTTGATGCATCTTTAGAAAAGTATAAAGATGATAAAGTGGAACTTCATAACGAAATCGAAGCGGATGATGTATTAAATAAGTTAGGTAATGTATTTAAAATAGAAAGTGTTGATAAGAAAGATAAGAAAAGGAGTTCAAAACCACCTTTTATAACTAGTACGTTAGAGCAAGAGGCAAGTATTAAACTAAATTTTACTTCTAAGAAAACTATGTCTTTAGCACAGAAATTATATGAGGGAATAGATTTAGAGGATGAAACAGTCGGTTTAATTACATATATGAGAACTGATTCTATTAGATTGAGTGATGAATATGTTAAATCAGCATATAAATATATAGAAACTAAGTATGGAAAAGAGTATTTGGGTATAGTAAAAAAGTCAAAGAAAACCGAAAATGTGCAAGATGCTCATGAAGCGATTAGACCTACTAGTGTAAATAGAACACCGGAATCAGTTAAGAAGTTTTTAACTCCTGATGAGTTTAAATTGTATTCAATGATATATAAAAGGGCTTTAGCGTCTTTGATGAAAGATGCTAAAAGTGAACAAACTACTGTAATACTTGATAATAATAATTATAAGTTTAAAACTACTGGTAGTGTAATTAAATTTGATGGATATTTAAAAGTATATGGAGATTATGAGGATAGTGAAGATGCGATAATTCCTCCTCTTGATACTTATAAATCTAATGTTTTAGTATCTAATGAAATAGATAAGGAACAACATTTTACTAAACCAAAACCAAGATATACGGAAGCAAAATTAATTAAGGAAATGGAAGAATTGGGTATTGGTAGACCATCAACATATTCTAAAACTATGGAAACAATAGTAGAAAGAGGTTATGTTAAAGTTGAAGAAAAGAAGTTTGTACCAACTGAAATAGGAATTGAAACAACAGATAAATTACAAGAATTTTTTAGTGATTTAATAAATGTAAAGTATACTGCTAAAATGGAGGATGATTTAGATAAAATAGCAGATGGAGATTTAGTGTGGTATAATTTACTTGATAAGTTTTATAAAGAATTTGAACCAATGGTAAAAGATGCATTTGATAATATGGAAAAGAAAAAAGAAGAGGAAACTGGTGAAATGTGTCCTTTATGTGGTAATCCATTAGTTGTTAGAAGTGGAAAATATGGAAAATTTGTTGCATGTAGTAATTATCCTAATTGTAAATATGTAAAGAAAAAAGAAAAACAGGTAGTTGAAATATGTAAGTGTCCGGAATGTGATGGAATGATAGTGGAAAAAACTACTAAAAAGGGTAAGGTATTTTACGGATGTAATAACTATCCTAAATGTAAATATGCTACGTGGAATAAGCCAGAATAGGTATTTGTTTTACAAAAATGTGTCAATAATTTAGGAAAATGTCTCAAATTTTTTAAAACATTAACGG
>URRF01000061.1 GCA_900550145.1 uncultured Mollicutes bacterium
AATTATATAGAAGTTATAAAATACTTAATAATGAAACATATCATAAATGATATATATTTTAGCCCATATATAAGGGCTTTTTATTTATTAAAAAAAAGCACAAACGTTCTCTTGACAAACATAAGGGGGGGGGGGTATATAATAGATATATAGTATAAATAGAAGGAGGATAAAATATGAGAAAAAAGAAAAATGCATTTACACTAATAGAATTATTAGCAGTAATAGTAATACTAGCAGTAATACTGGTAATATCAATACCAAGAATATTAGATGTAATAGAAACATCAAAGAAAGATTCAATCAAATCATCAGCAAGAATGATAATAAATTCAGCAGAAAAGAAAAACATGATAGATAAAGTAAATGGAAGCACAGAAGAAGTAACATGTGATAATTCAGTAAAATTAAGTAAAGAGGATTATGAAAGTTGCAAAATAACAATAGATGAAGAGGGAAAAGCAACAATTAACTTAGTAGGGAAAGGAAAGTTTGATGGATATAAATGTATAGGTACAAATGATAATTTAGCATGTGGACAAGTAGAAAGTATAACATTACCATTAAATGGAAAGGAATATATAGAGAAACTATATAATAATGAATTGTCAAGAATAGAAAATGGATTAAAAAAAGATAATACAGAAGATCAAAATATAAGATATTATGGAAGCAATCCAAATAACTATGTAAGATTTAATAATGAGTTATGGAGAATAATAGGTATATTTGGAAATAATGTAAAATTAATAAGAAGTGAGAAAATAGGTAACTTATCATGGGATTCTTCTGATTCAACAATAAATAGTGGATTTGGAGTAAACCAGTGGGGAGAAAGTAAAGACGCAGATGGTAATAATTATGTGGGAGCAAATTTACAAATATATTTAAATAAGAGATACTATGGAGGGGATACTACTATAAAATGTTATAGTCGATTTAATATGGAAAAAACATGCCCAACAAATATATTAGATGATATTGCAAAAACATTAATAGATAATCATATCTGGAATACGGGAGCAATAAACTATAATAGTATAGCAAAATCATTCGATACAGTTGAATTCTATAAAGCAGAAAGAGGAACATTAAATGGAAAGATGTGCTCTAGTGGAACGTATTGTGATGATATAGTAACAAGAACAACCGAATGGACTGGATATATTGGTTTGCCATATGTAACAGACTATGCATATGCGAGTAGTGAAAGTGTATGTGAAACAAATATGAAAGCACAAGATAGTTCAAATAATTATATATGTAAAAATAATAATTGGATGTATAGAAGTAGCACTATGTGGTATTTATCACCCTTTGCCCAACCAGCTTATGCTCATTCTGTTCTGCTTGTTCTGGATAATGGGAATGTTAATTATGGCAAAGCAAGCGATTTGTATTCGGTTTATCCTTCAATCTATCTAAAAAACAATGTCATAATAGAAAGTGGTAACGGAACAAGTAGTAATCCATATATATTAAAATTAGGAAAATAATAGAAATTTTTTATATCAATGAAATATTAAAACTTAACCAAGAGAATAAGTGATATTGCTTATTCTTTTATACGTTAGTAGTATATTAAAAAAATAGTAAAATTATTAAATATGAAATTGGTATATTACGAACGGAAAAGTTTAATTTTATAATAATTAAATAAATTGAAATTAAAAACATATAATTAAGTGGTGAAGAATATGTTTTTTAAATTTGTTCATAAAAGAATTAAAATAGTATTTATAGCAATAATATTTTTGTTTATTCTTGTAATAGGTAAAGTTGGGTATATTCAATTATTTCAGTATAAAAAGCTAAATGATTTAGCAAGTGATTTATGGAGCAGGAATTTACCAATAGAAGCGAGTAGAGGACTTATTTATGACATAAATAATTTAATTATTGCAGATAATATAACTACGACATCACTAGTTTTAATACCAAATCAAATAAAAGATAAAGAAAAAGTAAGTAAATCATTAAGTGAAATATTAGGTGTGAGTTACGATGAAATGTATAAGCACGTATCAAAAAAAACATCAATAGAAAGAGTACATCCAGAAGGAAGAAGATTAGGTTATGAAATAGCGGATAAAATAAATGCACTTAATTATGATGGAGTATATCTCTTAAAGGAAAGTAAAAGATATTATCCTTATGATAAACTTCTTTCACATGTTATTGGATATGTAGGAATAGATAATCAGGGTTTAAGTGGATTAGAATTACAATATGATAAGTATTTAACTGGTAGTTATGGTTCAATTAAATATTTTAGTGATGCAAAAGGTAATAGATTAAAAATGAGTGAAATATATGAAAAACCGCAAGATGGAATAAATTTACAACTTACAATAAATTTAGATATACAAAAATCAGTAGAAAGAGAACTAGATAATGTTATGACTAAATATAATGCAGAACAAGCACTTGCAATAGTAATGAATCCAAATAATGGAGAAATACTCGCTATGTCATCTAGACCTAATTTTTCACCTTCTAATTATAAAGATTATACTATAGAACAAATAAATAGAAATCTACCAATATGGAGTACATATGAGCCAGGTTCTACATTTAATGTTGTACCACCCGAAAGCAATATATTTACATATTGATAATAAATAAAGTACATCTTTATTTATAATGTAATTTTATGATACAATGACAATAGAATCAAAAAAGAACTTATTGACACAACCGGGAAAGATAAAGATTATGCTAGTGAATATACATGTAAGCTGTTAAAACCAAGGAGATGAATATATGAAAATTTTTATGATAAGGCATGGCAAAGCAGATTATAGTTATGGTGATGCTCATAATTTTATTGGGCATGGACATGATTTGGCTAAATTAAGTGAAGAATATATTGAAGATGTAATAAAGACATCTAAAGATTCACGTTTGAAAGAAGCAACACTTATTGTGTCTTCACCATATACTAGAGCGCTGCAAACAGCTGCAATTATATCAAAAGAAACAGGATTAGATATAAAAATAGAACCTGATTTGAGAGAGTGGGAACCTGATAAAACATATCAATATAAAGCAAAAGAAATGAAAGAATATTATAAGGATTATATTAAGAATAATGGTATTCCACCAGTTGATAGAGTAGTAAACTGGGAATCAAAAGAACATTTGAAAAGAAGAGTTCAAGATATAATAAAGAAATATAGTAATTATGAATGTATTATTTTTGTTTTCCATAAAATGGCAATTCAATCAATAACTGGAATTGAAAATATCTCTCCAGCTGAAATAATTGAGGTTATACAATAGTAAAAATAATTTATATTTAATAATGATTAATGAAAAAATGTCAAATAAAATACAATCAGTAATTAGATTTATCTTAAAATCATACACTTCCATTAGTGGAGGTGTTTTTATATGTTTGAAACTCCAAGAATAACAATCCTTGAATATGAATTGATAATAAATAAAAAATTATA
>URRF01000062.1 GCA_900550145.1 uncultured Mollicutes bacterium
ACCTTTTGATAGTGATAGAAAGATGTTTACTACTTTAAATAAAATTGATAATGATGTATATATATTATGCAAAGGTAGTATGGATTCTTTAATTGAAAAAGTAAATCTATCTAAGATTGAAAAACAACAAATTTTAGATAAAGTTAAGAATTTTTCTAAAAATGCTTTAAGAATTTTAGGGTTTGCTTATAAAAAATTAGATTATATACCAAAAGATATTAAAGAATTAGAAAAAGAGGAAAATGATTTATCTTTTGCTGGTATTTTAGGAATAATAGATCCACCAAGAGAAAGTATTAAAAAAAGTGTCATTTTATGCAAAAATGCTGGCATTAGACCAATAATGATTACAGGAGATTCTATAGATACTGCAACTGCTATTGCAAAAAATGTTGGAATTATAGATAATGATAATGAAGCAATACTTGGGAGTGAACTTGATAAATATAATGATGAAGAACTAAAAAATATCGTTAAAAGGTATTCTGTGTATGCAAGAGTAAATCCCGTTCATAAAGAAAGAATTGTTTTTGCACTTCAAAATAGCGGAAAAATTGTAGCAATGACTGGAGATGGAGTAAATGATGCTCCAGCTATTAAAGATGCTCATGTTGGTATTGGAATGGGTATTACTGGTACTGATGTTACAAAGTCTGCATCAGACATAGTCTTGATGGACGATTCTTTTTCAACAATAGTTGTAGCAGTTGAAGAAGGAAGAAGAATATATAATAACATTAGAAATAATATTGTATTTTCATTATCAAGTAATTTTGCTGAAATATTTACTATTATTATAGGACTACTTACTAAAACAACAATTTTATTACCAATTTATATTTTATTTATTGATTTGGTAACTGATTCTATTCCTAGTATATGTTTATCTTTTGAAAAGAGTGAAGATAGCATAATGAATAAAAAACCAAGAGGCATTAATAAACCATTATTTACACCATTTATAAAATCATGTATCGCATCTTCAGCTATCATTGAAACTATATTTGTAGTTCTCACTTACTTTATTAGTTTAAAAATGTATGGTCAAGAAACAGCTATGTCTTTAGCACTTCTTTCAATGGTAGTACAGGAGATAGTTTATTCTATATCTTGTAGAAACTTGAAAGAGTCAGTTGTTAAACAGGGATTATTTTCTAATAAAGCAATGAACTACGGATTACTATTGATACTTTTAATTGAACTCATAGTGTTTGTTACACCTATTGGTAAATTAATAAGTATAACATCAATAGATATTAGTTTGATATTAATAGTATTCTTAATAAACTTTATGGCAATATTTATTTACGAATTAATTAAGCCATTTTTAGTAAAATGGTTTAAAGATTAGAATATATAAAATTGTAAGTATGCATTTGAAGTTATAATTACTACTTGTCTTTATAAATAGTAATTTGTTGAAAAGGAGGATTGGATATGAAAAGAATATGTATTAGCATAGGAATTGTTTTGATAGTACTTATTGCAATGGGAATTATAACAAACTATATAGATAGTGGTAGAGTAACAACAGGGCATGAGCCAAAGTATTGTATCAAAATAGTTAATAATGATGGCAGTAAAGTGACATATTGGGGATTAGGTTATAAAGTTATTAGATATGTTGGAGTATCGCCAAATGAACCTTATGAAAATAATATTGGCGTTAAAATGGGTAGTTGGTTTATGAGATACGAACTAGAACAAAAACTTAGTGCAAAAGAAATCAATAATTATATTATTAATTATTTAGAAGATAATAATGATATATCTAATTTTGCATTCAATTATGTTGATGATATAACTAATAAAGTAATAGTTGGTTTAATAAATAATAGTAAAGAAGAACAAGAAAAGTTTATTAAGAAAGTATTTATTGATGATGAAGCAAAAATATTAGATGCTATAAATAATCAAGAAATAATAAAATTTGTCGAATCTAAAGATGCTTTTGAAGGAAAAATCATTGTTGCAGAAGAAAACTATATAACTGTTGAAGTATTAAGAGATAGTAAATCATTTAAAGTGAAGAATAAAGTAACAATGAAAATATCAAGGACTACAAATGGTACAAATGATTATTATTCAGTAAATAATAAAGTAAGAGTTACATTTAGTGGTTTAATTGAATATTCAAATCCACCACAAATCAATGCAGTAAATATAGAACTTATATCGTAATGCAAATTACAATTTAGTAATTAGTTAAAAAAATAGTAATTTGAAAGTGAGTTGACTATTGATGACTAACACAAATTTTGTAAGTAATAGTTTAAGAGAAAAAGGTTTATATCCTAAATCTGAAAATAAACAATTCGGACTAAACATATCTTTAACAAGTAATAAAGAATTGATAATAAATGGAACAAGCGAGGATTTTATAGAATTGTCAGATTTACTTGTTTCATTGGCTATGTCTAAAACTAATGATCATCATCATATTGATGAACTTACTCTTATAAATGATAATTCTTCAATAAAAGAGATAATTATCGAAAAAAAATAAATTACAATTTAGGAGTATGATAAAGTGGAAAAACATACATTTGAAGAAATAAAAGAATTACTATTAAAAAGTATAAATGAAGATGATTGTGAATCTGAATTAACTATTAGATTTATAGATAGAGATAGTGCTTATATGATAATTATTTATGATGATTATTGTTCTTTTCAAAGATGTGATGGTGGATTAACTGGAGAAAAAAAATATCAAACTTTAGATGAAATGTACAAAGCACAACAAATAGATAACATTATATTGGAAAGAGATTGGGACAAAATTATAAAATTTGACAGTATTGATTTTGAAGCATTGGGTTATTGGAGGTAATTACTAAATTACAATTTAGTAATTAGTTAGATAAATAGTAATTTGTAGGGAGGTAATTTATGATAGGAATTTTTGGATTATTGTTAATAGCTATGGTTTTGGTTGTAAAGTTTTGTAATAAAACATTAAAAATAGTATTATCTATTATAATTATTTTAGCAACAATATATAGTGTTATGATTTCTATTGATATAAACAGAGTAGAAAGTTTTAGAGAGCCTATTTTTGCAGTAGTTAAGCAAGAAAATGATTTAACTACAAAAACAATAATGTATCAAGGCTTAGGCTATGAAGTTGAACTTGTTAAAGATGTAACAAATAACAAGATAATACAAGTAGAGATGTATATGTTTAATAAATGTATAGCTGGAGCAATAGAATAATCAGTAATACAAATTACAATTTTTAAAGCAGATAGTTAATTGATAATTATCTGCTTTTAGAATAGAAAAAATAGATTTGGAAAAAGAATCAAGAAAACTCTTAATATAGAAATAAAAGATATAATAACTATAAATTCATATAGTTATAGTACATATAAAATAAATTAAATTTTTAGAA
>URRF01000063.1 GCA_900550145.1 uncultured Mollicutes bacterium
CGCTCCCGGTTCCGGCGTGTACTTCAACGCCATCGACGTGCTGGGCGCCTACGGCTTGACCGAAAATGACATCAAGCCTACCTATCAGTCCTTCGGCGACAGCGCTGACGCTCTGAAGGACGGCAAGATCGATGCCGCATTTGTGGTTGCCGGTGCTCCCACTCCTGCAATTACCGAGCTGTGCACCACCAACGATGCCTACCTGGTCCCCCTGGACGGCGATGTGGCCGATGCCATGATGGCCGCTTGCCCCTTCTATACCACCTATGTCATCCCCGCCGGGACCTACCCCGGACAGGATGCGGATGTGTATTCAAGTGAAATGCTTTCATTTGAGTGGTTAGATGAATTAGAATTTGCATGTCCATTCATTGATAATATTATGAGAAATCCCAAAATAGCACTTATTAAAGAAGAAAATGTAGTAAAAATTGAAAAATCAAAAAGAATTGATGTGTCTAGTGTTAAAAACTTAGCCAAACATACTGAGTATATAAATAAAATAAATAAAAGAACTAATGAAGTAGAACCAGAGAGAATACTTGATATAAGAAGTGAAGAAACATATAATACCTATGAAAATAAATTCTTGTATACCTTACTTCATCATTTAATAAGATATATTATGAAAAAGGAAGATATATTAAATAATTTATCATTAAGTGATGAAAAAGTACTTGAGTATGCTGCAGATACAGTTACTAGCAATGAGAAAATTCATGCTGAAGTAAGAGTTACAGCTGGTTCTAATCCTACTAAGAAATTGGATAAAAAGATATTAGAGCAAGTTAAAGAAGCGAAGAAAAGATTAAAAAGAGTTAAGGATTATACGGCTAGTTGGCAAAGAAGTGAAATGATAAAAGCACTTGATAATGCTCATATAACTCTTATAAATCCTCCTATAAAGAAAACAAATGTAATACTTAAAAATCAAAATTTTAAGATAGCTGTAAAATTGTGGGAATCAATTTATAGTGGAGAAGAAGATGAAGAGGATGAAAAAAATAATTTAAATAGTGATGGAAATGCTATATTAAAAGGGTTTTTAGATCATTCATTTCTAATTGATTATTTTGTTTTAGATTCTGTTAATGTATCGAAAAGGGAGCAAAAGAGAAAAATAGCAAAAAGAGCAATTTTGTTGTTAACAGAAGAAATACATAGAATAATATCACTTTTGATTAGCATGGGAGTAAAAATTGATGATGAGCAATTGCTTAAAATGATAGCACAAGAAATAAAAAATGAAAGAGCACAAAGATTGGTTGGTGCTGAGGATGTTAAAAAGAAATTTCAAAGTGCTATGGATGATTATCTAGAAAGGACAAAGGAATATTTATAATGAAGAAGTTGAGAGAGAATAAAGTATACAAAATAATAAAAACAATATTTAATGTGATAGTGTTTACTATGTGCTTTTTGTTTTTGGTAGTAGTATGCTTGCAGAGATTTAGTAATAATAAAATATCACTATTTAATTATAGAATGTTTACAGTAGCGTCTGGTAGTATGGAACCTGAATATAATATAGGTGACGTTCTTATTGCAAAAAAGAAAGATGCAGATAAGATAAAAGTTGGAGATACTATAAGTTACCTTGGTGAAAAAGGTGGATTTAAAGATAAAGTAATTACGCATAGAGTTGAATCTATAGAACAAGATGAGAGTGGTAATTATATATATCATACAAAAGGATTAGTAAATATAGTTGAAGATCCTACAGTATATTATAGTCAAGTATATGGTGTAATAGTTTATAAAACAGTAGTGTTATCATTTATATATAGATTAATTGCTACAAAATATGGTTTATTTATATTTATCATATTGCCATTATTTTATATAATTGGTTCTGAAATGGTTTCATTTTTGTTAAATAAAGAAGAGAAAAGAAGAAAAATAGGGTAGAAAAGGAAGTGGGAGCAATGAAAGATAAATTAAAGGTGTATGTTAAATTGAATTTATTATCAATATTTTTCATTGCTATTTCATTTATATCCATTACTTTGGCATGGTTTGCTTATAGTGGTTTAGCAACTGGTTCAATGGAAATGGGTGTAAAAGCATGGAATTTAGAATTTCAAAAGAATTCGACTGCAATATCGAATGATATAGTAATATCATTATCTGATGTTTATCCTGGAATGGAAACAGTTTATGAGAAAGTTGATATTAAAAATTTCGGTGATTCCGATGCACAAATTAACTATTCAATCACATCTGCAAGAATATTAGATGATGAATATAAAGGTGATGAAATAGGCGAAGATAAGTTAAGAGATTCACTTGCTCATGATTATCCATTTCATGTTAATATTAATTTAAGTAAAGAATATGCACTAAAACAAACTGGAGAAAGTAGTTTTGAAGTTGCTATATCTTGGCCTCTTGACTCTGATAATGATAAGCTAGATAGCATTTGGGGTAACAAATCTTATGAATTTTCAAAAAATGAAGAGCAAAGATATCAAAATGATTCTACTTATCAAAAGAGAATGCCAATTAAAATAGTAATTTCTATTAAAGCAGAACAGTATATTGCTAATAATAATTCAGTAGATTTCGATTATGATTTAGGTAAACAAATTTTATATGATGTTGTATCAAACAAGTTATGTAATGAGGTAAGCGCTACTTGTTTACAAACATATATACTTGATGTAAGTAGTAAACTAGGAGATACATCAGTAATACTTCTTCCTACATTGTATGGAACATATGGAAGTGGTGTATATAGTGATTATGATACAGTTCTATCTAATATAGTAAAAGATTGGAAAGTCACAACAAGAAGTTTAGAAATAGGAGATATATTAAAACCAATATCAAAAGATATACTTAATTCTTATATTATAAGAAAAGGACTTTCTAATGAAGTAATAGGTACAATAAATAATAATGAGAGAGTAGAAAGTATAACAAATAAAGTAATAAATAGAGATGGATATTTTACATTTGATAATTTAAAATATAATTATTTAGTTACTAATAGGTGTTATTGGATAAATAAAGAATATGATAATAATAATGCGTTTGCATTTACTAAAGCAGACGAAAAAAATTCGAAAATTTATAAAAGTTCAAAAAATGAAACATGTAATGTAATACCAGTTATAATTGCACCTAAAGCAAATATATATGAGTGAATATATGTGAAGAAATAAATTTACTAGTAATACAAAAGAAAAATATTTGAGAATTCTGTCTATTGATAGAATTCTTTTTTTATTGTCTGTTAAATGCTAGAAAACTATAAATAGAAGGAGATAAGGATATGAGAAAAAAGAGAAATGCATTTACATTAAT
>URRF01000064.1 GCA_900550145.1 uncultured Mollicutes bacterium
GTGCCTACTATTGTAGCTATTGTTCCAAGTGTTAGCCATTTGTTTGCTCTTGATTCTATGAATGGTTTTTTAGCTGTTCTAACATAGTGGATTATCATCGTTTCTGATATTAAACATTCTACAAACCAGGCTGTTTGGAAGTATGTTTCTTTTTGTGCTCCATATCCAAATAAGAACCAGAATCCCACGAACGCTATTACATCTATTACTGAACTTGTAATTCCCATTACATTCATAAATTTGCTAATTCCTTTTGTACTCCATTTTTTAGGTTTTGCTAAGAATTCTTCATCTACGTCATCATATGGAATTGCTATCTGTGACAAATCATACAAGAAATCTTGCAATAGCATTTGTATTGGGAGTAATGGCAAGAATGGTATAAATATACTTGAAATCACTATACTAAATACATCTCCAAAGTCTGCACTTAGTGCCATTTTCATGTATTTTATTATGTTTCCATATACTTTGTTGGTTATAACAAGTGTTCTATCCACCGGATTATATGCATCCTTTGATATTCCCAATATAATCTGAGTCTTAAAGCCATATTTAATCATTAGTTCAAATATAAGCTTTTGTCCATACGGATAAAACTTGTTAGGCTTTAACTGTTCTACCATTTTTTCTATTTTTTCTACCGTTTCATCAGATATAGGAATATATTCATCATGTTCTATTGGAATTCCAATCCGGCTGCATATCTGCTCCTTCAAATATTTTTTATTACACCTGTCATCTAACTTTTCACACTTAACTCCCATTCCTCTTAGCCATTGATAAAAATTATCTATAGCTATCAGATACCTCTCCACAGCTGCAAGACTTCTGGCTCTTTTACTGGAATTGAAGTATTCAACACAAGAATTGGTTATACTCGTTATAATTATATTATCTTCAAACAATTTCTTTACTGAGCAATTTCCATAAATCTTATTGCAATAATCCTCAAATGCTCTATAACATGACTCATAATTTCTTCTATTAATTTTTTGATAATCAGCTGAATTATAAAACATAATAATGGTATCATGTAAATCCTGGTTCATATTTCCCCCTACATAATTTTATTTCATTTGTTTTATATCATATATTATGTTGCCAAATTTATCAATCTTTGTTTTATATATTTATATATTCTATTATCTATTCCTTCTATAACGTCATGATAAATATTTAAGTTGTTACTAGATAATATTTTGTATTTTAATAAATCGAAGTAATCATCAATAAATACTATATCATCTAAATAATTTAGTGTGATATTTGGAACTGCAATAGATATATCTTTATTTTCTTTTATACCATTTCTTATTGCACTTGCACTGCTTATTTTCTCTAAATTATTACTATGATAGTTATTTGTTCTTTTTATGTTTAATGGTTTAATATTGTATTTATTATTAACAATTTCTTCTAAATAAGATAGTGCTAAAATATTGTTTGGTGTATTTATTTTTATACCTGTTAAGTCATTTAATGCATTAAATGAAGAGAATGCATAGTTATTTCCTTTATCTAAGTACTTTTTTACAAGGTTGTTGTATTCGTTTGTGTTTTTTTTATGTAAAGCATTTCTTATAATGTTTATGTCATTTATTTCACTACCGAAAGCCAATATATTTATACCTAAATTATTTAGTATTTCAATAGACCCATGTGCGAATATATTTGAATTGTTTATTCCGTAGAAAATTGGTAATTCAACAACAAGATCAACACTATTATTTAATAATATTTCAGTTTTCTTCCATTTGTTAATGATAGAAACTTCTCCTCTTTGGGTAAAATTTCCATTTAAAACGACAATAATAATGCAATCTTTGTATAATTCTTTAATCTTATTTATTTGATATAAATGTCCATTATGAAATGGATTATACTCCGCTATTATTCCTATTACATTCATTAGTAGCCAAGTATACCTTTTAATGATTCGTCATTAGTAATAAAATCATTAACGTTTATTTCCGTATATTTTTCTTTATCATTTCTAATATATATTTTTTCTATTCCAGAATTTATTATAACTCTTTTACACATAGCACATGGTCTAGCGTCTTTAACATATTCATCGTTTTCAAAATTTTTACCTACTAAATATAGAGAACTACCTATCATATCTTTTCTAGATGCACTTATTATAGCATTTTCTTCTCCATGAACACTTCTACATAGTTCATATCTTTCTCCTCTTGGTATATTTAGTTTTTCTCTCATACAATATCCAAGATCAGAACAGTTTTTTCTTCCTCTTGGGGCACCATTATATCCAGTAGATATAATTTCATCGTTTTTAACTATAACCGCACCAAAACATCTTCTTATACATGTACTTCTTTCAAGCACAGATTCTGCTATATCTAAATAATAGTTGATTTTGTCAATTCTTTTCATATTACTACACCTCAATCATATATTATCATAAATATTATTAAAATAAAATATTTGTTAAAAAAATAAAAATATGTTAGAATAAATACAAATTTGGTATGGGGTGTTTTATGAAGGTAAATGAAAAAATGATTGGTACAGAAAGATGTGTTTTAAAGAGGAAAGATGAGAGTAAAGTAGTAATTGAAAGAAAGGATTTAGGGGAACAATATACATATATTGTTAAATTGCCAATTGATAGATTAAAAATTAGTCGTTATGATAAGGTAATTGATTTAGAACATACTTTAATATTTTTAACGGAGGCAGTTCTTTTTGAGGATGGTGTAATACTTTCTCTTATTTTAACTACTAATTATGCTATCGAGAAAGTATTGTTTTTTGATGAATATGAGGAGATAAGAGAAATGTCTATACCCAAAATTTGTGAACCAGAAGAAGATGTTGTTACTTTGGATACAATAATTGAAATTAATGGTATAAAAGAAATTATAACTGATCCAGATATGTTTCTTGATATGGTTTATGATGGAGTAATAACGGGTGATGTTAAATACTTTGATAAATATGATGTAAGAGTTCCTAAATTTAAAGTATTAAAAGGTGGACTTTCTTGTGATAATAAAGTAAAGAAAATTGGCAAAAATGTGTCAATAATTTAGGAAAATGTCTCAAATTTTTTAAAACATTAACGG
>URRF01000065.1 GCA_900550145.1 uncultured Mollicutes bacterium
GCTGGCTGATTCGGATTCTCAAAAAATCAAAGAAAATGGGAACGCCTATCAGCCAGAGGAAAAAACGATAAAGAAAAACCGCTGTTGCATGGTTTGTTGGCTTCCATGTAGCAGCGGTTTTTGCTGGGATTATTCAGTTGAATTTTTAGCACGACAAACTGGAATTTGTCAAAGAGGATTATTCCAATATTCCACAGTATTTCTATTTACATCATAAAAAGTAATATTACCCGCATTTATAGGCAAGACAATCGCAAAAGGTTTATTGCGGTCAATATCAACCACTTGAATTGTGTTGCCATCATCTATTTCAAGTTGTTGCACCTGCTGTTGATTCATAGAAATAAATGCTCGTTCATTATATCCCTCTACAGTAAACTCCACAATTCCTCTTTGAATCCCCGAAAGAGTTCCACCTCCACGGAAAAAATATCCGAAGGAAAGTCCTGGACGATTGACATAGACGGAAAAAGAATGGTCACTCAAATCCTGAGGGTAAGAAATATATGCAGCCATCGTGCTGGAAACGCTTCCATCGACCGTCCAATCATCCTTAATCTTCTGCGACGAACGAATATCTGCCTCCAGCTTAGATGAAGTCACGCCGATCTCATTGTTCGTATAAAGAAAACAAACAAATAAAATACAAGCAAGAACAACCCCTATCACAATTTTAAGAAATATTTTTTTCCTTTATTATTTTTCATTTTTTTAAACTATTTAATACTAATGTCTTTTATAATAGCTTTTCATATATTATATAATCAATCTTTATAAGTCCTTTTATAAATTTCTTTTCTACCATTTTCGATAAATTCCTGTTTAATATTTTTAATTCCATAAACAATAGTTTCAATAGGATAATATTCTTCAACTATATCTTGATATTCTTTTGCTTTCTCAATATCTATATTTCCATACATTCTTAATATATCTTCTCCAAAATTTGTTCCTATTTCTTCTTCACTATCTTCAAGTAAGTATATAAAATCACAATATTCATCTATAATTCCAGAATCTCCAAAATCAATTATTCCAGTTAATCTATTATTGCCATCTAACAATAGATGATTACAACTAAAATCATTATGGCATAAACACTTTTTACCCTCAAAAACTGTTGTTGCATTTAGTCTTTCCATAAAACTTTCTATATAATCTTTTTCTATATCAGTTAAATCATTATAAATAGTTTCACGCAACAATATATACTCTTCTAATACATTTTGTTTATTATCAATAGTACATTCACTAATATCTGTATAATCTAAACCGTGCATTTGTCTTAAAAAACTGGCAATATCTCGTTTTAACAAATTTTGTTCTTCTTCTGACATAGTAGAATAAATTTCTGGTGTTAAAAAAGTTCCTTTAATTTCTTTATAACCTAGTATAGATAATTCATCACTAATATACGAATATTCAATATTAGGAATTTTTACATTAGTTTCTAAATTTGTATTTAAAAAATTATATATTGCTTTTTCTTTTGCATAACCTTTTTTCTTATTAGTACTAAATTTTGTTTTAAAAATGTATTCATTATTAACTAAATATGCCACACTATCATAACCACTACCGATTATTTCAATACTATCTACTTTGAAATTATCAAAGTAATGCTCAATTAAATATTTCATTGCCTTAACATTTGTGGCATTATCATCATATCTATATTCCATTAAATAACAATCTTCTTTTTTGCCCTCGTGTAATTCATGTTCTGGCAAATCTTCAATAATTCTAAAACCAGATTTTTGGTATGCCCTTATTGCTCTTGGATTATTTTTATGAGGGTCTAAAATAACTGCATTAGCATTTCTTTCTTTTTTCAAAAATTCAAAAATCAATTTAATATATCTTGTACCAATTCCTTTACTCCAATAATTTGGCTCTCCTATAAATTGATCCATACCATAGACTATCTCATCAGTTTTTGGATAATGATAATCAGTATATAACTCATCATACATTTTATATATTTGTCCATATCCAATAGGAACATTGTTATATTCAATAATTACTCTAAAAACTTCATCTTCCCAAGGCTCTGTATAATGTTTTTTTAATGATTCTAATGTATATTTTTTATCTCTACCACCATAAAATTCTAATACTCTTTCATCAGTTAACCATTTTAACATCAAAGGAAAATCATCATCTATTAAAGTTCTTATACATATTTCATTTTCAACTATATTCATTTATTTATCACCTTTTTCATAATCATATACATATACTATTTCATCTTTATAATCATTTTTACCACCTAATTTTTCATATACATGGCAAGCTCTAGGATTACCTTTATCAGTTATTAAAAACATTTCAGAACAACCAATCTCTTTAGAATATTCCTTAATAAAAGATAATAATTTTGAACCATAACCTTTGTCTTGATAGTTAGGTAACATTCCTATTGAGTGTAAATAAAACATTGTTTTTCCATCAGGTCTTAAAAGTGTATAGCAATATGCAAATCCTATAATTTTATTATTTTCTTTAGCTATAAACCCAAATGAACTGGTATCATTAAGAAATCCTTTTAAATTATCAATATCAAAAACCATATTATCATCAATTAAAACTTCTTCCATAAACTTTTTTTTTCACGCTATCAAAACTCCTTGTCAACTTTCGATTTGTCATAATCATTCTACCATACCGTTATGAATAAATCATCTCTTGCAAAATAATTTCTTCTGCCCGGTTGTGAATGTTATTGCAACGCCGCACCCATTCCATTTGTTGGGTTCGTTTCAATTCCTCGGTCACGCCCTCGGCATCTTTCATCTGCTCCATGATGGTGTCTAACCGTTCCTGTGCCTGTTCGTTCAGGTCTGCAAGGTATGTCCATAACTCCCCTGTCAAGGTCAAGGTGTTCAATTTGGCTGGGTGGACTTCTCTTAAATACTCCCGGTGCATCCGTCCGTACTTTCCGATAGGGCGGTGTTCCTCCGGCAGCTTCA
>URRF01000066.1 GCA_900550145.1 uncultured Mollicutes bacterium
ATATATTAAAAGATAAAGTGATAGTAAAAATTCCAGAAAAAAAATTAAAAAATATCCTAAATTAAAAATATTTACAAATTACAATATATATGATATATTCTATCTATAAACGTTGAAGAGAGAAGTAATATATTCGATTATTATTAGTGAGCTTGGTATAGTGAAAACAAGTTAATATAGATATATGAATAACACTCTGAGTCTTCTGAGGAACAAAGTAGAACAGAAGCGGTAATTCCGTTATAATATTAAGAGCATAAAATCTATGAACTAAGGTGGTACCGTTCAAATTGAACCCTTAGATTATAGATTTTTTATTTTAAGGAGGGATATTATGCTAGACGTAAAAGATATTTTAAGTGGTGATTATGTAGGAAAAAAAGTTACTGTTTGTGGTTGGGTTAGAAATCATAGAAAACAAAAAGAATTTGGTTTTATTGATTTTTCTGATGGTACATGTTTCAAACATTTACAAATAGTTTATGATAACAAACTAAAAGAATTTGAAGAAATACTAAAAATTAAAAATGGTTCTAGTATAGAAGTAACTGGTGAAATAGTTTCCTCAGTTGGTAGTGGACAAACAATAGAATTAAGAGCTACAAATGTAAAACTATTAGGAGATTGTCCAGATGAATATCCTATGCAACCAAAACAACATACTAGAGAATTCTTAAGAGAACAAGCATACTTAAGACCAAGAACAAATCTATTCCAAGCAGTATTTAGAGTAAGAAGTATAGCAGCACATGCAATACATACATATTTTCAAAATAATGGCTATGTATATTTCCATGCACCATTAATTACATCAAGTGATTGCGAAGGTGCTGGACAAATGTTTCAAGTAACAACACTTGATTTAAATAAAGTGGCTAAAACTGGTAAATTAGAATATGATAAAGATTTCTTCAATAAACCAGCAGCACTTACCGTATCAGGACAATTAGAAGCAGAAACTTTTGCACTTGCATACAAAAAAACATATACTTTTGGTCCAACATTTAGAGCAGAAAACTCTAATACCAAAACACACGCATCAGAATTTTGGATGATTGAACCAGAAATTGCATTCTGCGATTTAAACAAAGACATGGATATAATGGAAGATATGCTTAAATTTATAGTCAAATACGTATTAGAACATTGCAAAGACGAAATGGAATTTTTAGATAAATTCGTAGAAAAAGGATTACTAAACAAACTAAATAAATTAATAAATAGCAAATTTACTAGAATACGTCATGAAGATGTTATTACTATATTAAAAGAAGCCAAAGTAAAATGGGAATTTGAACCGGCTTATGGTGAAGATATTGCAAAAGAACATGAAAAATATATAACTGAATATTTTGATGGACCAGTATTTATAACAGATTGGCCAAAAGATATAAAAGCATTTTACATGAAACAAAATGAAGATGGTAAAACAGTGGCAGCGGTTGACTTAGAAGTTCCTGGTGCAGGAGAATTAATAGGAGGAAGTCAAAGAGAAGAATCTTACGAAAAACTATTAAATAGAATTAAAGAATTAGGCATTGAAGAATCTGGAATGGAATGGTACTTAAACTTAAGAAAATTTGGTGGTTGCATTCATTCTGGCTTTGGAATGGGATTCGAAAGATTACTTATATATCTAACAGGTGTAGATAACATAAGAGATGTTATTCCATATCCAAGAACTCCAGGTAACTGCGAATATTAGTATAAAAATTAAAATATTGGTAAATCATATTAACAAGGAGGAAATATGAAAAAATTACTAATATTTTTATTTGCATTTATTTTAATACTAACTGGTTGTGGTAAAAGCGAAACAAATACACCAAAAGGAGAAGTACAAAAATTATTTTCTGATTATACATCCCTAAGCAGTGATGTACTTATACAACTTGATTCTGTTATGGCTAGCGAAAACCTAACTGAATCACAAATAAACACATACAAAGACGTAATTAAAAGGCAATACAAAGATTTAAAATACAAAATAACAGATGAAGTAGTTACAAATGATAAAGCAGTGGTCACTACTGAAATAGAAGTATATGATTTAAGAAAAGTAATAGACGATGCTGATAAATACTTAGAAAGCAACAAAGAAGAATTCTATAAAGAAGGAACAACTACAACAGATACATCTAAATTTTGGGATTACAAATTAGAAAATATGAAAAAAATGACTGATAGAGTAAAATATACAATAGATTTTTCCTTAACTAAAATAGAAAATGAATGGAAATTAGATGATTTACTCGAAATAGATAGACAAAAAATACACGGATTATATAAATAAATAAGATTTTAAATGATAAAAGTGAGAAATTAGTTTTGCTAATTTCCTTTTTTTATGTTATCATAAAAAACAATTTAAATAAAAATGGTGATAAAATGAAAGAACATGGTTTAACTTTATTGTCTGAAGGACAAATTTGGGGAAACAGTAGTGAACCTCGATTAGAAGTAATTAGAAAATATGGAATAAAATCTGCAATTACAGATTTATGTGTTTTAACAGGTAGTTATTTATGTGAAGATACTATAGATGAAGATAGATCTTTAACTGGTAGAACTAGTTGGTTTTGGACTAGATCTGATGATGACGATAATGATGTCCGCATGGTCAATGAGAATGCTATTAGAAGCTTCATCTATAGGTGTAAACGCAGTGGTGCTGTTCGCCCAGCTTTGCAATCTTCTGTAATTTTTTCTCAAATATTCCCA
>URRF01000067.1 GCA_900550145.1 uncultured Mollicutes bacterium
TGTGGACACATGGAGATGAAAACAGATTAGAAATTATTGCCGAACAAAAACTTAAGGAGTTGACTAAAACAATATGAGAGAAAAAAAAGAAATGTTATTATCATATGTAAAAGCAAATATAGCACCTATATTAGTTGATTTTATATTTGGTCAAGATTTAGAAGATTCAATTGTATTACCAGCAAATATTGACATAAAAGAATTAAATGGTTATTACGATGATATCAATTTTATGCCACCAAAATGGTTAAATCAAATATTAAATACAAATACTAGTAAATTACTAGTAATTGATAAAATAGATTCCATACCAAAAGAAGAACAACTAAAATTTTGTGAGTTATTAAAATATAGAAAAATATCTACATTTGAATTACCAAAAAATTGTGTAATAATCGTAACGGCAACTACAATAAATAATAAAAAAATAAATAACGAAATACTATCATTAGTCGCACAAATTTGAGGAATAAATTATGAAATATGATATAAGCACAATAAAAAGAAAAATGCTTGTCAAATATCCTTTTTTTGGAAGCGTAATCGCAAGTGTAGATTATAAAGAAAGTAAAGATATACCTACTGCCGGAACAGATGGAAAAACAATTTATTATAATCCTGATTTTTTGGAAAAAATAAGTGTAGAAGAACAAACCTTTATTTTTGCTCACGAAGTATGCCATATTGCTTTTAATCACATAGCAAGAAGCAAAGAAAAAAAACAACGATCATGGAACATTGCTACAGATGCAGTTATTAATCAATTCCTAAAAAAAGACGGACTAAAAATTGTAGATGGAGGAATTGATATTCCAGATGCAATAAATTATGATGCAGAACAATTATATGAAAAGTTATTAAACGAACAACAAGAAAATAATAATGTTTATAATGACACTCACAGTATGTGGGAAGATGCTGTAAAAAAACAAAAAGATGAACAAAAAGAACTTAAAAAGAAAAAAGACGAATTACAAAACATGGGAGAAAAAAATGCTTTCAAAAAGAATCTTCAAGAGAAGAAAAGACAACTAGAAGAACTAAGAGATGCAATTTCTAAACAGGCCTTAAAAGCCGGAATGTTAACTAATAGTGATATAAGAAATATCACTAATATAGGAACTTCTAAACCAATAATTGATTGGAGATATGTTTTAAGAGAAGCAGTTAAATATGATGTCGATTGGTCATATAAAAATGCTACCATAGAAGACGGATTAGTAGTCGCTAATTTAGAAGAACAATCAATACCAGAAACAGAAATTGTACTAGATACAAGTGGTTCAATAAATGAAATCCTACTAAAGAAATTCTTAAGAGAATGCAAAAATATTCTCAAACATTCTAAATTAAAAGTTGGATGTTTTGATACACAATTCTATGGTTTTACAGAAATAAGAACTGAAAAAGATATCGAAAATATGAAATTCATTGGCGGTGGAGGAACTAATTTTGATGTGGCTGTAAATGCTTTTTCAAAAAGAGTAGAAAATAAAATAATTTTCACAGACGGAGAAGCACCATTGCCAAAAACATCAGTTAATGCAATATGGATAGTATTCGGAAATACTAAAATAAATCCTAAAGGTGGTAAAGTAATCTATATTACATCCGAACAATTAGATAGATTATATTCTTATGAAATAGAAAATTCTAGCAAAGCTAAACTAAAGGTGGCGATAAAATGAAAGAACATGATTTAACTTTATTGTCTGAAGGGCAAATTTGGGGAAACAGTAGTGAATCTCAATTAGAAGTAATTAGAAAATATGGAACGAAAGCGATAATTACAGATTTATGCATATTAACGGGTAGTTATATATGGAAAGAAACTATAGTTGAAGATCTATCTTCAACTGTTAGAACTAGTTGGTTTTGGACTAGATCTGATGATGGCAGTAGAGATGTCGTCGTGGTCTTTAGGCGTGGTTATAGGAGCTTCTGTTCTAGGTATGCTCGCTATGGTGCTGTTCGCCCAGCTTTGCAATCTTCTGTAATTTTTTCTCAAATATTCCCA